>JAQGIW010000175.1 GCA_028290905.1 Caulobacteraceae bacterium | reverse complement strand
CATTCTAGGTTCGAGTCCTAGTTCCCCAGCCAGCGTTCCCAAGTCCCGCACCCAGGACGGATCACGCCAGGCGCGCCGCGACGTGGCTAGGCCTCCCCGGCCGCGGCCAGGTCCGCCAGGTCGAACCCGGTCGGCACAAACAGCCGCGCCATGGGGCGAGAGGCCCGGGATTCGAACGTCAGCGTACCCTTGAGTTGGGTGACCAGAAGCTTCGCCACCCCGAGGGTGTCGTCCGGGACTGCATCGAAACCCCCGGAGACGCCGGCGCCCTCGGTGGCAAGCGTGATCTCCAGGCGTCCGTCCGCCGGCCCGCACGTGAGTATCAGCTTGCTTCTGGCTCCAGCGCGACGCGCGAATTTCACGGCGCTCGTGACCAGCTCGCCGAGGATGAGCCCGATCAGCAGAGCGTGATCGGCGCGAACGGGGCACATGTCGCCGGAAATCGCCTCCAGGTCGACCTCGCCCGGCGGCGAGAGGCAATCGATCGCGGTTTCGGCGACGTCATTCAGATACGGGCTGAGATTGAGCGTGTCGGGCGCGATCGGCTCGGCCAGCCGCCGGTGAAGACGACCCACCAACTCGATCCGATGCCCCGTCTCATTGAAGATCTCGCGAACCTCATCGGCGCTGAAGGATTGCTTGGCCTTGATCAATTGCCGAGTTTGATACCTGAGCAGCGTCGCTATAGTCATCAAGTTGTTCGCGATGCGATGGTTGGACTCTCGCAACCGGGCGCTTCCATCCTCAGCACCGAGGAAAACATTCGGAGATCGCATATCGCTGTGACTCTTTCACATGTTGTTTGACAGCAAGTTTGACAAAGTCACGATTCACTACGGCTGTAAATCAATAAGTGCATAAAATTTTCCTCAAATGAGACCATCACATACGAGGCAATGCGGAAAGATCATGATAACAATGCTGAGAACAATACTAAGACATATTGACGAAAGACGCCGGTGGCCGGCTGGAGGCTGACCCGCCCACTGAAAGAGCATTTCGCCGACGCCGCCTAGATTGGCAAGGGCTAGCCACGGACGCGACGGCAAGGCCGCGTTCGACCAAGGGGTTGTGAATCGCGGAGGCTCTGTCCAAGGGGCCTCGAACGGCCTTACGCTGCCAGACAGAGGACGAGCATGCAGCGACTCACAGGCAGGACGGCGATCGTGACCGGCGGCGCGTCGGGGTTCGGCGCGGGGATCGTCCGGCGGTTCGTGGCGGAGGGCGCGCGGGTAGCCGTCGTCGACATCAATGAGGTGGCAGCGATGGCGCTGGCGTCCGAGTTGGGAGCGGCGGCGACCGCCATGGTGGCCGACGTCTCACGCGACGCGGACGTGGTCCGCCTGGCCGCGGAGGCGGTCGAAGCGCTGGGGACGATCGACATCCTGGTCAACAACGCCGGCGTCGGCCACCTGCCATGCACGCTAGAGACCCTGGGCGAGGACGAGTTCGACCGGATCGCGGCGATCAACATGAAGTCGGTCTACCTGACCGCCCGGCACTTCGTTCCGGCCATGCGCGCTCGGCGCAGCGGGGCGATCCTGAATATCGCCTCCACCGGGGGTGTCAGCCCCCGGCCCAACCTGACCTGGTACAACGCCTCCAAGGGCTGGATGATCGCGGCCACCCGGGCCATGGCCATCGAGCTGGCCCCCTCCGGCGTCCGCGTGAACGCGATCAATCCGGTGGCGGGCGACACGCCCCTGCTCGCCACCTTCATGGGCGGCGACACGCCCGAGCGCCGGGCCCGGATCGTCTCGACCATTCCGCTCGGCCGGCTCTCCACCCCCGACGACATCGCCGCCGCCGCGGCCTTCCTGTGCTCGGACGACGCGGCCCTGGTCACCGGCGTCGCCCTGGAGGTGGACGGCGGGCGCTGCCTGTGAAGAGTTGGGACCTATGAGGACCGAGGGCATGACCCATCCGCGCGAAGACGCCCTGCTGAGATCGATCGAGGACCGGCGGGACGAGTTGGTGGAGCTGACGCGGGCGCTGATCCGCATCCCGAGCGTCAATCCGCCGGGGGATTACTACCGCGACTGCGCCGAACTGCTGGGTGAGCGGCTGCGGAGGCGCGGCTTCGAGGTCAGCTACCTGCGCGCCGAGGGGACGCCCGGCGACAGTGATCGTTATCCGCGCTGGAACGTGGTGGCGCGTCGGGCCGGCTCCGGGACCGGGCCCTGCGTCCACTTCAACAGCCACATCGACGTCGTCGAGGCCGGCGAAGGTTGGACCGTCGATCCGTTCGCCGCCGAGGTCGTGAACGGCCGGGTCTATGGCCGGGGGGCCTGCGACATGAAGGGAGGCCTGGCCGCCTCCGTGATCGCCGTCGAGGCGCTGCTTGACGCCGGCGCCGACCTGCCCGGCGCGCTGGAAATCTCAGGCACCGCCGACGAGGAGTCGGGCGGCTATGGCGGGGTCGCCTGGCTGGCGGAGCGCGGCTGGTTCTCGAAGCCGAGGGTCGATCACGTGATCATTCCCGAGCCGCTGAACGTGGACCGCGTGTGCATCGGCCATCGCGGCGTCTGGTGGGGCGAGATCGCCACGCAGGGGCGCCAGGCGCACGGCTCGATGCCGTTCCTGGGCGACAACGCCGTGCGCCACATGGGTGCGGTGATCGAGGCCCTGGAACGGGAGACCTACCCCGCCCTCGACGACCTGGAGACGACCATGCCGGTCGTGCCGGAAGGCGCACGGCGCCCCACCCTCAACATCAACTCGATCCACGGCGGTCAGCCCGACGTGACCGACGGTCTGCCCGCGCCAGTGGTCCCGGACAGCTGCCGTCTGGTGTTCGACCGCCGCCTGCTGATCGAAGAGGACCTCGACGAGGTGAAGGCGCGCATGCGGGGGCTGCTGGACAGCCTCGTCCAGTCGCGACCCGACTTCCGCTATCGCCTGCGCGACCTCTTCGAGGTGCGCCCGGTGATGACGGAGGCCGACCGCCCCGTGGTGCGCGCCACGGTGGAGGCTGTGGGCAGGATCCTGGGCCGGCCGGCGCAGCTGGTCTGCTCGCCCGGAACCTACGACCAGAAGCATGTGGACCGCATCGGGCGCCTGCGCGACTGCATCGCCTATGGCCCCGGCATTCTCGACCTGGCCCACCAGCCGGACGAATACGTCGGGATCGACGACATGGTCGCCTCGGCCAAGGTGATGGCGCTCTCCGCCTACGCCCTGCTCACGCGCGCGGCGGGCCACACGCCGGGATGACCACCACCGTCTTCTTCGTGCGCCATGGCTCCCACGACCGGCTCGACCACATCCTCTGCGGGCGGATGGACGGGGTCGAGCTGAGCGGCGCCGGCCGGCGCGAGTCGGCCATGGTCGCCGAGCGGCTGTCCCGCGAGACGGTGAGCGCGCTCTACGTCAGCCCCTTGCTGAGGGCGCGCCAGACGGCCGAACCGATCGCTCGGGCGCTGGGACTGCAGCCCGTCGTGGCGGAGGACTTGAACGAGATCGACCTGGGCGAGTGGACCGGGCTCCGGTTCGACGACCTGCGCCCGCGGGCCGCCTGGCGCCGCTGGAATTCGGCCCGCGCCCACCACCGCCCGCCCGGCGGCGAGAGCATGCTGGAGATCCAGTTGCGGGTGGCGCGGTGGCTGAGCGAGGTCGTCGGCCGACATCCGCACACTGGGGTCGCGGCGGTCTGCCATTCGGACGTGATCAAGGTCGCCGCCTGCCACGCCCTCGGCCTCTCTCTCGACCACCACGATCGCATGGAGATCAGCCCCGCCTCGATCTCCGTCCTGGCGGCCGGGAGATGGGGGCTGAAGGTCCACGCGCTCAACGAGACGGTCGATGATCGCGCGGCCGCCAACTGATGGCCGGGGACTACCGAGCGGCGATGTCGTCGTAATAGCGGGCCAGGTCTGCCTTCATCGACTTCAGGGCCTCGGTGTTGAGGTAGACCATGTGGCCGGAGGGGTAGTAGGCGAACCGGATATTCCCCTTCACCGCCGGGTCCAGCTGCATGTGGCCGAGGTCATACTCGGTGCCGAAGAACGGCGTCGCGAAGTCATAGATCCCGTTGAGCGAATAGAGCTGAAGGTGCGGGTTCTGGCGCATGGCCGCCGAGAGGTCGAGCGCCACGTCGGCGTTATTGATGTCGAAGTCGCTTCGCGAGCCCGGCGCGTGGTGGCGGAAGTCCCACTGGATTCCGGCCGAGTAGAAGGTCGGCCGGTAAGTGAGGTCCGTCGTGTAGCCGAGGTCGGCGGTCAGGTAATGGTGGAAGGCAGAGACGAAGGCGTCGGTGATGCCGGTGTCCGAGGGGTCGTACTCCGGGTTCTCGCCGGCGGCGTCGACGTCGTAGCCGGTGAAGCGGGCGTCGTAGCGGCCGAGGGTCAGGCGCTGATCGCGCAGCAGCTCCTTGCGGAAACGCTGCGGGGTGACCCGCAGGTCGGCGGCCAGGATGTAGGCGGGCGACAGGCCCGTGTAGGCGGCCATCTTCTGGCCGATCGCCTGGCGCTGGGCGGGATCGAGGTCGTGTCCCTGGGCCAGGGCCAGGGCGTACGGCCCACGCGCGAAGTCGCGCACCTCGCGAAGGAAGGCGGGCAGGTCGGCCGGCGGACTGGCCAGGCGATGGTGGTAGGCCGCGGCCGCGGCGTAGGAAGGCAGGTAGTTGATCAGTTCCTGATCGAAGCCTGGATCGCGGCGGCCGTAGTTGAGGATCGAGGACAGCAGCACCACGCCGTTGAGCTGGACGCCGTCCTGCTGCAGGCGATAGGCTAGGCCCGCCGAGCGGGTCGTGCCGTAGGATTCGCCGAAGATCACCTTGGGCGAGTTCCAGCGGTCGTAGAGCGTCAGGTAGCGCTCGATGCCGCGCGCGAAGGTGTCGATGTCCGGGTCCGTCCCCCAGAACGCGGCCAGCTTGGTGTCGCCCAGGGGGCGCGAAAAGCCGGCGCCGGGGGCGTCGAGGAACACCAGGTCAGACTTGTCGAGCAGGCTCTCGTTGTTGTCGACGATGGCGTAGGGTGCGGGACGGGTCGGGGCGGGACTGTCGGTGACCACGCGCACGGGTCCTAGCGAACCCATGTGCAGCCACATGGACGACGATCCCGGTCCGCCGTTGTACATGAAGGTGACGTGGCGGTGGGGGTCGTGGCCGTCGCCGGCGGTGTAGGCGACGTAGAACATCGACAGCGTCGGCTTGCCCTCGTCGTCTCGGATGGTGAGCGTGCCGGCCGTGGCCGTATAGGCGAGCGGCCGGCCGGCGATCACCGCCGTGTGGTGGGTCACCTTGCGCACCTCGCCGATCGGGGCGGTGGCGATGTCGCTGTCGAAAAGCTTGCGGCAGCGGGCCCGGTCGGCGCGGGGATCGGTGCTGCGCGCGCCCTCGGGCGAAGGACCGGGGGAATCGCAGTTCGGATCGGAGCGGCCATTCTGCCCCGGCGTCTCCACGGCGAGGCCCGGCGGCTGCCCGGCGACGGCGGAGGTCGGCTTGGCGTGGGCGGCAGGGGGCGTTTCGGGGCTCTCGGGCTGCGGCTGGGCCCAGCCTTGTGAAGCCGCCATCAACAGCAGCGAAACCGCCGCCGACATCCAAACCCGACGTGTCATGCACCTACCTGAGTCCAAAAAAACCGGCGGCTCTATAGCGTCGCCCCTGCCGAGGTGTATTTCGCAGTCGCAATATTAGGGGATCAACTGGCGCCGAGGTCCAGCCCGGCGCCCGACGGCGGCGCGGTCGCACCCGCGTTCAACGCTTTCTGCATCCAGACGACATCGACCCAGCGGCCGTGCTTGAATCCCAGCCCCGGCGTCACCCCCTTCATCTCGAAACCGAGGGATCGGTGCAGGCCGATGGAGGCGGTGTTGTCACTCCCGCCGATGACCGCGACAAGCTGGCGAAGGCCCATGGCCTCGCAACGCGCGACGACCTCGCCGACCAGCGCCCGGCCGACACCCCGGCCGATATGCCCGGGGGCGACATAGACGCTGTCCTCGGCGGCGTAACGGTAGGCTGCGCGCGGGCGGAAGGCCGACGCATAGGCGAAGCCGATGACGCCCTCTTCCGCCTGCGCCACCAGATAGGGCAGGCGAAGGGCGCGGACCGCCTCAAGACGACGCGTCATCTCCTCCGGCGAGGGAGAGGTCTCCTCGAAGGTTCCGACGCCGTGCAGCACATGGTGGCCATAGATCGCCGCCAGCGCGGGCGCGTCGTCCGGTGCGGCCTCCCGCACCCTCACCGCTTCGCATCTCCCAGGGCGGCCTCTCCCTGAATGGCCCAGATCGCGAACGCATAGTCGAGGGCGACTTCCTTGAGGTGGTCGAACCTGCCCGAGGCGCCGCCGTGACCGGCCTCGAGGTTGACGGCGAAGAGGATCGGCCGCTCGCCGGTCGCGTGGTCGCGCAGCTTCGCCACCCACTTCTCCGGCTCCCACCAGGTGACCCTGGGATCGGAGAGGCCGCCGCGCGCCAGGATGGTGGGGTAAGCCTGGTCGGCGACGTTGTCGTAGGGGCTGTAGCTGGCGATGTAGTCATAGGCCTCCGGATCGCAGGTGGGGTTGCCCCACTCGGGCCATTCGGGGGGCGTGAGCGGCAGGGTGACGTCGCTCATGGTGTTGAGGACGTCGACGAACGGCACGGCGGCGATGATCGCGCCCCACAGATCCGGGCGCATGTTGACGACCGCCCCCACCAGCATGCCGCCGGCCGAGCCGCCGTAGGCGGCGATGCGGCCGGGCGCGCCATATCCACCGGCGATCAGGTGTTCGGCGCAGGCGATGAAGTCGGTGAAACTATTCTTTTTCTTGAACTTGCGGCCGTCCAGGAACCATCCCCAACCCTTGTCCGAGCCGCCCCGGACGTGGGCCCCCGCCCAGATCCAGCCGCGGTCGACCAGGCTCAGGGCCTGGGTGGAGAATGCGGGAGTGTAGGGATAGCCATAGGCGCCATAGCCGTAGAGGAGCACCGGAGCGGACCCGTCCAGAGGCGTTCCCCGTCGCATCAGGACCGTGATCGGCACCTCCTGGCCGTCGGGCGCCGCCGCATACAGGCGGCGCGTCTCGTACAGGGCCGGGTCGTGGCCGGAGGGCACCTCCTGGGCCTTGCGGAGGGTGCGCTCGCGAGTCGCCATGTCGTAGTCGAACCACTGTCGGGGCGTGGTCGGCGACTGGTAGACGAAGCGCGTGACGGTCGTCGCATACTCGTAGCCGCCGACCAGGCTCAGCGCATAGGCAGGCTCGTCGAACGCGACGACGTGCTCGGCGGCGGCGTCCTCCGTCCGCGTCATCACGACCAGGCGGTCGCAGGCGTTCTCCCGCTCCAGGCGCACCAGGTGTTCCTTGAACAGGGCCATGCCGGCGATGAGGCGGCCCGGCTTGTGGGGGATCCAGTCGCGCCAGGTGAGGCGCCCCGGGACGGCGGCGCGCGAGACCGCCAGCTTGAAGTCCACCGCTCCGTCGGCGTTGGTGCGGATCACCCAGCGGTCGCCCCAGCGGTCGAGGTCGTAGCGCAGGCCCACCTCCCGGGGCTGGGCGACGACGGGAGCGGCGGTGGGGTCGGCGGCGGGGATCAGCCACTCCTCGCTGGTCTCCTGGTTCTGGACCCCGATGACGATGTGGCTGTCGTCGGCGGTGACGCCGACGCCGAGGAACATGCCGTCGTCGGTCTCTTCGTAGACCAGTTCGTCGGCGCCGCCTCGCGCCGGCCGGCGGTAGACGCGGGCCGGACGGGCGTTCTCGTCGCGCCACACCCAGAACAGCCACGCGGAGTCGGGCGAGAAGGCGAAGGCTCCCGAGGCGCTCTCGGGACCGCCGGGCAGCAGCGCACCGGTCACCAGGTCGCGGAGGATGATGCGATGATACTCCGAGCCCTGATCATCCTCGGCCCAGGCGTACAGGCTATGGTCCGGCGAGTGGGAGGCGGCGTCGACGGCGTAGTAAGCCCTCCCCCCGGCTTCCGCCTCCTCGTCGAGCAGCACCGTCTCGCCGCCCTCGTCGCCGCGCGGGCGGCGGAAGTGGCGAGGATGCTGCGCCCCCATCTCATAGCGGCTGAAATAGTCGTAGGGACCGTCCGGGGTGGGCACGGAGGAATCGTCCTCCTTCAGCCGGCCCTTCATCTCCTCGAACAGGCGGCCCTGCAGCGCCTCGGTCGGCGCAAGGACAGCCTTCAGATAGGCGTTTTCGGCCTCGAGGTGCTCTCGGATGTCGGGCTTCACCACCGAGGGGTCGCGCAGGACGGCCTGCCAGTTGTCGTCCTTCATCCAGGCGTAGTCGTCGATCCGCACGCGGCCGAGCTGCTCGATGCGGCGGGGCTCCTTGCGAGGGCGAGGCGGTGTCGGTCCGGTCATCCCGCCTATCTGCCGTCGGCACGGGTCCGGCGCAATGACGGACGCCCTATCATCCTCGAGTTCTCTTCCCCCCTCTGGGGAAGTACCGGCGAAGCCGGGGATGGGGGCTGACCAGGCGAGACCCACGCAGCGTCGCCCCCTCCACCCCTTCGGGGTCCCCCTCCCCGAGCGGGGGAGGAGAATCGCCTTACCGCCAGGCGTAGTTGAAGCTGAGGCTGATCCGCGGCGACTTCCCAGAGCCCGCCAGCACCTCGTGGCGCAGCCAGCTTTCCCATAGGTAGACCGTCCCGACGGCGGGGGGCAGGGTGACGAAGGTGCGCACGCCCTCGCGAGCCTCGGGACGGCGGCGCGGCGCGGCCATCATCAGGGGCAGACGCGGATCTTCGAGGCGAAGCGCCCCGGCCCCGGAGGGCACGTTTACATAGACCGTCCCCGAAATGACGCTGTGCGGATGGATGTGGCCGGAATGGGCGGCGCCTGGGCGCAGGACATTGACCCACAGGCTGTCGAGGGCAACGCGGCCGCGGGCGCCCAGGTCGAGATCGAGATCTTCGGCGAAGGCTATCGCGTGCCGATCCAGCCGTTTCTTCAGATCGCCGAACACGCTGGCGCGCCGGGGAAGATCGTCCAGCGAGGCGTAGGAGGTGTAGCCGCCGTAGCCGTTGGCGCGGCACCAGGCCCGCCCGGCCCGGTCCTCGGCGGCCAGCATGCGGCAGGCGTCCTCGAGCTCGGCGTTGAAGGCGGCGAACCCGCGCTCCTCCGCCAGGGAGCCCTCATAGACCCGGGTGACGAAGAGATCGCGGATCGTCGACATTTCGTCTCATAAGTCCATCCTGCGGCGACCGCCAGCGACCCTTGCCGCGCCGCGAGGGCGCCGGTCTACGCCCGCGACGGCGCCGTCTCGGCGATCTCGGCCAGCACTTCCGCCTCGACCAAGGGGTTGGCCTCGCCGTCGGCGGTGGCGAGAAGTTCGCGGGGAATCAGGCGCAGCACCGGCAGCATGAGCGCGTAGACCACCGTGATGGCGATCACGCAGTAGAGGAAGCCGTGTGTGGGGCTGGTGCCGTAAATCCATGAGCCCAGCAGATCGCCGCCCCGGGTGGACAGCAGATTGCCCGCCTCGACCATCATCATCAGCGTCCCCTGCATCCCGGGCGGGCAAGAGCGCATGGCCAGGTCGAAGAGGGCGGCAGCCGCGATGCCGCCCATGGCCCCGATGGGGGCTGCCGCCCACAGGGCGCCGCTCGCTGAACGGATGAAGGCGAGGGGGACCATCTGGGGAATGGCGATGACGATGCCCCAGAACAGCAGCTTGCCGAGTGACACCCGCTTGCACAGCCACCCGTACAGCAGGAAGACGGGAATGAACGAGGCCGCGAAGATGCCCTGGAAGTCGCCATAGATGGCGTCCGAGGCGTGGAGATGGTTGGTCAGGTAGTACTGAAGCGGCGTGTTCGATCCCGGCGCGAACTGGAACATGAAGATGAGCAGGACGGCCGGGTAGAT
Source organism: Caulobacteraceae bacterium (assembly GCA_028290905.1). Lineage (GTDB taxonomy): Bacteria > Pseudomonadota > Alphaproteobacteria > Caulobacterales > Caulobacteraceae > Acaudatibacter. The sequence continues at coordinate 12,142 of JAQGIW010000175.1, read as the reverse complement.
CGCCTTGTGCCTGAAGAGCCGCTTGATGTCTCCGACGATATCGGACCCGCGCGCCTGCGGCCGCTCGTAGGTGTCGGCGAACACCGCGGCGGGCTTCCAGAGGCTGAACAGGGCGATGAGGAAGGCGAGGCCGGCCAGGAGCAGGAAGGTCTGGGACGGACGCAGGTGTTCCGCCATCCAGCCCGAGGCGAAGGCGCCGGCTAGAATTGGCAGCGCGCTGACGATCTGCCACAGGGCGCTGAGCCGCCCCGACATCAGCCGCTCCTGGCCCACGAGGGCGAGCAGTCCCTGGTAGGCGGCCGCGATGAACCGCGACGAGAGCATCACCAGGAACATCCCGATGAACAGGCCCTGGTAGGAGAGATGCGACAGCGCCATCCAGACGAACACCGCCCCGACCACCGGCGCGAAGATCAGAAAGTAGCCCCGGTCGCGCAGGCCGAAAGGGTTCCATGTGTCGCGGATAAACCCGAAGATGAAGGCCACGTATATTGGAATGGCCGTCAGCAACCGGAAGATAGAAACCTGGGTAGCCGTCGCGTGAAGATTGTTCTTGAGCATGTAGCTGGTGGTGATATCGACGAGATAGCTGCTCGGGGCCAGCAGATAGACCAGCAGGGTCAAGACACCGAAATAGAGGTAGGTCTGACGCACGCCCTGGGCGGCCGGCTCCATCGATGCTGTCACCTGGAATGGCTCCCTAAGTCGACGCAGCGCCCAGCCCGCGCCGGGTCCGCGCACAGGAGAAAGGGACAATTCGGCGGTCTCGGCAAGTTTTGTGATCGCAGTTAAGGAAAGGGCCTCGCCATGCCGCCCGCCGGCTTGCTAGTTTGTCGCTGGCGTCACCGCCTCTGGGAGGTCCCTTGTCTCACGTCGAATTCATCGCCCCCACCAAACCCGAACAGGCCGCGGCGGCGCTGCTGGCCGGCGGCGCCCACGCCCGGCCGCTGAGCGGCGGCACCGACCTGCTGGTCCAGCTTCGCTCCGGTCGCCTGCCTCCGGGGTTGATCGTCGACCTCAAACGCATCCCCGAGGCCATCGGCATCCGCCAGGAAGGCGGGGGCTTCGTCATCGGGGCGGCGACGCCGGGAGCTGCGCTCAGTGAACACCGCGCCCTGGGCCTGGCGTGGCCGGGGGTGGTGGAGGCGGCGAACCTGATCGGCTCGACCCAGGTCCAGGGCCGGGCGTCGATGGCGGGCAACCTCTGCAACGCTTCGCCGGCCGCCGACAGCGTGCCGGCCCTGGTCGCCGCGCGGGCGACCTGCGTCATCGTCGGGCCGGGGGGCCGGCGCACGGCCCCGGTCGGTTCCATCGCCATCGGCCCCGGCCGCACCTCCCTGGCGCCGGGCGAGTTCGTGCTGGAAATCCACCTTCCCCCGCGCCCCGCGCGATCGGGCGACGCTTACCTGCGCCTGATCCCGCGCACCGAAATGGACATCGCCGTCGTCGGCGCGGGGGTGAATCTGACCCTCGATGGGGACGGCGTGGTCACCGAGGCCCACGTGGCCCTGGGCGCGGTGGCCCCCACGGTGCTGCTCGTGGCGGACGCCGGCGCGGCCTTGATCGGCACCAAGGCGGACGAGGCCGCTCTCGCCGCGCTCGATGCGGCGGCGCGCGCCGCCTGCAATCCCATCAGCGACAAGCGCGGCACGATCGAATATCGCACCAAGATCGCCGGGGTGCTCGCGCGCCGCGCGGCGACGATCGCCTACGGCCGGGCAGAGAAGAGAGCATGAGCAAGCGTCAACACATCTCCGCCGTGGTGAACGGCGATCCCGTGGATTTCCTCACCGACCCGGGCGCGACACTGCTGGACGCCCTGCGGGACGACCTGGGCCTCACGGGCTCGAAGGAAGGCTGCGGCTCGGGCGACTGCGGGGCCTGCAGCGTGATCCTCGACGGACGGCTGGTCTGTTCCTGCCTGGTGCTGGCGGTCGAGGCCGAGGGTCGGCGGGTGGAAACCATCGAGGGCATGGCCGACGGGTCCAAGCTGCACCCGCTGCAGCAGAAGTTCCTCGAGCACGCGGCCCTGCAGTGCGGTTTCTGCACGCCCGGCCTGCTGGTGGCGGCCAAGGCGCTGCTGGACGTCAATCCCGATCCCACCGAGAGCGAGGCGCGCTATTGGCTGGCGGGAAACCTGTGCCGGTGCACCGGCTACGACAAGGTCATTCGGGCCGTGATGGATGCGGCGGCTGAACTTCGGCAAGTGAGGGTCTGATGAGCGATGTTCTCGAGCGGCCAGCTGCCGCGCCTCTCGACGACGGCCAGTTGAAGGTCGTCGGCACCCGCCCCGTCCGCCCGGATGGGGCTGAAAAGGTGACCGGCAAGGCGATGTACGGCGCCGACCTCGCCCTTCCCGGCCAGCTGGTCGGGAAGATCAAGCGCAGCCCGCACCCGCACGCGCGGATCGTCTCCATCGACACCCGCCGAGCCCGGGCGCTGCCCGGCGTCAAGGCGGTGGTCACGGCGGCCGATTTCCCGGACCTGGCCTCGGAGGAGTACGAAGCCGGCGAAAGCGCCTCCAATCTGCGCGACCTGTCCCTGAACGTCATGGCCCGCGACAAGGCGCTCTATGACGGTCACGCCGTGGCGGCCGTGGCGGCGACCTCGTCGGCGATCGCCGACGAAGCCCTCGAGTTGATCACGGTGGAATACGAAGTCCTGCCGCACGTAACCGACGTCGAGGCCTCCATGGCCTCGGACGCGCCGGTGCTGCACGCCCACTTGTTCACCCAGGGCCTGGCCGAAAAGCCGTCGGCCCCCTCCAACATCGCCAAGCGCAACGAGATCAAGCGCGGCGACCTGGAGGCCGGCTTCGCCGAAGCCGACGTCGTCGTAGAGGGCCGCTACACCACCGCCGCGGTGCACCAGGGCTACATCGAGCCGCATGCCTGCGTGGCCAGCTTCGGCGCCGACGGCCAGTGCCAGGTGTGGAGCTCGAGCCAGGGCCAGTTCATGATCCGCACCTATTGCGCGAAGATCCTGGCGCTGGAGTCCTCCGACATCCGCGTCACCCCGGCCGAGATCGGCGGCGGGTTCGGCGGCAAGACCACAGTCTATCTCGAACCCGTGGCCCTGGCCCTGTCGCGGCAGTGCGGCCATCCGGTGAAGATGGTGATGACCCGCGACGAGGTTTTCCGCGCCACCGGCCCGACCTCCGGCGCGGTCGTCGAGGTCAAGCTCGGCGCCAAGTCGGACGGAACCCTGATAGCCGCCGACGTGGTGCTGAAGTACCAGGCAGGGGCCTTCCCGGGCTCGCCCGTGGGCGCCGGCTCGATGACGGCCCTGGCCTGCTACGACATTCCCAACTTCTCGATCGTCGGCTACGACGTGGTGACCAACACCCCCAAGGTGGCGGCCTATCGCGCCCCTGGCGCGCCGATCTCGGCGTTCGGCGTCGAAAGCGCCGTTGACGATATGGCCTTGAAGCTGGGGATGGATCCCATCGCCCTGCGCGAGAAGAACGCCGTGCGCGACGGGGTGAAGGCCTCCTACGGCCCCACCTACCGGAACATCGGCTACGTCGAGACGCTGGAGGCGATCAAGACCCACCCGCACTATGCCGCTCCGCTCGGCCCCAACCAGGGCCGGGGCGTTGCTGTCGGCTTCTGGTTCAACGTCGGGGGCGAATCCACCGCCGCGGTGAACCTGAACGAGGACGGGACGGCGGTGGTGATCTCCGGCAACCCCGACATCGGCGGCTCCCGCGCCTCGATGGCCATGATGGCCGCCGAGGTCCTGGGACTGCCGGTGGAGAAGGTCCGCCCGATCGTCGCCGACACCGCCTCCATCGGCTTCTCCATGCTCACCGGCGGCAGCCGCACCACCTTCGCCACCGGCATGGCGGTCACCCAGGCGGCGCAGAAGGTCGTCGAGGACCTCAAGCGGCGCGCGGCCATGCTGATGGACGTCGCGGTCGATGAGGTCGAGTTCGTGAACGGCGCGGCCGTGTGCCGGGATCCCGCCAAGGCCAGCCTCACCGTAGCCGAGCTGGCGGCCAAGGCGGCCCAGACCGGGGGCCCGATCGGCGCCCAGGTCTCCTTGAACGCCCAGGGGGCGGGGCCGGGCTTCGGCGTCCACGTCTGCGATGTCGAGGTGGACCCGGAGACCGGCCACGTGACGGTCCTGCGCTATACGGCGGCCCAGGACGTCGGCAAGGCGATCCACCCGTCCTATGTCGAGGGCCAAGTCCAGGGCGGCGTGGCCCAGGGTGTCGGCTGGGCCCTGAACGAGGAATATATCTTCGACCGCTCGGGGCGGATGGAGAACCCCGGCTTCCTCGACTACCGGGTCCCGGTGGCCTCCGACCTGCCGATGATCGACGCGGTGCTGGTGGAGGTGGCCAACCCGCGCCATCCCTTCGGGGCCAAGGGCGTGGGCGAGGTGCCGATCGTGCCGCCCCTGGCGGCGGTGGCCAACGCCGTGCGCGGGGCCATCGGCAGGCGCCTCACCGACCTGCCCCTCTCTCCCCCGAAAATCCGCGCCGCCATCGACGCGGGGTGAGGACGGGGCGTAGCCTTGCCTCGCATCGTCGCCGCCTGCTCGTCATGCCGTGACTTCACGGGCGACCTCACCGAGTTCGAGGTCGACGCCCGGACGGTTCGCGAGGCGATCCGCGAACTCGATCGGCGCTACCCGGGTTTCGGCGAGCACATCGAGAGGCGCATGGCGATCGCCATCGACGGCGAAATCCACCAGGATGCTCTCTTCGCGCCCCTGACACCCGCCAGTGAGGTCTTCCTGATCCCTAAGATCGGCGGCGGCTGACCGCTCCCTGGTCCCCCAAGGTTCAATTCATGCTCAACCGTCGCGACCTGATCCTGGCCGGGACCTCGGCCGCCGCCCTGGTCCCGTTCGCCGCCGCCGCCGAGTCTGCGGAAGACGCCCGGCTCGCGACGCTGTTCGACGGCTTCTTCCAGGAGGATCTGCACCGGCGGCCGGAGAGCGCCACTCAGCTGGGACTCGACGTCGGAGCCAACGCCGACCTGCGGAGCAAGCTCTCCGATGGCTCCGCCGCCGGCTTCGCCGCCGCCAAGACCTTGACCGCCGATCAGCTGCGCCGCCTGGACGCTATCGACCGCGGCGCCCTTTCCGCCACCGGCAAGGTCAACCATGACACCGTGCTCTACACGCGCCGCTCGACGGCCGCGGTGCAGGCATTCGACTTCGGGGGCATGGGTTTCGGGCCGTCGCCCTATGTGGTCAGCCAGCTGACCGGCGCGTACCAGTCGACCCCCCAGTTCCTGATCACCAAGCACCCGGTCGAGACCGACGCCGACGCCGCGGCGTTCGTCGCGCGCCTGGCGGCCTACGCCCGCCAGCTGGACCAGGACACCGAGCGGATGGCGCACGACGCGGGGATGGGGATCGTTCCCCCCGACTTCCTGCTCGACACCGCCCTCGTCCAGATGACGGCCAGCCGCACACGGGCGAACGACAATCCGATGGTGATCTCCATCACGCGACGCGCCGCGGACAAGAAGCTCGGCGCCCGCTACGCCGAGCAGTCGGCGAAGATCTACGAGGATGAGATCGGGCCGGCGCTCGATCGCCAGATCGCCCAGGCGAGGCGGCTGCGGCAGGGCGCCCGGCGTGACGCGGGCCTCGCCCAGTTCAGGGACGGCCCCGCCTTCTACGCCGCTGCCCTGAAAGCCACGACCACCACATCCCTGAGTCCGGACGACGTGCACCGGATCGGGCTGGACCAGGCGGTGGAGATCTCGGCGCGGCTCGACGGGCTGTTGAAGGCGCGTGGCCTCACCCAGGGAACGGTGGGCGAGCGGATCGCCAGCCTCTACAAGGACCCGGCCGTGCTCTTCGCCAATACCGACGATGGCAAGGCCGCCGCCATCGCCTATTGCAACGAACGCCTGGCCGCCATCCGGCCTCGCCTGACCAGCCGCTTCAAGCGCCTGCCGCCCTACGCCTTCGAAGTGCGCCGTGTGCCGCCGGACCTGGAGGCGGGCGCGGCCTCTGCCTTCTCCCAGGGTCCCGCCCTGGACGGATCGCGTCCTGGCCTCGTCTACTTCAACCTGCACGACACCAGCGAATGGCCGAGGTGGACCTTGGCGACGACCGTGTTTCACGAGGGTCTGCCCGGCCACCAGCTGGAAGGCGGCCTGGCCCTATCGAACAAGTCCCTGCCGCTGATCCGCAAGACCCTGGGCTTCTCCGGCTATGCCGAGGGCTGGGCGCTCTATGCCGAACAGCTGGCCGACGAGATGGGGATGTACGACGACGACCCTCTGGGCCGCATCGGCTATCTGAAGTTTCAGCTGTTCCGCGCCGGCCGCTGCGTGGTCGACACAGGCATCCACCACCTGGGATGGAGCCGCGAGAGGGCCATCGCCTACTTCATCGCCCTGGAAGGCGACGCGCCGGGCTTCGCGACCCGCGAGGTGGAGCGCTATTGCGCCACGCCGGGCCAGGCCTGCAGCTACAAGCTAGGCCACACCACCTGGATCCGCGCCCGGGCCAGGGCGGAAAAGCGCCTGGGGCCCCGCTTCGACATCAAGGATTTTCACGACGCCGGTCTCGGATGCGGGCGCGTGCCTCTGGAGGTGCTGGATACGGTCATCGACCGCTGGATTACGCCACAGTATGGCTAAGGTTTCCATAAATATGGCGACAAACGGCTAGATTGCGTCTTCGACCTTGACGTTTCCTTAAAATTGTTGAGAGTGTGCCCATCGGGGCTACCACTAGGGGCATACCTTGGAGGACGCGCTATGAACCTGCGAAACAGTCTCATCGGATCCTTGTCGGCTGTGGCCATGGTTACGCTTGCCGCCTCGGCCGCGCATGCGACAACCGTCGCTACAATCGTCGGTGCTTATGACAATCTCGTTTATGACACCCCCGAGTTGCAATTCACCAACACCAGCGGCGGTACATTGATCAACGCCCAGATGGTATTGCGCGGCTATCAACCGGGGACCCTGAACTTCGGGGTCGTCCAAACCGTGGCCCTCCCCAACATGGGCGCAGGAACGACCATTCTCGACTGGGGCTCCATTCCTGGGGCGCCCTCCAGCACCACGCCAGGCAATCTGACCGCCTACGACTATGACGACGAATGGGGAAATACCCCCCCCGGGTACACCAATCCCGGCTGCATCGTCAACGCTAGCCTGTGCTCGCTGGAGGGGAACTTCAGCGTGACTTTCACGGCCACGATTTCTGGTGGGGCCTTCAACGGCTCTCCGGTCTTTTCCGTCTTCAGCCCCACCAACAACTTCACGGGCAGTTTCGTCGGCTGGGAGGGCCTTGACCCCACGGGCCTCACGGAAACGACGTTTGACCAGCACTCCGGCACCTTCTCCGGCACCATGGCCATCGTGCAGATCGGCACTCCCCCGAACGTTCCCGAACCCGCGACCTGGGCGCTGATGCTGGTCGGCCTGGGCGGGCTCGGCGTGGCGATCCGCTCGCGCCGCAGGTCTCTGGCCGCCACCGCCTGATCTCCCGATCGATGCGACGTTACAGCGCCGCCGGCCCAAGGGCCGGCGGCGTCTTTGTTGATGGTCCTGTCGCCTGGCTATGCGCGTATGTTGTTTCGGCGCCCAGAGATTGAGCCTGAATCAGCCAGAAAACCGATCCAGCTCACGAAATTCTTCGATCCAAGGTTCGTAGCGGCGCCATCGGCCAACCGAACCGCTGGTTATTGTTTGGCGCGCCTGCCGCTTGCTGGCGGTTCTCAAGATGCGCTCATTGCGCTCCGGGTGCAGACAGGCATCGTCCCACGGGAGACCGCAAGCGGCCAAAAGGCGCCGTGTGACGGTTTCGGGACTAGCGACCAACTCCTCATAGTCGAGATCAATCAAGCGGTCAGCCGATATCGTCGCGCGCCAGTGGTCCATCAACCGCAGATATTCTTTATAGTAAAATGCAAGATCTAGTTGCGTCGTGGAGAATTCTTCCGATGACTTAAAGTATGTCGAGTGAATCGATACGCATGTATCGATTGGATGTCGCCGACAATGAATAATAATGGACTGCGGAAATACAACACTAATCAGTCCAAGTCGCAGAAAATTGAATGGATTTTTGTCCACGACATGCTGCACCATGGGCGCAATGGATCGAAGGACCGCTAGGCAGTCTTTCGCGGCCGAATGTTGGAAGTCCGGGATGCGCCAGCCCGGCGCCAAATCCTCAAATGCTCGTTCGCACAGGGGCCAGAACTGCAACTCGCCGGCCCCGGTAACGTCCGAATGACTCGAAATAATTTGTTCAACTAGAGTAGTGCCCGAACGGGGCATTCCAACTACCATGATCGGGAGCTGTGAATGGTCCCCATTTTCCCTGTGGGAAGCGAGAAAGGCAGGTGTGAATCGCTCGATCGTGGCGTCGATGCGGCGCGCGAGCGCCTCCCGATCGAACTTACACATTGCCTTCTTCAACAGGTTCGCCTTCGCGAAATGCTGCATCGCCGCGCCATACTCCTTGAGGTCGTCGAACGCCTTTCCTAGAGCGAAATGAAGCCTGACACGCTGATCCGTTGCGCCGCGCGCGCGCGTCGCGGCAAGCATTTGGGCAATCAAAGGCCTGTCCGCCTCGGCCAAGGTGTAGCAGTGCGTCAGATCGTAATAGACGCCACCCTGCCTCGGGTTGAGCGCGACAGACTGTTCAAGGGCTGCACGGGCTTCCGCGAACCGGCCCGCTTCCGCCAATATTCTGCCAAGCAGCCAATATCCGTCGGCGCTCTGGGGATCAGCGGCCAACGCCCGGCGGACCTCAGCCTCGGATTCGGGGTTATTCTTCTCGATGAGAAGGGCTCTGACCAAATCCAGGCGTCGCTCGGTGTTGTCCGGATTGGCAGTGGCGGCCAAACGAAGCGCGTCGACCGCCTCCCTGGCGCGACCCAAAGCAAGGAACACGTGACCCATTCGGCTGTTGGCCTCCGACGCGGTGAGGGTCAAGTTTGCTGCGACTCTGTACAGCTTGATTGCCTCGTCTAGCCGGCCGTCCCGTTCCAGCTTCAGGGCTTGTCGAAGTTGCGTTTGAGCGCGCGCGTTCTCCATCGATTTTGCACGGTGATCTTGGGCGCAGCAGTGCTTATATTTCAACCCGCTGCCACAGGGACAGACCTCGTTTCGTCCTGGCGTCGACATGGTCTCCGACCCCGTCAAGCTCTGCCGTCTGCCCGAAACCATGCCCGATGATCGGCTCTTGAAGTCATCTCACGAATATGGCGCCTCCGCACGAAGCCATCGATCCATGAATTTCGATCGCGTTCAACCTTCGGGGCGACCCCCATGGTCCCGAAGTCGCGATACCAGCCATGGCGCCCGGGTCGAAATTCACGTTACCAGCAACCCTGGCGACCGGCCCGTAGATGCTGGTCCACTTCGCGGGCCCTGCAACTGGCGGCGTTTTCTCTTGGGGCGAGCGAGCCCGCGGTGGCAGATGGCCGGATGAACCGCATCCGGCGTCATTCTCACGTCGTCATGGCGCTCCTCGCCATGGGCCTGACGCGGCCCGGTGGCGCCTCGGCCGCCGCGCCGACGACCGACCCCGAGGCGACGGTCGTGGAGGAGATGGTCGTCACCGCCAAGGCAGGCGGGCCGGCTTGGTGGCGGGTGTCCCGCGGAACCTCCACGGTCTATGTGCTCGGCGTTCCAGAAGCCCTGCCCAGCGGGCTGAACTGGGACATGACCCTGACGCGCCGCCGCCTGGCGGGCGCGCGTGAACTGATCGAACCGCCGGTGGTCACCGCCGGCCTCGGCGACCTCTTCGCCCTGTTGAACGCCCGCAAGCACTTCCGGTCCAAGGGGCCGATGGAGAACGCTCTGTCTCCCGAGCTCAGGGCTCGCTTTCTCGCCGAACGGGCTCGGCTCAACGGCGACCCCCGCGCCTATTCAGGCTGGACTCCGCTGGTGGCCGGCCTGCTGATGGTCTCGGACTTTCGCCGGCGCGCCGGGCTGCAGCCCCGCGAGCCGGCCGGGACCGTCACCCGATTGGCCAGGAACCTCGGGGTCAGGGTCGTCCCGGCGGGGACCTTCAGGGCGGTGGCGCTGGTGCGAGCGGCGGAGTCGGGACTGGCGCAAGCGGGCCCCGCCTGCCTGGCCGACGCCCTCGACGAGATCGACGCCGGGGCCGGCCACGTCCGGTCGTCGGCCGAGGGCTGGGCGCACGGCGACGTGGCCGCCGCCCTGGCGGCCCAGCGCGGCTATGAGAAGTGCCTCAACAGCTTGCCGGAGGGGGCCGATATCGCCGCCAGGGCAATGACCACGACCACGGAAGCCGTCGCCGAAGCCCTGGCCGTCCCGGGGCGCAGCGTGGCGGTCGTCAACCTCCGCACCCTGCTGGCCGAAGGCGGGGTGCTGCAGCGCCTGCAGGAACGCGGCTACGTCGTAGGCCGACCAGGGGAGTGAAGGGATTGTCGGCCTAGCCCACCAGGAAGAAGGCGCCGAGCACCTCGCACCAGTCGCGCTCGCGAGCCTTCAACAGGTCGCGAAATCCCATCGGCGTGAGGTTCTCGTCCGAGAGTTCCTCCACGATCTCATAGGTGAAGGCCTCCTCGCCGTGCGCGTCCCACGCGGTCTGGAGGGCCTTGTTGGGATGACCGCCGGTGCGCAGGCCGAACCAGACACCGTTCTTCTGGGTGTCAAGGTTCCGGCTCGAGGAGACCCACACCTCGCCCGTCGGCGGGCAACGCACCGCGAACACACCCTGTACTCGCTTGCGCTCGGCGTAGGCCCGGGCGATTTCCCTTTTGCGGCTCTTGTCCATCAGGGTCCTCTAACACGGACAAGCGCATCGAGCGTCAGGTTGAGCAGTTCGTCGGGGCGGTCGGTGATCCCGAGCGCGCCGGGCGGGACCCCGGCGCCGGGGTCCAGGCGGCCGACATAGAAGATCACGGGCTCGCGGCGCCCCGCCTCAGCGAGGCGGGCCAGCATGGCGATCCCGGCTCGCGGATCGGGCGTCGGATAGTCGCGGTGCATGTCGGAGATGATCAGGTTGAAGGGCTGTTTCTGCTCGTCGGCGTCGCGCAGCGCCCTCAGGGTTTCCTCGGTGGTGCAGGCGAAGGTCAGCTGGGCGCCGAAGCTGCGGAACATGCGCGTCTCGTTGCGGTTGTTCGAGGGACAATCGTCGACCCAGAGGAATTCCGCCCCGTCCAGGAGGCTTCGTTCGCGAAGCGCCCTGGCAAGGGCGCGATGCTGGTCGGCGACCGGAGCCTCGCCTGCCCAGCGGGGATTCCTCCGGGCCATTTCCACGGCCGCGCTCATCGCCTGTCCTCCGGACAGCGACAGTTTCAATCCGAACGCCTCTACATCGGTGAGGCGCGCCACGATCGCAGGCAAGGTGTTCCGCAGCCGCACGACGACGTAGAGCAGCACCAGGGCGGCGATGAACGCCGGCGCCGCGCCGATGACCTGGGTGATCTGCTCGCCGACCGAGGGGGGGCCGCCGAAGGAGACCGTGAGGTTCGCCAGTTCCACGCGGAAGCCCCCCAAACGCCGGCGCTATCCGGCGATCCGTACGGGCAGGGTCTCGTATCCCTTCACGAAGCTGGAGCGCACGCGCCGGGGCTCGCCGACCACCTCCACGAAGTCCCAGCGCTTGAGGATCTCCTCCCAGACGATGCGCAGCTGCATCTCGGCCAGGCGATTGCCGACGCAGCGATGGATGCCGAAGCCGAACGACAGGTGCTGGCGCGGCCGCTTGCGGTCGATCACAAAGGCGTCCGGGTTCTCGATGGCGCTCTCGTCGCGGTTGCCCGAGACGTACCACATGATCACCTTGTCACCCTTACGGATGGTCTTGCCCTGGAACTCGAAGTCCTGCAGCGCGCGGCGGCGCATGTGAGCGAGCGGCGTCTGCCAGCGGATGGTCTCCGAGACCATCGACGGGATCAGGGCCGGGTTCTCGCGCAGCTTCTTGTACTGGTCGGGGTTCTGGTTCAGCGCCAGCACCGAGCCGGAGATGGTGTTGCGGGTGGTGTCGTTGCCGCCCACGGTCAGCAGCACGATGTTGCCGAAGTACTCGCGGGGCTCCATGTTCCGGGTCGCCTCGCCGTGCGCCAGCATGGAGACCAGGTCGCCGGTCGGATCGCTGTTCACCCGCTCGTTCCAGAGCTTGGTGAAGTAGGCGTGGTACTCGACGAAGATCGCCATCTTCTGCTCGATGGTGTCGACCA
>JAQGIW010000239.1 GCA_028290905.1 Caulobacteraceae bacterium | reverse complement strand
CGGCCGCGGCGAGCAGGCCGGCGCAGGCAAGTGCGAAGGCGGCGCGCGGCGCTATTTCAGGCTTCCCCGTTCGATCCCTGCCGTCACCAGCGCCTTGGCCTCCTCGGCGTCGCCCCAGCGTAGGATCCGCACCCACTTTCCGGGCTCAAGATCCTTGTAGTGGGCGAAGAAGTGCTCGATCTGCTGGAGGGTGATCGTCGGCAGGTCGCGGTAGTCCCGGATCCGGTCGTAGCGCTGGGTGAGTCGGGGGGCTGGCACGGCGATGAGCTTCTCGTCCCCGCCGGCCTCGTCCTCCATCAGCAGCACGCCCACGATCCGGCAGCTCATGATGGCGCCCGGTACGATGGCCCGCGTATTGGCGACGATGACGTCGCAGGGATCGCCGTCGCCCGACAGCGTATGGGGAATGAAGCCGTAGTTCCCCGGGTAGCGCATGGCCGTATACAGGAAGCGGTCGACGACCAGCGCGCCGGAGGGCTTGTCCATTTCATACTTGATCGGCTCTCCGCCGATCGGGACCTCGATGACCACATTCACTTCGTGAGGCGGATCATTTCCGATGGGCACGGCGTCGAGCCGCATGAAGGTTCTCCTAACAAGCCGCTTTGCGCCCGCCGCGGCGCTCGGTAAGGGATGCCCCCTCTAGACCGAGGCGGCATGATGACCAAGAAATCCGACGGAACCTGGGACAAGTCCAAGCTCCCCAGCCGTCACGTGACCGAGGGGCCCTCGCGCGCCCCGCACCGCTCCTACTACTACGCCATGGGGCTCGGGACCCGGGAGATCGCCCAGCCCTTCGTCGGCGTCGCCTCGTGCTGGAACGAGGCCGCCCCCTGCAACACCGCCCTGATGCGCCAGGCCCACGCGGTAAGCCAGGGCGTGAAGGCGGCGGGCGCGACGCCGCGCGAGTTCTGCACCATCACCGTCACCGACGGCATCGCCATGGGCCACGAGGGCATGCGGTCCAGTCTAGTGAGTCGGGAGGTGATCGCCGATTCGGTGGAGCTCACCATACGCGGGCACGGCTACGACGCCCTGGTGGGGGTCGCCGGCTGCGACAAGAGCCTCCCGGGGATGATGATGGCCATGCTGCGCCTCAACGTGCCCGCGGTGTTCCTCTATGGCGGCTCGATCATGCCGGGCCGCTGGCATGGCCGCGACGTGACGGTGGTGGACGTGTTCGAGGCGGTCGGGCAGCACTCGGCCGGCAAGCTGGCGCTCGGAGAGCTCGAGGACCTGGAGCGCCACGCCTGTCCGGGAGACGGCGCCTGCGGGGGCCAGTTCACCGCCAACACCATGGCCTGCGTCTCCGAGGCCATCGGCCTGGCCCTGCCGCTCTCCTCGGCCCTGCCGGCGCCGTACGAGAGCCGCGACCGCTATGCGGTGGCCTCGGGCGAGGCGGTGGTGCGGCTGATCGAGGCCGATATCCGGCCGCGCGACATCTGCACGCGCAAGGCCTTCGAGAACGCCGCGGTGGTGATTGCGGCCACCGGCGGGTCGACAAACGGCGGTCTTCACCTGCCGGCCATGGCCCACGAATGCGGCGTCGAGTTCACCCTGCGCGACGTGGCCGAGATCATGCGCCGCACGCCCTACCTCGCCGATCTCAAGCCCGGCGGCCGCTACGTCGCCAAGGACATGGGCGAGGCGGGCGGGGTGCCGGTGCTCCTCAAGACCCTGCTCGAGGGAGGCTATCTCCATGGCGACTGCCTCACGGTCACCGGTAAGACCCTCGCGGAAAACCTCACCGAGGTGAAGTGGCGGGACGACCAGGTCGTCATCAGGCCGGTGAGCAACCCTCTCTCGCCCACCGGAGGGGTCGTGGGCCTGTGGGGCTCGCTCGCCCCCGACGGCGCCATCGTCAAGGTGGCGGGCATGGCCTCCCACCGCGCTCACCGCGGCCCGGCCCGCGTGTTCGACGGCGAAGAGGCTTGCTTCGCCGCCGTGGAGCGTGGCGACTACCGGGACGGAGATGTCCTGGTCATCCGCTACGAAGGCCCCAAGGGAGGCCCCGGCATGCGGGAGATGCTGTCCACCACCGCGGCCCTGTCGGGGCAGGGCAGGGGGGACAAGGTCGCCCTGATCACCGACGGCCGCTTCTCCGGCGCCACGCGCGGCCTCTGCGTCGGCCATGTGGGGCCCGAGGCCCAGGAGGGCGGTCCGATCGCCCTCATCAAGGATGGCGATATCATCGCCATCGACGCCGACGCCGGGACCATCGAGCTGGAGGTCAACCCCATCGAGCTGGAGAACCGCAAGCGCCATTGGGCGCCGCGCGAGACCGCTTATGGCTCGGGCGCCCTGTGGAAGTTCGCCCAGAGCGTCGGGCCCGCTCACCTGGGCGCGGTGACCCATCCCGGCCAGAAGGGCGAGCGGCATGTCTACGCCGACCTGTAGCGCCCACGGATGAAGACGCTGGGCCTGCTGGGCGGGATGAGCTGGGAGAGCACCACCGCTTACTACCAGCGCCTGAACCGTCTTGCTCGCGAGCGGCTGGGCGGGCAGCACTCGGCGAAGCTGCTGATCTGGTCGGCGGATTTCGCGCCGATCGCGGCCATGCAGGCGGCCGACGACTGGGCCGGGGCAACGACCGTTCTGGTGGAGGCCGCGCGCCGGCTGGAGGGCGCCGGGGCCGAGGCCCTGCTGATCTGCGCCAACACCATGCACCTGATGGCCTCGGAGGTGCAGGCCGCCGTCGATATCCCGCTGATCCACGTCGCCGACGCCACGGCCGCGCGCCTCAAGGCCCGCGGCGCCGCGCGGCCTTTGCTCCTCGCCACCCGCTTCACCATGGAGCGGCCCTTCTACAGGGAACGCCTGTCGTCCCTGGGCGTGGAGGCGGTAGTTCCGCCGGAGGCGGACCGCGAGCGGCTGCACGCGATCATCTACGATGAGCTCGTGCAGGGTCTGTTCGAGCCGGCCTCCCGGGAGGCCGTCATCGAAATCGCCGAGCGCGCGATCGCGGGGGATGCGGCGGATAGTGTCGTGCTCGGCTGCACCGAGTTCGGACTCTTGGTCGAGCCGGACGATTTCCCGACGCCCGTTTTCGACACCACCGAGATCCACGCCCGCGCCGCAATGGACTTCGCCCTGGAGGCTGGGCCGTGAGCGAGGCGGTGGAGTTGCGCCAGGCGACGCGTGCGGACAGGGACAGGATCGCCGAAGTCTACCTCGCCTCCCGGGCCGACGCCTTGCCCTACCTGCGCCAGGTGCACAGCGACGATCAAATCCGGGCATGGATCGGCCGGGTCGTCGTGAACCGGCCGGGACCTGGGTGGCGCTCCGAATCGTCGGATTCCTCTCCGTCGAAGGCGAAGATCCCGACCAGCTCTATCTCGACCCTGGCTTCTATCGCCGCGGGATCGGCTCACGCCTGCTGGACAAGGCCAAGGCCCTCAGCCCGTCGGGGCTGCACCTCTTCGCTTTCCAGCGAAACAGCCGGGCCCGGGCCTTCTACGAGGCGCACGGCTTCACCGTGTTCGACCTCAACGACGGCTCGCGCAAACGAAGAGGGCGAGCCGGATGTCCAGTACGAATGGAACGGCGTGCTGAGCCGACGTCAGGGAAGCGGCGAGACGCCGAACGCGTAGGGGTGAGCGAAGAGCAAGGCCGCGTAAACCACCACCGCCAGCGCCAGACGCCACCAGCCGATCTCGCCGATGTTCAGCTTCTGGCGGCCCGATAGGATGGCCGCGAAGGGGATGTTGGAGGTCTGGGCCGCAAAGGCGTCCCACTGCTCGCCCAGGGCGCGTTTGCGTTTGCCATCGATGCTGACTGTGCCGAACAGCGCGAGAGCGAGCAGCGATCCGAACAGCACCAGGGCCGCGGCGTCGCCGTTCACCAGCAGGTGGCCGAACGCCCAGATCGCCACGCCCCACAGGAAGGGGTGTCGCGTGATCCGCAGCATGCCCTTCACCGCGTCGGGCTTCTCCAGCAGCCCCTGCTGCGCGACGCTTGTGGGGTTCGGCGTCGCCAGACCCGGCACGACCAGCATCACTGCTAGGAACTGAAGGACCAGTTGGACCCAGCGCAGGGCCGGCGCGCCGGTCCACAGCACCGCCGACGCCGGGTCGCTCCGCGCCGCCCCGAAGGCGAAGATCAGCCAGGCCAGGCCGGCGACGGAGGCGAGCGAGTAGAGGCCCATGTAAGAGCCCTGGCCGACGGCTCCGACGGCGGCGTCGCGCAGGCGAGTTCCCGAGACCAATAGGTGGAACAGGACGAACACCGCGGCGGCCGCCACCAGATTCGCCATGATCAGCGCCTCCCACAAGCGGGAGGAGGGTGCGACCGCCTGCCGGTCTTGTCAAAAGGAAAGGTCGAGCTCGGCGACCACGGGCACGTGGTCGGAGGGTTTGTCGCGGCCCCGAACGCCGCGATGGATGACCACGCCCGCCAGGCGGTCGGCGGCCTTGGGAGAGAGCAGCAGGTGGTCGATGCGGATGCCCAGGTCGCGCGGCCAGGCGCCGGCTTGGTAGTCCCAGAATGTGTAGCCCCCGGGCGAGCCGTCGGCGGCCATGTAAGCGTCGGTCAGCCCGAGCCACTTCAGCGCCCGGAACGCCGCCCGGGTCTCCGGCTGGAAGAGGGCGTCGCCCGTCCACGCCGCCGGGTCGTGAACGTCGGCCGGCTCGGGGATCACATTGTAGTCGCCGGCGATGACCAGCGGCTCCTCGAGAGCCAGCAACCCGCGGGCGTGGGCGTTCAGCCGCGACATCCAGCCAAGCTTGTAGGTGAACTTGTCGGTTCCCACCGGATTACCGTTGGGCAGGTAGATCCCCGCCACCCGCACCGGCGTCGGTCCGGAGATCACCCCCTCGATGTAGCGGGCGTGGTCGTCCGTCTCGTCGCCGCCCAGGCCCCGGGTGACGTCCTCGAGCGGGGTCTTCGAGAGCAGGGCGACCCCGTTGTAGGTCTTCTGGCCATGCACGGCGACGTTGTAGCCCAGGCGCTCGAAAGCCTCCGTGGGGAACTTCTCGTCGACGCACTTGATCTCCTGCAGGCAGGCGACGTCGGGCTGCGCCTCCTCGAACCAGCTGAGCACCGTCTCGAGGCGCGCGTTGATGGAGTTGACGTTCCAGGTGGCGATGCGCATCCGCCGTCCCCCCTTTGCAAGAGCGCGTTCCGAAAAGTGGGAACTGGTCTTCGGCTAAAATCCGCGCAAAAACAAAAAATTAGATGGAGAAGCTGACGCCGCAGCCGCAGCTGGACTTGGCGTTGGGATTGCGCACGCGAAACTCCGCGGCCGCCAGTTCGTCGGCGAAATCAATCTCCGCGCCCCGCAGCAGGTCCAGCGAGACCAGATCGATCACCGCCGCGGCGCCGTCACGCTCGACCTTGAGGTCGTCGTGTTCGGCCGCCTCGACCAGCTCGAACCGGTATTGGAAGCCCGAACAGCCGCCCCCGTCCACGGCGACCCGCAGCATCAGCGGGCGGCCCTCGCGCTCGGCGATTGCCTTCAGCCGCCGCGCCGCGGCGGGCGACAGCGTCACCGGCGGCGGGGCCGCGCGGGTCAGGGTCACCTCGAATTCGGTCGTCGCCATGGAATTCCTCTTCGTCCCCTATATGAGTGGCCCGCAGCCGCTTGGCAAAGGGCCGTCGGCATCGAGGCGCTCATGACCTTCGAAATGGGGCCGCCCGGACGGGCCGCCTGGGCCGAGAATCCCGCCACGTCCAGGGGCAGGCGCCACGAAGAGGCTCCCAGCGCCACCCGTACGCCCTTCGCCCGCGACCGCGACCGGATCATTCACGCCTCCGCCTTCCGTCGCCTGAGGGAAAAGACCCAGGTGTTCGTCGCTCATGAGGGCGATCACTATCGCACCCGTCTGACCCATTCCCTGGAGGTGGCCCAGATCGCCCGCTCGATCGCTACCGCCCTCAGGCTCGACGCCGACCTCGCTGAGACGATCGCGCTCGGCCACGACCTCGGCCATCCCCCTTTCGGCCACGCCGGCGAGGACGAGCTGGAGCGGCAGATGGCGCCTTTCGGCGGCTTCGACCACAACGTCCAGACCTTCCGGGTGGTCACCGAGATCGAGCGGCAATACCCGCGTTTCACCGGCCTCAACCTGACCTGGGAGACCCTCGAGGGAATCGTCAAGCACAACGGTCCGGTCACTGGTCTGCTGGATCGGCCGGTGTGGTCGGCGATTGTCGATTTCGACCGCGACTTCGACCTCGGCCTTTCCACCTGGGCCTCGGCGGAGGCTCAGGTCGCGGCGCTGTCGGACGACGTCGCCTACAACAACCACGATGTCGACGACGGCCTGCAGGCGGGCCTGTTCCAGCTCGATGAGCTTCTCGACGTCCCCCTGGTCGGACCGGTGCTGGCCGAGGTGAAGCGTGGCTATCCTGATCTGGACGACCGCCTGACGCGCCTGGAAACTGTGCGCCGCCTGATCGGCGTGATGGTGGGGGACGTGCTGGCGGAGACCCGCGCCCGGGCGCAGGCCTCGGACGTGGCCTCGCCGGCCGACGTCAGGAACCTCGGACACGCCCTGGTGGCGTTCTCGCCGGAGGTCGCCGAGGACCTCGCCCGCCTGCGGGCCTTCCTCTACGAGCGGATGTACCATCACTGGAAGGTCAACCGGAGCCGGAGCCAGGCCCGGCGCATCCTGGCCGAAATGTTCGCCCTGTTTCTCGCCGAACCCGAGGTGCTGCCCGGCGAGTGGTTCGCTCGCCTGCGCCACCTGGGCGACGCCGGCCGGGCGCGGGTCGTCTGCGACTACGTCGCCGGCATGACCGACCGCTATGCGATCGAGGAGCACCGGCGGCTGTTCCAGCTGGAGGCGTGGGGTTGAGGCGGATCCCGGTGGCGTCATCGCCGCCGCCCTAAACCTTGCCGTCGCCACGGCTCCGCCCCACGTCCAGTCCGCCCAAGCGGCCCCCGCCTTTTCACAGTCCTCTCCAGGAGCCGAGACCATGACCAGCCGCACGATCACCACCAAGGATGGCGCGCAGATCTTCTACAAGGACTGGGGGACGGGGCAGCCGATCATCTTCCACCACGGCTGGCCGCTGAGCGCCGACGACTGGGACGCCCAGATGCTGTTCTTCCAGTTGCAGGGCTACCGGGTCATCGCCCACGACCGTCGCGGCCATGGCCGCTCGACCCAGACGGCGACCGGCAACGACATGGACACCTACGCCGCCGACGTGGCGGCGCTGGCCACGCATTTGAATCTCAGGAACGCCATCCACGTCGGCCACTCCACCGGCGGGGGTGAAGTCGCGCGCTATGTGGCCCGATATGGCAATGGCGCCGTATCCAAGGCCGTGCTGATCGGTGCGGTGCCGCCGATCATGCTCAAGACCCCGGCCAACCCCGGCGGCCTGCCGATCGAGGTGTTCGACGGCTTCCGCGCCGCCCTGGTCGCCAACCGCGCCCAGTTCTTCCGCGACCTTCCCGCCGGTCCGTTCTACGGCTTCAATCGCCCGGGCGCGAAAGTGTCCGAAGGGGTCATCGACAACTGGTGGCGCCAGGGCATGATGGGCGGGGCCCAGGCGCATTACGAGTGCATCAAGGCTTTCTCGGAGACCGATTTCACCGAGGACCTCGAGAAGATCGACGTGCCGGTGCTGGTAATGCACGGCGACGACGACCAGATCGTGCCGATCGCCGATTCCGCCCTGCTGTCGATCAAGCTGCTCAAGAAGGGTGAGCTGAAGGTCCACAAGGGCCTGCCCCATGGCATGGCCACGACCCACGCCGATCTCATCAACCAGGACCTGCTGGCCTTCATCAGGGCCTAGGGCCGCCCCGCTTTCGAACCCGCTCGCCGTTAATCTATCGGAAGCCGGAGGCGGCATACGCTCCGCCTCGCACGCTTGGGACCGTCGGCCGGTTCAGATGGGGGCCGCGCTCGGCTATCCTCATGTCGTGATTCGTCCGGGCTCGGGGCAGGGCCCCGCCATTGGAGTGTTCATGTCCTACCCAGATCGCCGCGACGACCGCGTGAGCGCCGAACCGCCCCTCACCCTGGATGACCGCCGACGGACGCCAAGAGGCCGGGGCCCGGCGCCGGTGACCCTGATCGTCAGCGTGCTGCTGCTCGCCGCCGTAGCGGGCGGAGTGTTCTACATGTACCGCTCCGGCGTTCGCGGCGCGGGC
>JAQGIW010000143.1 GCA_028290905.1 Caulobacteraceae bacterium | reverse complement strand
GGCGGCAGGGCGCCCAGGGTGGCGGCGGCGAGGGCGATGGCGCGGTCGACCGTGATGTCGCCGACGATGGTGACGTCCACCGGACCGCGCGAGAGCGGCTCCTTGAGCAGCGCCTTCAGGTCCTGCGGCTTGGCGGCAACCAGGGACGCGCGGGTCGGGAAGGTGAACCGCGGATCGCCCCGGGTGAACAGGGCGCCGCCTTCGCGCGCCAGGACGCCATCCGGGGTGGCTTCGAGCTGCGGCAGCTCGGAGAGCAGGCTCGCCCGGGTGCGTTCGAACGCCTCCGGCCGGAAGCCCGGGTCGGTGATGTAGGCGGCGATCACCTGCAGCTCGGTCCCCAGGTCCGCGGGACGGGCGGCGCCCCTGAACTGGAGGGCGTCGTTGGCGACCGTGAAGCCGACGCCGTAGACCTTGCCCGCGAGGGCTCTCTGGCTGTCCTCGTAGCTGATCCTGCCGAAGCCGCCCGCGACGAGGGCGGGGGCCGCCCAATCCACCGTCGACCGGTCCGTTGGCAGGTCCAACCGTCCCGAGCCGACATTCACCGACACCAGCACCTGGTCCTTGCGAAGGTCGGTGGGCTTGACCATCAGCCGCGCGCCGTTGGCGAAGCGGACGGTGGTGACGCCGAGATCCGAGACGTCGGACCGGTCCGCCACCGCGCCCGGCGGGCCGAAACTGGCGTAGGGCCAGGTGACCGCCGCCTGGGCCGTGCCGGCCGTCAGGGGCGCGGAGGCGGCCTGGGCGAAGGCGACGCCGACTTCCGCCTCGCCGCCGGCGAGGGTCTGGGGCGTCGCCAGCTCCACCAGCGGGCCGGATCCGGCGAAGACCGCGCGGACGGCGGCATCCACGGTCTCCGGGCGCAAGCCCTTCACGGCGGAATCGAACACCGCCAGGTCGCCGGATGGCGGCGTGAACACCTCGTCTTCGTTGACCGTATCCACCAGGCTGGAGGCCAGCGCCGGCGTCGGGCGCGTGGGGGCGCCGGCCACGGCGTTCTGCAGGGCGGCGCGCATCTCGACGACCTCGCGGTCCAGTTCCGGCTGGCTCACGCCATACGCGGTCAGGCGGCGCACCTCGCGCTCGACGGCGGTGAGCGAATCCTTCCAGCTGTCCGGCGGCGAGGTGGCCTCGACCACGGCGACCTTGGCCGACTGGAACAGGTTCTGGAAGCCGGCGCCGGCGTTGAGGAATGGCGGGCGCTCGCCATGGGCCAGCAGGGCCAGGCGACGGTTGAGGACGGCCAGGCCCAGGTTCTCGATCGTCTCGCGACGCTCTTTCTCGGCCGTATCGGGCGCCGCGTCATAAGGCCGCACCCAGGCGATCACCGCCCGCGTCGCGGCGCCCGGCTGCTGAACGACCTTCACCGCCGCGCCGCGCCGTTCCACTTGGCCGAGATCGGGCTGGGCGGTCGGCCGCCCGACCGGCTTCCAGTCGGAGAACAGGGCCTTGATCCTGGACTCCATGGCGTCGGCGTCGAAGTCGCCCACCGCGATCAGGGTCGTGCGATCGGGCCGGTAGTTGGCTTCGTAGAACTGACGGATGACGCTGGCGGGCGCGTTCTTGACCACGTCCACCTGGCCGATCGGAAAGCGCCGCGCGGCCAGCTGTCCGTGCAGGAAGAGGTCCAGCTGGGCCTTCTCGGCCCGGTAGTCGGGGGTGTCACGCAGACGCTCCTCGGAGAGCACCACGCCGCGCTCGGTGGCCAGGGCCTTGGAATCGATGAGCAGGTTGCCGGCGGTTTCCCGCATCAGCATCAGGCCGGTATCCAAGGTGTCCTGGTCGCTGTGCGGCAGGTCGAGCATGTAGACCGTCTGGGTCCACTCGGTCTCGGCGTTGGTGTCGGGGCCGAAGGCCAGGCCCTTGCGCTGCAGGATCCTGATCATGTCGCCGGCCGGCACGTTGGTCGAGCCGCGGAAGGCCATGTGCTCCAGCACGTGGGCGAGCCCCTGCTGGGCGTCGCTCTCCTCCAGCGAGCCGGAGCCGACGCGCAGCCGAAGGGACGTCTGTCCGGCGGGGGTCGCGTTGTGCATGATGGCATAGCGCATGCCGTTGGGAAGGACCCCAAAGCGCACCGCCGTGTCGGGGGCCAGATCGCTGTGCGCCTGCGGCCAAACGGGCAGAGACGCCTGGTTCTCGTACGATTGGGCCAGCGCCGGCGCGCCCCCCGAGATGTAGACACAAGACAGCAGGGCGGCGGCGACGCGGATCGAACGATTCATGAAGGCTCCAGCACACACGCGGGCTTCGGACCACGTGGTTGACGCCAGCGGCCTCTAGGTTCCCACCGGGGCGAAGATAAGGTGGACGCGAGGCGCGCGCATCTCGATTTTGCGGTGCATATTGTCGCGCGGGGGAAAGGCCATGGATGACGATCCCAAGCCCGCTTCGGCGGCGACCGCGCCCGCCCACGCGGCCCTGGCGGCGCACCTGCCGGCGGACATCGGCGAGGACCTGGCGGACGCGTGCCGCGGGTGATGGGGCCGGCGAGGCTCTAGTTGCTTCTCAAGTTTTTCCGGCCAAGCCGAGCGCGCCCCGCGTATCTGGCGAGACGCCAGAATAGTCGCCTTCCTTGGGGATGAAACTGGCGCTGCCGTAGGGCTCGATGACCGGCACGTCGTCACCCAAGCCCTTCATCCAGATCTTGCGTTTCATCGCCGCCTCGATCAACGGCTCCAGCGAACTCATCTTCCTGGCCAGACGGATGTCTTCGTTGTCGTGAAATTCCGGCATGATCTCTCGGGCGAAGAGTTCAAGGGACTCGCAGTTCCACTCGTGCGGCATGCGGCCGCCCTGGTGCATCAGCATCACTTGGTCGACGCCAGCGGCCTGCAACTCCCGAAGGTGGCTCCGCACCTCGTCCGGGGTGCCGATCGCCGACGTCGGATTGTCACCGCCCAGCTGCGGGAAGCCGTCCTTGATGGCCAGGAATTCGTCCCAGCCGTTGGAGCGGCCCGGACGGACCTTGCCTTGGAGGTAGTACTTTCCAATCGAATAGCCGAAGAACTTCAGATGTTCGCCGCGATCGCGCGCGACCTTCGCATCCGGATGAACGTGAAAGTTGGCGAGAACGGCAATGTTCGGGTTGATCGCGTGGCCGATGGGCACGCAGTTTTCTGCGAGGATCTTGTAGTAGAGAGCGACGGCCGCCCTGGCCATCGCGCCGCTCATGACATTGAAGCCCAGGCAGCCCATACCGTGATGGGCGGCGACATCCGGCTTGCCCGCGACCCACACCGGGGGGTGGGGTGTCTGCATCGGTTTGGGCAGTATGTTGCGGCAGGGCATCTTGAAGAACTCGCCCTCAAAGCCGGGGTAGGGCGACATGGCCATCATGTTGCAGATTTGCTCGAGCGCCTCGAGATAGGCTTGGCGCTTGGTCTTTGGATCGACGCCGAACCCTTCCAGTTCCATCTTCGACGCGGATTCGCCGGTGCCGAATTCCACGCGGCCGTTGGAGACAAGGTCCAGGGTCGCGATCCGTTCCGCCACTCTGGCCGGGTGCGAAAAGCCGGGCGGCAGGCAGGCGATGCCGTGGCCGATGCGAATATTCTTGGTGAGGGCCGCAGCGGCCGGCAACCAGGACTCCGGCGCTGAGGACAGGGCGTGATCTTCGAGGAAGTGATGTTCGACCGCCCACATGTGATCGATGCCCAGGCGATCCGCCAGAACGACATGTTCCAACGTCTCGCGAAACATTCTCGCCTGGTCGCCCGCTCCCCAGGGGGTGGGCAGTTGGATCTCGTAGAATACGCCGAACTTCATGACGGCTCTTCCTCCTACTCCACGGCCAGGATCACGTGCGAAGCCTTCACCAGGGCCGTGGCGCGGTCGCCGACCTTCAACCCCAGGGTCTCGACGCTGCCGCGGGTGATGGTGGCGGTGAGGGTCTTGCCGTCGGCGAGTTCCAGGGCGACCTCGCTGTTCACCGCGCCGTCGTCCAGGCCGACAATGGTTCCGGCCAGGCGGTTGCGCGCCGAGGCGCGGACGGGGGAGTCGCCCGCGACGAGGACCACGAAACTCGACTTGATCAGGGCGACCACCTCGGAACCCGCGGCGAGGCCGAGATCCTCGACGCTATGGCGGGTGATGATGGCCACGATCTCCAGTCCCTGGTCGATGTCCACGACGACCTCGGCGTTCACCGCGCCGTCGGTCACGTTCTTGACCCGGCCCCGCAGGGCGTTGCGCGCGCTGGTTCTCATGATCAGGCTCCATGGGGCGAGAAGGGAATAGGCGCCGGGATCGTTCCCGATCCGGTCGCTGAGGCGGTCCATGGCCAGGGCGAGTTCCGCCTGAACGTGACGCAAGGTGCGCAATGCCGCCTCTCCCTCGGTGGTGAGCGCGGCGGCGCCGCCCGCACGCCCCCCCGCCCGGGCGCGGACCAGGGGGGCGGGGAAAAGATTGTTCAGCGCCTGCACCGCGTCCCAGGTCGCGCGGTAGCCCAGGCCGATCTCCTCACCGGCGGCGGTGATCGAACCCCGTCGGTCGATGGCCTCCAACAGGCGAAGCCGATCCTCGCCGGCCCGCGAGGCGCCGCCCAGGCGCAGGGAGGCGGGGGCTCGGGTCACGGGGAGGCGACGGGGCGGACCATGCCCGTCGCATCCTCCCGTGGCGTCAGGCTGTCAATCGCACCGGCGCCGTTGCGGGCTCCACGCTCGCGCCCCGCCGGCCGGCGCCGTTGGTGTCCAGCACCACCCGCCGTACGGTGAGGTGCACGCGCTGGCCTATCTCGAACCGCTCCGCGGCCACCTCGGCGACTTCGGCGACCAGCCGTTGGCCGCCAAGGACCTGGCAGGCGATGCTGCGCACGGGACCGCGGCCCCGGATATCGGCCACCCGTGCGGGCAAGCCGTCGGCCTTTGGGCCGGCGTCCAGGCGTGTGTCCTCCGGGCGGAACAAGGCCACGGCGCGTCCGTCGGCGGGATGGGCCGGGCAGATCACCGGCGCGGTGAAGCCTTCGAAACGGGCGACGCCGGCCGCGACCTCGCACGGCAGGCGGTTGGTCTCGCCGAGGAAGGTGAAGACGAAGGGCGAGGCGGGGGCGGCGTCCAGCTCGGCGGGGGCGCCGATCTGTTCGATTCGCCCGTGGTTCATCAGCACGACGCGGTCGGCGAGGGCCATGGCCTCCTCCTGGTCGTGGGTGACCAGGATAGTGGTGACGCCGGTGGCGTCATGGATGCGCCGGAGCTCGCCGCGCAGCTCCTTGCGGACCTTGGTGTCGAGCGCCCCGAACGGTTCGTCCAGGAGCAGGAGCCGGGGCTCGACGGCGAGGGCGCGGGCCACGGCCACCCGCTGGCGCTGGCCGCCGGAGAGTTGCGCGGGGTAGCGCGCGCCCAGGCCCTCGATCTGGACCAGGGCGAGCAGCTGTTCGACCCGCGCGGCGATCTCGGTGCGCGACGGCCGCGCCGCGCGGGGGCGGACCTCGAGGCCGAAGGCTATGTTCCTCGCCGCCGTCATGTGACGGAAGAGGGCGTATTGCTGGAAGACGAGGCCAATCCGCCGCTCGCGCGCGCTGAGGGCCAGGAAATCCACGCCGTCCAGATAGACCCAGCCGTGATCGGGTTTGTCGAGGCCGGCCAGGACCCGCAGAAGGGTGGTCTTGCCGGAGCCGGACGGCCCGAGCAGAGACAGGAACTCGCCGTCGCGAACCTCGAGGGAGACGCCGGTCAGGGCGGGAAAGCGGCCGAACTGCTTGTAGACGCCATCAATGGTCAGGGTCATCGGATCGCCCGCTCCAGGACGGTCTTGGCGGCCAGGGTGACGACGGCGAGGCCGGCCAGAAGGGTCGCCGCGGCGAATGCGCCCACGAAGTCATAGTCGTTATACAGGGCCTCGACGTGCAGCGGCAGGGTTTCCGTGAGGCCACGGATATGGCCCGACACCACCGACACGGCGCCGAACTCGCCCATGGCGCGGGCGTTGCAAAGGAGCACGCCGTGCAGCAGGGCCCATCGGACATTGGGCAGGGTCACTCTTCGAAAGACCGTCCAGCCGCCGGCGCCCAGGGTGATGGCGGCCAGTTCCTCGTCGGCGCCCTGCTCGGCCATCAGCGGGATGAGCTCGCGGGCGATCAGGGGGACGGTGACCAGGATGGTCCCGAGCACGATCCCCGGAACCGCGAAGATCACCTTGATCCCCGCCCCTTCCAGCCATGGGCCGAACCAGCCGCGGGCGCCGAACAGCAGCACCCAGACCAGGCCGGCGACCACCGGCGAGAGGGAAAGGGGCAGGTCGATGAGGGTGAGCAGCAGGGTCTTGCCGCGGAACTCGAACTTGGCGATCGACCAGGCGGCGGCGAGACCGAAGGCGGCGTTGAGGGGCACGGCGATAGCCGCCACCAGCAGGGTGAGACGGATCGCCGCCAGGGCGTCGGGTTCGCTGAACGTGGCCAGGAAGGCGCCCACGCCCTTGGAAAGGGCCTGGGCGAGCACCGTCGCAAGGGGCGCTCCGATGACCAGGGCCAGCCAGCCGAGCGCAACGGCCAGCAGGATGCCGGGCACAGGTCCCGCGACACGCCGGGCGCCGACGCTGGGGCTGCTCATCGTCCGCCTCTCCGTGACATCGCCACCTGAACGGCGTTGACCGCCACGAGCGCCAGCAGCGAGATCGCCAGCATGGCCAGGCCCACCGAGGCCGCACCCGCGTAGTCGTATTGTTCGAGGCGGGTGACGATCACCAGCGGCGCGATCTCGGAGACGCCGGGCATGTTGCCGGCGATGAAGATCACCGAGCCGTACTCTCCCGCCCCGCGCGCGAAGGCCAGGGCGAAGCCGGTGATCAGGGCCGGGGCGAGCGCCGGCAGGATGACCCGGGCGAAGGTCTGGACCGGGTTCGCACCCAGGGTCTGGGCCGCCTCCTCCAGGCTGGCGTCGAGGTCGTCGAGCACCGGCTGGACGGCGCGCACCACGAACGGCAGGCCGACCGCCAACAGGGCGACGAACACCCCGGTCGGCGTAAAGGCGACCTTCACGCCCCCGCGGGCGAGCGCGGCGCCGATCCACCCGTTCGGGCCATAGAGGGTCGCCAGGGCGATGCCAGCCACCGCGGTGGGGAGGGCGAAGGGCAGGTCGACCAGGGCGTCTACAATGCGCCGCCCCGGAAATCGGTAACGTCCGAGGACCCAGGCGATCAGCAGGCCCATGGCGACGTTGACGAAGGCTGCCAGGAGCGCAGCGCCGAAGCTGAGGCGCAGGGCCGCGAGTGTGCGCGGCTTCAGGATCGCGTCGAGGACGCCCTGCAGGCCGTGTTCCCAAGGCCTCGCCGCCAGGGCGGCCAGGGGCAGCAGGATGATCAGGCCGACGTAGAGCAGGGTGAAGCCGAGCGCGCCCGCGAAGCCCGGCAGGACGCTCGGTTCGCGCCACGGGCGTCGGCGCGGCGCCACGCCGCCCGCGACGCGAGGGGTGGCGAGGGCGACCACCTCAGGCCGGCTGATAGATGCGGTCGAAGGCCGCGCCGTCGGCAAAATTCGTGGCCTGGGCCTTCGCCCACCCGCCGAAGGTCGCGATCGTGATCAGGTCCATGGCCGGGAACTTCTGCGCGTAGCGGGCCTGAACCGCCCGGCTGCGGGCGCGGTAGTGGCGGCGGGCGGCCAGGTCCTGGGCCGGCTCGCTGTACAACAGCTTCAGATAGGCCTCGGCGGCGCGGCGGGTGCCATGGCGGTCCACCACCTTGTCGACGACGGCCACCGGCGGCTCGGCGAGGATGCTCATCGACGGGCGGACGATTTCGAACTGGCCCGGCCCGACCTCGTCGATGGCCAGCAGGGCCTCGTTCTCCCAGCCCAGCAGCACATCGCCGATGCCACGCTGCACGAAGGTGGTGGTGGCGCCGCGCGAGCCGGTGTCGAGCACCGGCACGTTGTGATAGAGGCCACGCACGAAACCCAGCGCGCGCGCCTCGTCGCCGCCGTTGTGGCGAGTGGCGAAGCCGAGCGCGGCCAGGTAGCTCCAGCGCGCGCCGCCGGAGGTCTTTGGGTTGGGGGTGATGACCTGGACCCCTGGCTTGACCAGGTCGAGCCAATCGCGAATGTGCTTGGGGTTGCCCTTGCGGACCAGGAAGACGACGGTCGAGGTGTAGGGCGCGCTGTTGAACGGCAGGCGGGCCTGCCAGCCGGGGGCGATCAGGCCCCGCTGGGCGATGGCGTCGATGTCGTAGGCCAGGGCCAGGGTGACCACGTCCGCCTCCAGGCCGTCCACCACGGCGCGGGCCTGCTTTCCCGAGCCGTCGTGGGACTGGCGAACACTGACCTGGCCGCCGGTCGTGCGCCTCCACTCGGCGGCGAACAGGGTGTTGAAGTTCTTGTAGAACTCCCGCGTGGGATCGTAGCTGGCGTTGAGCAGCGTCACCGGCGCTGCGGCGCGCACCAGCGTCGGCGCCGCCAGGGCGGCGCCCAGCACGCCACGTCGGGACAGATCGAACGTCATGAGCGGGCCCCTCTTTGCCGAGTGAGGTTTAGGGCGACGGGCGGTCGCCAGACAGGCACTTTTTCTCAAGTCGTCCGGTCCGGCGCTAATGTTAGATAAACTTCGGTGCGGAATCAGTTTTGCTGGGTGTTTGGAGTTTCGATCGGAGAACCTCGCGCAGCCCCGACTCTCACTTGTATTGCCGCCGACCGTTGGCGCCTTTACGGGACCCGCATGAGCGATCATCCGACAGTGGCCGTGGTGGGGGCGGGCTTCAGCGGCCTGCTGACCGCGCTTCGCCTGCTGTTGACCCCCGAGGGGCCGCGGGTGGTGCTGATCGAAAAGGGGCCGCGTTTCGGTCGCGGCGCGGCCTACGCCACCGGCAACCCCGGCCACCTGCTCAATGTACGGGCCACCAACATGAGCGCCCTGGTCGAGCAGCCGAACCATTTCCTCGACTGGCTGGGCGCGGTCGGCGTCGCCGCCCCGGACCAGGTGTTCGTGACCCGTGACCGCTATGGCCAGTACCTCCAGTCCCTCTTGCGCGAGACCACGGCGGACCGGGCGTCCGGCCGCTTGAAGCTCGAGCACGACGAGGTCACCGCCGTTGCCCGGGACGGCGACGGCTGGCGCCTGTCGCTGGCCATGGGCCGAAGCCTGACGGCCGACGCGGTGGTGCTGGCGTTGGGCAACTTGCCGCCCCCGCCGCCGGCGGGGCTCGACCCGGCGCTGCTGCGGTCCGACCGCTATGTCGCCGACCCCTGGGCCTGGGCCGGGCCGCGCGAGGGAGACGCCGGCGAGGTGCTGATCCTGGGAACGGGCCTCACCGCCGTCGACATCGCGCTCTCCATCGACGCCGCCCAGCCGCGCGCCGCGATGACGGCCCTTTCCCGACACGGCTTTTTGCCGCGTATCCACGGCGAGGCCTCCCCGGCCGCGGCGCTGGCGGGCGCGCCGACCGGTCCGCCAAGGGCGGTGCTGGCGGAGGTGCGGCGGCGGGCGGCGATCGACTGGCGCGGCGCGATCGACAGCCTGAGACCGCACGTCCAGGCCCTGTGGCGGGCCTGGACGCTGGCGCAACGCCGGCAGTTCCTGCGCCACCTCGCGGCCTGGTGGAACGTCCATCGCCACCGCCTGGCGCCCGAGGTCGCGGCGAGAATCGACGCGCTGCGCCAGACCGGACGCCTGGGCGTGGCGGCGGGCCGGATCGAGAGCCTGACCCTGGAGGCCGACGGGGTCGAGGTGGTGTGGACCCCGCGCGGCCAGACCGCGTCGCGATCACAGCGGGTGGCCCGGGTGATCAACTGCACCGGCCCGCGCGGCGACCTCGCCATTGCCGACGACCCCCTGATCGCCTCCCTGCTGGCCGCTGGGCTGGTGCGCGCCGACACCTGCCGGCTGGGGGTGGACGTGGACGCGCGATCCCGGGTCGTCGGCCCATCGGGGGAGGCCGCCGACAGCCTGTTCGCGGTCGGCCCGCTCACCCGCGGCCACTTCTATGAGATGACCTCGGTGCCCGACATCCGCCTGCAGGCCGCCGACTGCGCCGATACGATCCTCAACACCCTGGCCCTGAGGGGGCGCGGCGGCGCCGCCTCCGGCGCGGAGCGGCTGGGGGAAGACCTCGCAGCCTTCCTCGAGCAAACCATCGCCGAGCTGGACGTCGAGCTGGGCTCGCTGAAGTTCGCCAGGCGCATGCGCAGCGCCTGGGAGTTGCGGGGCCGCCGCGCGGCCCTGGACGAGATCGCACTTTGGCTGGACGAGCGGCGGGCGCAGACGAAGCGCTGACGGTTGGTCCCGCGTCTCACGCGTCCTCGAGAGGGCGTCGGCGCGCGCGGGCGAAGGGCAGAGCCAGCACCGCCAGGGCGGTCAGCACCGCCATCAGCAGCCAGGCTTCGTCGATGGCCCGCGTGAGGGCGAGGTGATCGATCATCGGCTTGAGGATCGCGGCGGTGTCGGCATCGATGGGACCCCGGCCCTGGCCGCGGAAGAGATCAAGAGGAATCCCCACCGCCTTGGCGGTGGCGATGTCGCCCGCCTGAAGGCGCCTGACAATGGCGCGGCCGAACACCGGCGCGCGGCCGTAGATCACCGTATCGATAAGGGCGATGCCGATCGCCCCGCCGAGGTTCCGCATCAGGTTGAAGAGGGCGCTGGCGTCCGGCACCTCGTCGACGGCGAGGGCGCCGAGGGCCAGCCGGGTGGGCGGCAGCAGGCAGAACATGATCGCCACGCCGCGGATCACCTGCGGCCAGAACATGCCGCGAAAGTCGGTGTCGGGGGTTCCGAATACGCTCAGGCCAAGTCCGACAGCGAAGAGCAGGAAGCCGAACGCTGTCAGGGTCCGGGCGTCCAGCCGTCGTTCGAGGGCCACCGCCACCGGGGCGGTGAGGAGCTGAGCGACACCGGTGACCAGCATGATCTGGCCGATCTGCAGAGCGTTGTGACCGCGCACGAAGGCGAGGAACACGGGCATCAGATAGGTCGACCCGAAGAGACCGACGCCCAGCACGAAGCTCAGCAGACAGCCGACCGCGAAGTCGGCGCGGGCGAGGGTGCGAAGGTCGACCTCCGGATGGGCGGCGCGATGCGAGCGGCGAACGAAAA
>JAQGIW010000139.1 GCA_028290905.1 Caulobacteraceae bacterium | reverse complement strand
CTCCGAAGGTCTCGAAGGTCACCTCGAGCGGCATGTCCAATTGCAGGGCCTCGGGAGTCTGGGGACAGCCGACGATGTTGGTCATCATGCGTGGGCCCTCGGCCAGCTCGACCACCGCGATGGAGTGGGGGGCGGTCCCCATGTCGGGGCGCGGGCGGTGGTTGATCACGTAGCTGTAGAGAATAGCCTTTCCGCTTGCCTGGTAGATTTCCACCGACCGGGAGCCGCACGCCGGACAGAAGGGGCGCGGCGGGAAGTAGCTCTTGCGGCAATCGGTGCAGCGCTGCAGGCGAAGTTCGCCCGTCTTGCAGCCGTCCCAGAAGTGCTGGGTCTCCGGCGTCGGCTGGGGAAGGACTCTGTCCATGTAAAGGCGATCCTCTCGTCTCACATTGCGGCCGCGTCGGCTTGCCGGAGTGTCGAGACCATTCCCCGCCGGAAGGCAAGAGGCCTGGCTTGTGCCGGGCGCATCGAAGCAGCCCTTCCTGCCGCCACGGTCTTGCTGTTAGGCTCGCCGGCGACATGGGCCAAACCCGCCCCGGCATGAGGAGACATGATTGGGGGGCGCCGGAGCCGAGGGACGTGGGGAAGCGAGCGCCGCCGCGTGGTGGCGGGGCGCGGTAATCTATCAGATCTATCCGCGCAGCTTCCTCGACACCGACGGCGACGGGGTGGGCGACCTTCGCGGCGTCCTCGAAAAGCTCGATTACGTCGCCAGCCTCGGCGTGGACGGCATCTGGCTCTCGCCGTTCTTCCGCTCGCCGATGAAGGACTTCGGGTACGACGTCAGCGACTACCGCGACGTCGATCCGCTGTTCGGTTCCCTGGCGGACTTCGACACCCTGCTGGCGGCGGCCCACGCCCGGGGCCTGAAGGTGATCATCGACCAGGTCTGGTCGCACACCTCGAACCGGCATCCGTGGTTCATCGAGAGCGCGGCCTCGCGCGACAATCCCCGAAGCGACTGGTACGTGTGGGCGGAGGCGAAGCCGGACGGCGCGCCGCCCAACAACTGGCAGGCGACCTTCGGCGGCCCCTCGTGGACCTGGAATCCGCGCCGGCGGCAGTATTATCTGCACGACTTCCTGAGCGAGCAGCCCGACCTGAACTACTGGAACGGCGAGGTGCAGGACGCCATTCTGGACGTGGCGCGGTTCTGGCTGGAGCGCGGGGTAGACGGCTTCCGCCTCGACGTCATCAACCACCTCTTCCATGACCGGGCGCTGCGCGACAATCCCGTGGCCGCCTACGACGGTCCGCCGGCGACCACCACGCAGTTTCAGCGCCACGTCCACGACAAGTCGCGGCCGGAGGCCCTGGGTTTCCTGCGCCGGCTGCGCACCCTGACCGACCGCTATGACGCCCGGATGATGGTCGGCGAGGTGTTCGACGAGGCGGCGCTCGAGCGGCAGCAGGAATACACCGCCCCGCCGGACGGCCTGCACACCGCCTACAGCTTCTTCCTGCTCTACGCGCCGGCCGCGACGCCGGCGCTGTTCGCCGAGGCGCTCATCGCCTGGGCGAAGGCGCCTGGCTGGCCGTCCTGGTCGCTGGGCAATCACGACGTGGAGCGGTTCGCCAGCCGTCTCGCGCGATCCGGGGACCCGAGACAGGTGGAAATCCTGCTGGCGGTGCTCTTGTGCCTGCGCGGCACGATCTTCCTTTACCAGGGCGAGGAGCTCGGCCTGCCGCAGGCGGACGTGCCGTTCGAGAAGCTCCGTGATCCCTTCGCCATCGCCGCCTACACCGGAGGATCGGGCCGCGACGGCGCGCGCACGCCGATCCCCTGGACGCCGGGGGGCCCGTCGGCGGGGTTCTCGACCTCGGCCGAGACATGGCTGCCCGTCGATCCGGCCCATCGGGCCCTGGCCGTGGCGGTCCAGGAAGCCGATCCGCGATCCATGCTGCATTTCACCCGCCGCCTGATCGCCCTGCGGCGCTCCTCGCGCGTGTTGCGTGAGGGCGAGGCGGTGGTCCGGGAGACGCCGGAGGGGGTGTTCGGGTTCGAGCGACGGCACGGCGATGAGCGCATCCTCTGCCTGTTCGACCTCGGCGGCGCGGGGGGACGCCTGCCGGTCGACCCGGCGGCCGAGCTCCTGGCGAGTTTCAATGGCGGCGCGGTAGGGCCGGCGGGTCTGGCCATGCTGCCCGCCTGGGGCGGCGTGGTGCTTCGCCTCTCCGGATCCGCCGGATGATCACAAAGGCAGCGAGATGACGGACAGTCCCCTGATCGCGGTCCTCGCTGCGCCGCGCCCCGCCAGGCCGAGCGCGCCGCAGCATCCGACGGCGCGGATCAAGGCGACTGCCGGCGCGGGCCAGATGGTGGAGAGCGTCAGCACCGCGGTGTTCGCCACCTTCCTGTTTTTCTATTACACCGCCCTGCTGGGCTTGCCGGGGTCCCTCGTGGGAGCGGCCACCGCCATCAGCCTGGCCATCGACGCCGTCGCAGATCCGCTGCTGGCCAGCCAGCTCACCCCGACCATGCTGCCATCTGGTCTGGTCGGCCGGGCCGACCGCGGCGGCCGTCTCGGCGGTGGCCACGGGCGTCCTCTCGTTCTATCGCATCGACCGGCGCCGCCACGCGCTGATCGCCGAGACCCTGCGCTCCCGCAGGCGCGCCGGAGTCTGAGCATGCCCACCGTCAAGGACCTCGCCGACATCCTGTGGGCCGGCCGCCCGGCCGCCGGCGCCTATGTGATCGCCCTGACCGGCGGCGTGGCGAGTGGCAAGACCACCCTGGCCGCCAGCCTGGTCGAGGCTCTGGGCGACCGGTCCGCCCGGCCGCGGGTCGAGCGGGTCGGCACGGACGGCTTCATCCACCCCAACGCCATACTGATCGAAAAGGGAATCCTGGACCGCAAGGGCTTTCCGGAGAGCTTCGACCGCGAGGCGCTCCACGCCGCGCTTCACCGCATCCGCGAGGCGCCGACCGTTTTCCCCGGCTATTCCCACCTCACCTATGACATCGATCCCGCCCTGAGCCGCACGATCGATCCGCCCGATGTCCTGATCGTCGAGGGCCTCGGTCTCGACGGCGCCGCGCCCGTGGACACCCTGGTCTATCTGGACGCCGAGGAGACCGACCAGGAGGCGTGGTTCATCGCCAGGTTCCTGGGGTTCTGGGAGATCGGCCGGAGCGATCCCGCCTCGTTCTATGCACGCTTCCGCGGCCTCGACGCCGCCGGCGCGGCGCAGCTCGCCGCCCGGGTGTGGACCGCCATCAATCGTCCGAACCTGCGCGAACACATCGCCCCGGTGCGCGAGGCGGCTGACATCATCGTCACCAAGGCGTCCGACCATACGATCACCAGCATCGTCCGCGAGCGGCCGGACGGCGAAGAATTCGGGTGAACCAACGGGCGCGCCCCGGGTTCTAGGGTGTTTGTCGGAGAACCCTCCCATGATCACCCTGCCCGATCTCCCCTATCCCTATGAAGCGCTCGCGCCGGTCATTTCGGCGGACACCATGCACTTCCACCACGACAAGCATCACGCGACCTATGTGAAGACGACCAACGAGCTGCTCGCCGAGTCCGGCGGGGCGTCCCAGGATCTCGAGACGATCGTCGTCGACGCCCACCGTTCCGGGAACCAGAAGCTGTTCAACCAGTCGGCCCAGGCGTGGAATCACGCCTTCTTCTGGGTGTGCATGAGCCCTGATCGCCAGTCGCCCAACGGCGAACTGACCGGGGCGATCGCCTCCGCATTCGGCGACCTTCCGGCCCTGAAGAACACCTTCGTCACCGATGGCGCGGAGCACTTCGGCTCCGGCTGGGTCTGGCTGGTGGCCGACGGCTCAGGCGCGCTGAAGGTGATCTCGACGCACGACGCCGCCGACCCGCTGATCGAAAGCGGTCTGACGCCCCTGCTAGTCTGCGACCTGTGGGAACACGCCTACTATCTCGACCACCAGAACAACCGCAAAGGCTTCCTGGAGGCGTGGTTCGACGCCTTGCCCAACTGGGACTTCGCCGCCTCGCAATGGTCCGCCGCCCGTTCTCGCGGCCAGGGCTGGCGCTACCCGGCGCCGACCCGCTCGATGGCCGCGGAGTAGGCGTCGGGGACCGAGGGGGGCCCTCGAACGTGAGGCGTGACTGTTGACAGACCGCGCGCGGCTAGCGCAGTGCACGCCGCTCGTTTCGAGGTCCTTCCCGAGGGTCAGCCCCGCCATGCCGTCCCGCTCGTCCCAGCTCACAGCCGCGCGCCCGGCCGCCGCCGGGCGTCCGGCCGCCGGCCATGGGGCCAATGACGCGCGGGACATCATCGCCGAGCTCGACAGCAAGGTGCACTGGCTCTCGGCCTGGACCATCCACAACGCCAACCACCTGCGGGAGAGCCGCGACGGCCTGAAGGTCGGCGGCCATCAGGCGTCCTCCGCCTCCCTCGCCACCATCATGTCGGCGCTGTATTTTTCGGTGCTGAACCCCGAGGACAAGGTGGCCGTGAAGCCGCACGCCAGCCCGGTGTTCCACGCCATCCAGTATCTCTTCGGCCGCCAGAGCCTGGACCAGCTGGAGCACTTTCGCGCCTTCGGGGGCGCCCAGTCCTATCCCTCGCGCACCAAGGACAAGGACGGGGTGGACTTCTCCACCGGCTCGGTGGGGCTGGGGGTGGCCATGACCGCGTTCGCCTCCATCGCCCAGGACTACATGCTGGCCCACGACTGGCTGGCGCCCGAGCGCGCGGGGCGGATGATCTCGCTGCTCGGCGACGCCGAGCTGGACGAGGGCAACATCTACGAGTGCGTGATCGAGGGCGCCAAGCACGCCCTGCGCAACTGCTGGTGGGTGGTGGACTACAATCGCCAGAGCCTGGACGCCACGACGTCGGAACGCATGTTCCTGCGGTTCAGCGAGATCTTCAGCGCGGTCGGCTGGGACGTGATCACCCTCAAGTACGGCCGCAAGCTCGAGGCCGCCTTCGCCCAGCCGGGGGGCGACGCCCTGAAGACGTGGTTCGACGACTGTCCCAACGATCTCTATGCGGCCCTCAGCTTCCAGGGCGGGGCGGCTTGGCGCAAGCGGATCCTCGCCGACCTGACGGGCGCGCCGGACCTCGCCGCCCTGCTCGCCGGCTATGACGACGCCGCCCTCGCCGAGCTGATGACCAACCTGGCCGGCCATGACCTCGGGCTCCTCCTGGACGCCTT
The DNA here is from genome assembly GCA_028290905.1 of Caulobacteraceae bacterium. Taxonomy (GTDB): domain Bacteria; phylum Pseudomonadota; class Alphaproteobacteria; order Caulobacterales; family Caulobacteraceae; genus Acaudatibacter. Next base: position 6,664 of record JAQGIW010000139.1, on the reverse strand, counting down.
CCACGCCGTGCGGGACGAGAAGCCCAAGTTTTTCATCATCTACACCATCAAGGGCTTCGGCCTGCCGTTCCAGGGCCACAAGGACAACCACTCCGGCCTGATGACGCCGACCCAGATGGAAGCCTTCCAGGCGCGCATGGGCGTGCCGGCGGGAGAGGAGTGGTCGCCCTGGAGCGGGCTTCCGCGCGCGCCGGAGGACTATCGGGCGTTCCTGGACGCCACGCCATTCGCCGGGCGGAAAACGCCGGCCGCCGCGCCGCGTGTCGCCGTGCCGGACGACGCCGCCTTTCCCCGGCCCACGGGACGGCAATCGACGCAGGTGGCGTTCGGGAAGATCCTCAATGACCTGGCGCGGGCGGGAGGGCCGCTCGCCGACGCCCTGGTCACCACCTCGCCGGACGTCACCGTCTCGACCAACCTGGGCGGCTTCGTCAACCAGCGTGGCCTGTTCGCCCGCGAAGCCCACGGCGACAAGTTCCGCGAGGCCGCCATCGCCTCGCCTCAGCGCTGGATCATGGGGCCGGCCGGCCAGCACATCGAACTGGGCATCGCCGAGAACAACCTCTTCCTGATGCTGGGGGCCCTCGGGCTCACCGGCGACCTCTTCGGGCGGCGCGTGATGCCGGTGGGGACGCTCTACGATCCCTTCATCAACCGCGGCCTGGATGCGCTCAACTACGCCTGCTACCAGGACGCGCGATTCCTGCTGGTGGCCACGCCGTCCGGCCTGACCCTGGCGCCCGAGGGCGGCGCCCACCAGTCGATCCACACGCCCCTCATCGGCATGGCCCAGCCGGGCCTGTCCTATTTCGAGCCCGCCTATGTCGACGAACTGCGCGAGATCATGCGCTGGGCGTTCGGGCACATGCAGGAGCCGGACGGCGGCTCGGTGTACCTGAGGCTGTCGACGCGGGCCCTCGACCAGCCGCCGCGGGGCACCGGCGAGCGCTGGATCGGCGACGTGCTGGAGGGAGGCTACTGGCAGGTCGAACCCGAACCGGACGCGCCCATGGCCGTGGTCTATACCGGGGCGGTGGCGCCCGAGGCCTTCGAGGCGTTCGAGATGATCCGCGAGGACGTGCCGGGCGCCGGTCTGCTGGCCGTTCCCAGCCCGGGGCGTCTGCACGCCGGCTGGTCTCGCTGCCTCGCCGAGGGCGGACCGAGCCATGCGGACCGCCTGCTCGGCGCCCTCGCGCCGAGCGGCCGGCTGGTCACCGTCATGGACGGGCCCGCCGCGGCGCTGTCATGGCTGGGCGGGGTGCGCGGCCATCGGGTCGCCGCCCTGGGGGTCGGGCGATTCGGCCAGTCCGGCGACATTCCCGATCTGTACCGCGCCTACCGGCTCGACGCCGACGCCATCCTGGACGCAGCGGCGTCGCTGATCGCCGTTTAGGGGGCATAGAGATGGCATTTGAGCTTTTCCAGGCTTGGCATCGGCTGAGAAAGCGCCATTGTCGCCGAATCGCTTCGCGCCCTTCTCGCGAAGCCCCTACAGGGAGGTCATGAAAGCCAATGCCGGACGCCGCCGCAAAGAAACCAAACGGCCTGCAAAAGGTCCTTAAACCCTCACCCGCGCTGGCCGGGGTCGTAGGGTCGGGCGAGCTCTCGCGCGGCGAGGTCGTGTCGAAGATGTGGGCTTATATCAAGAAGCACAATCTGCAGAACCCCGCCAACAAGCGTGAGATCGTCGCCGACGACAAGCTGAAGCCCATCTTCGACGGCAAGGATCGCGTCGACATGTTCGAGATGAACAAACATCTGGCCAAGCACCTCAAATAGGGCGGGCCGGCTCGCCCCCTGTGGGCGTTCGCGCGGACAATCCGGTTCGGCGGAACCTCGACAGGAGGGCGATGATGGATGACGCGGTCGCCTTGTCGCTAGGCCCGGTTCCCGCGCTGGGGCGGCGCTTGCGCGTCGCCCTGGTCACCGGATCCTACAACTACATCGCGGACGGCGTCGCCCTGACGCTCAACCGGATGGTCGCGTTCATGGAGTCGCGGGGCGTGGAGGTGTTGATCTTCGCACCCGTGGGGCGACGGCCCGCCTTCGCCCACGCCGGCGAGGTCGTGCCGGTCCCCTCCATCGCCGCGCCGGGCCGTGGGGAGTACCGCGCCGCCCTCGGGTTGCCGCGCGGCCCGCGCGAGCGTCTCCTGGCCTTCCGGCCCGACATTCTGCACATCGCCACCCCGGACCTCCTGGGCCACGCGGCCCAGCGCCTGGGCCGGCGGATGGGCTGGCCGATCGTCGCCTCCTACCACACGCGCTTCGAGACCTACCTGAAATACTACGGCCTCGTAGGGCTGACGCCGGCGCTGGCGGGCCTGGTGCGGGCCTTCTACGACCGCTGCCGCGAGGTCTATGTCCCTTCAGACTCGATGATCGACGTGCTTCGCGCCGATGGGGTGAAGGCTCCGATCCGCCTGTGGCCGCGGGGCGTCGACACCGGCCGCTTCCACCCGGGCGCGCGGTCCGAGGCGTGGCGCGTGGCGCGCGGCCTCGGCCCGGACGATGTGGTCATCACCTTCGTCTCGCGCCTCGTGAAGGAGAAGCGGGTCGCGGAGGTGGCGCAGGTCTTCGCGCGGCTTCGCGCGGCCGGAATTCCCCACCGGCCCCTGTTCGTCGGCGACGGGCCGGAGCGGGCCTTCCTGGAGCGCGAGGTTCCCGGCGCCCTCTTCGAAGGATTTCTCACAGGAGACGACCTGGCGACGGCCTACGCCAGTTCCGACATCTTCCTGTTCCCCAGCGACACCGAGACGTTCGGCAACGTGACCCTGGAGGCGATGGCGTCGGGCCTGCCGACGGTGTGCGCCAACGCCACCGGCAGCCGGTCCCTGGTGGAAGCCGGGGTCACCGGCTATCTCGCCGAGGTCGGCGACTCCGAGGGCCTCTACGGCGCGGTGGCGGGGCTCGCCGGCAATGCCGCCCGGCGGCGCGCCATGGGCGAGGCTGCGCGTGCGCGCAGCCTGCGGTTCTCCTGGGACGAGGCGATGGGCGGCCTCCTGGCGCGCTATGAGGCCCTGGCCGGCGCATGAAGATCGCCGACGTATCCGGATTCTATTCCGAGACCGGCGGCGGGGTCGCCAGCTACGTGCGCCAGAAGCTCGACCTGGCGGCACAGTGGGGGCACGAGGTGGTGGTGATCGCGCCGGGACCCTGCAGCCGCGTCGAGCCACGCCCCGGCGGCCGGATCGTCTGGGTCGAGAGCCCCGCCATGCCGTTCGACCCGAACTACCACGTATTCGTCTCCGGCCAGGACGTCTGGGAGGTGCTGGACCGCGAGGCGCCCGACGTGGTGGAGGGTTCGTCGCCCTGGCGCGGCGGCTGGCTGGCCGGGCATTGGCCCGGGCGGGCGGTCAAGTCCCTGGTGTTCCACCAGGACTTCATCGCCGGCTATCCCTACACCCTGCTGGGCGGCTTTCTCTCGAGACCCGCCATCGACACCCTGTTCGCCCCCTACTGGGGCTATGTGCGCAAGCTGAGCGCGTGCTTCGACGTCACGGTCACGGGCGGCGACTGGCTGGCCGAGCGCCTGAAGAGCTTCGACGTCCACAATCCGGTCTCGGTGCCGTTCGGCATCGAGACCGGGCTGTTCTCCTCCGACAAGAAGGACGCCGCCCTGCGGCGCGAGCTGCTGGCCGCCTGCGGGGCGCCGCCCGACGGCAAGCTGCTGCTCGCCGTGGGCCGGCTTCACCCGGAAAAGCGCCACCGCACGATCATCGAGGGGTTCGCGCGGGCCCGCGCCGCACGGCCCGACCTGGGCCTGGTCATCATCGGCGACGGGCCCCTGAGGGCCAGTGTGGAGACCTGGGCCGCGCGAGCGGGAAGGGTCCATGTCGTGGGGCCGATCGCCGATCGCGACTGCCTGGCCCGCTGCATGGCCAGCGGCGACATCCTCGTCCACGGTTCCGGGGCGGAGACCTACGGGCTGGTCGTCGCCGAGGCGATCTCCTCGGGCCTGGCGGTGGTCTCGCCCGATACGGGCGGAGCGGCCGACCTGGCCCGGCGGGGCCTGTCGCGAATCTACGCTACCGGCGATGCGGAGAGCTGCGGTGGGGCGATCCTGGCGCTGTTGACGGCGATCGAGGCGCCGGGGCGCCGACCCCCGGCCAATCCCCCGGGCAGCGCCGAGTCCCACTTCGCGGCCCTGTTCAAGCTCTATCAGCGCCTGATCGATGCGCGCGACGCCGCTTCGGACGTGGATCGGGTCCCGCTGGCGAAAAGTGCGGCTTCCGCCTAACCTCGCGACCGCGGGGGGTGGGATGCGAAGGACGACCGGCAGGCCGAACATGAGTGGCGAGATCGAAACCCGTCCTCCGACATCGCCACGGCGCGACGCTGGCGACCGATGGACGGTCTTCCCGGAATGGTCGCCGGACCTGCTCAAGGCGCGCGTGTACGAGCGTATCCTGCTCGACATCATCCTTTGCGAACTGCCGCCCGGGGGCCGCCTCGACGAGCAGGATCTAGCGCGCCGCTACGACGCGGGCCTCGCTGGCGTAAGGGAGGCGCTTGGAAGGCTCGCCCTCGAGGGGCTGGTGGTGCGCCGGGCCCGGGCCGGGACCACCGTGGCGAGCCTTGACCTGCTGGAGGTCCGCCAGGCGGTAGACGCGCGGCGCCTGATCGAACCGCATTGCGCGGCCCTGGCGGCCACGCACGCCCGCCCCGAGGATATCGGGCGCCTGCGGGCCGCCTTCTCCGGCGCCGAGGACGTCGTGCGGGCCCGGGACGCGGCCGCCCTGGTGCGCATGGACCAGCAGTTCCACGAGGCCATCGCGCGCGCGAGTCGCAACGTCACCCTGGCCCGCATCCTGATCCCGTTGCAGCACAAGGCAGCGCGTTTCTGGGTCTGGTCTATGGGCGCCGACGGCGAGGCGGCGCTGCTGGCGGAGATCGCCAGCCATCGCGCGGTGGTTGACGCCATCGCCGAGGGGGACCCCGAGCGCGCGCGGACGGCCGTCCTTCGCACCCTGGGGGCGTTCTCCGACGACGCCCAGCGGGCCGTCAACGGCTCGGCCGACAGGCGCTCGTCCCGAGGGTCTCCGCTTAGCGCGCAATCGCCCTGAGCCGCGCTTGCGCGTCGACCCGCAGGCTCGACGGAACCGAGGCCCCCGGGTTCTCCGTGGAGAGCGCGGCCGCCTGATTGGCGAGGGCCAGGGCCTCCGCAAGGCCACCGCCTTCCGCGAGGGCGGCCGCGAGGACGCCGCAGAAGCAATCGCCGGCCCCGGTCGTGTCGACCACGCGCGCCGAGGGAGCGGCCGCGAGGATGTGGCTCTCCGCCGTTACCGCCAGGGCCCCGGCCGCCCCCAGGGTGACGATGATCGTCTGGCCCGGTCGGCTCAGCAGGCGACGGGCAGGGCCGATGGCGTCTCCCCCCTCTGCCGGTCGGACGCCGTCGGCATAGAAGGCCAGTTCGCCCTGGTTGAGAACGACGACGTCGGCGAAGGGGAACAGCGCGCGAGCCGGCTCCGCCGCCGGCGCCGCGTTGAGGATCTTGAAGCCCTTCCGGGCGGCGGAGCTTCTGAAGAGGGTTTCGATCGCGTCCAGCGGTGTCTCCAGCTGGCTGAGAAAGACCGTCCGGCCCGCAATGTCGGCCTGAGCCACCTGGGCGGCGGTCACCGCCCGGTTGGCGCCGCCGATCACCACGATGGTGTTCTCGCCCGCCGGCGAGACGCAGATGTGAGCCTGGCCGGTGGGCTCCTCGGCGAGGCGGGCCACGGCTGAGACATCGATCCCCCGTTTCTCGAGGTGCGCGATCAGCCGGTCGCCGGCTTCGTCCCGGCCCACCGCCCCGATCAGGGCCGTGGGCGCGCCCCACGCGGCGGCGGCGACCGCCTGGTTCGCCCCCTTGCCCCCGGCGAAACGCTCGAAGCTCTCGGCCATGAGCGTCTCGCCGGGCGCGGGCAGGCGCGCCACGCGGCAGACGTTGTCCAGATTGATCGATCCCAGAACGCAGACGCCCATGGGTCGTGCATAAGACCTCGCCGCTCAGCCGAACAGCCTGATCGCCGTGCGGGCGACGAGTTCGCCCTGGTGCCGGGCGCCGGCGAGTTCGATGGCGCTGGGCTGACGGCTGCCGTCACTTCCGGCGATGGTGGTCGAGCCATAGGGCGCGCCGCCGACGATCTCTTCCAGGGTCATCTGGCCCGCATGGCTGTAGGGCAGGCCGACGACCACGAAGCCGAAGTGAAGCAGGTTGGTGATGATCGAGAACAGGGTGGTCTCATTGCCGCCGTGCTGCGAGGCCGAAGAGGTGAAGGCCGCGCCGACCTTGCCGTTCAGCACCCCGCTCATCCACAGCCCGCCCGCCTGATCGAGGAAGCTGGCCATCTGGGAGGACATGCGCCCGAAGCGGGTGGGGGAGCCGATGACGATGGCGTCGTATTCCGCCAGGTCGCCGATCTGGGCGATGGGCGCCGCCTGGTCGAGCTTGAAATGCGCCGCGCGGGCGACCTCCTCGGGAGCGGTCTCGGGAACGCGCTTGACGTCCGCCGTGGCGCCGGCGGCGCGGGCGCCCTCGGCAATGGCGTTGGCCATGGTCTCGATGTGACCATAGGAGGAATAGTAGAGGACGAGAACTCGGGCCATGGCAGTCTCCTTCTTCAGGGGCGATCACCACCCCCGGCAGCCGCGATATGGGTGCGAGCGTTGCTGAGTAGAATGGGGA
>JAQGIW010000128.1 GCA_028290905.1 Caulobacteraceae bacterium | reverse complement strand
CGTCCGGTAAAGCCCAATCGCCTCCACGATCCGAGCCATCCTCACCTCCGCATGCATGCGATCCCTCCGGCCGAAACCGGACAAATCGTCTGCTACGAAAAGCGGACATATCGTGTGCTACCTACAGCCAATTCGAAGGCGTCAACCCAAGCCTCGGATGCTCAGCTCTCGTTGCGGCGATGGATGAACGCGGCGACGGCGGCGTTGAAGGCCTCGGCCCGGTCGAGGTTGATGGAATGTCCGCCGTCGAGGTCAACCACGGCCAAGCCCGGGATCTCGCGCGCGGCCAGGTCGCGAAGGGGTTGGAAAGCGGCCTCGCGCGTGCCGTTGACCAGCAGGGTTGGCACCGAGATCCGGCAAAGGTCGTCCGCCACCGAGAGCTCCGGCATGGTGGTGCGCAGCGCTTCGGCCACCGCAGCCGGCGATAGCAGTTCCGCGTCGGCGACGAGATCCTCCCAGATCTCGGGGGGAAGTCGTTTCGAGGGTCTCGGATGGAACGGCAGGGCTTTCAGAGCCTTGTGGCCACCCCGCGCCACCTCGTCGAGCCGCGCCATTCGCTCGGGCAGGCGTTCCCGGGCGGCCGGCGAAAGACCGGACATGGTGTTGGTGAACACCTGGCCGATGATGCGCTCGGGGTGTTCCAGCGCGTAGCGGATCGTCAGGCCGGCCCCGAACGACTGGCCGCATACGAACCAGCGCTCCACGCCCAACCGTTCGCGCAGTGCCTCGAACCGGCGGACGTATGTGGCAACCCGATGGGCTTCGGGGTTCGTCGGGCCCGGCGAGCGGCCGTGACCCAGCAGTTCGACGACGACCGGCCTGCTCACCGCCAACAGGGCGGCGAGGTTCGGCCGCCACTGCGCCCGGCTGGACAACAAGCCATGGACCAGCAGCAGGTGGGGCTTGTCCCCGTCGCCGTGGATCTCGACGTTGATGTCCATCCGTGGCGGGGCAGTCTCCAGAGTGCGTTCCGAAAAGTGGGAACTGGTTTTCGGATAAAACGCACGTTAAAACAAAATACCTGGAGTGCCGATCTGATTTCATCAGATCAGAACAAGCTCTAGGCGTCGAACACGATGACCGAACGCGCCACCTCGCCGCGCTTCAAGTCGTCGAAGGCGGAATTAACCGCCTCCAGCTTCAGCCGGCGTGAGATCATCTCGTCGAGTTTCAGCTTGCCCGCCATGTAGAAGTCGACCAGGCGCGGCATGTCCACCGGGAAGCGGTTGGAGCCCATCACCGAGCCCTGGATGCGCTTTTCGCCGAGGAAGGCCGAGCCGGGCAGGCTGATCCTCTCGCCGACGGGTATCATCCCAATCACATTGGCCGTGCCGCCGCGCCGCAGCATGTCAAAGGCCTGCTCGGCGGTCTTCGAGAGGCCGATCGCCTCGAAGCTGTGATGTACGCCCCCCTTGGTCATCTCCAATACCGCCTTCACCGGATCGGTGTCGGCCGCGCAGATGAAATCGGTGGCCCCGAAGGTGCGCGAGAGGTTGTCCTTGGCCGGCGAGATGTCGATGGCGATGATTTGTCCGGCCCCGGCGATGGCCGCGCCGTTGATCGCCGCCAGGCCCACCCCGCCGCAGCCTATCACCGCCACACTCTCCCCGGGCCGCACGTGCGAGGTGTGGATCGCCGCCCCCACCCCGGTCATCACCCCGCAGCCGATCAGGGCGGCGCGATCGAGGGGCATGTCCTTTCGAATGGCCACGCAGGCGTGCTCGTGCACCAGCATCTGTTCGGCGAACGACGACAGATTGGCGAACTGCGCCATCGGCGCGCCAACCTGCGAAAGACGCGGCGCCTCGTCCTTGCCGCGCCGGGTCTCCTGGCCGTTGCACAGGCTGAGGTGGCCGGTGAGGCACTGGTCGCAGTGTCCGCAATAAGCCGACAGGCAGGTGATCACATGGTCGCCGGGCTTCACCATCCGCACGTCACGTCCCACCTGTTCGACCACCCCGGCGCTTTCGTGACCGAGCACCACCGGCAGGGCGTAGGGGTAGAGCCCCTCGATGAAGTGCAGGTCGGAATGGCAGACGCCCGCCGCGGCGGTGCGGATCAGAACCTCCCGCGGGCCGGGCTTGCCGATCTGGACGTCCTCGATCTGGAGGGGCGCGCCCACCTCCCGCAGCACAGCGGCCTTCATCTATACGTCTCCCCTACCCGATCCGATGGCCTCTGGCGGGCCGCCGCCCGCATTAAGGCCAGTTATCCTGGGATCGCCAAGGCGAAACTCCGCCGAACGCGCAACCTTGACCCTGGGGGGACGTTCCCTTGCGGGCGGAGGAAGAGCGGAGAAAGGTGTCATGAGCCCTCTCGTTGCGGCGGCCGGCATGGCCGCGGCGATTCTCCTTTTGGCAAGCGGCCTGGCCGCGGCGGCCGACGAACAGGCGGGCGTCCCCCTCGCGCCCGGCGAGGCCGCTGGGGCGTGGACGCTGGAGGCGCAGGGTCGTTCGATCTGCGTGCTGAAGCTGGGGGCGGAGAAGACCAAGGCGGGCGCCTACAAGCTCGACGCCCCCGCCAGCTGCGGCGACGCCCTGCCGGCCGGCCTCGCGGGTTGGTGGCCGGATCCCGACGGCATGAGCATGGTGGACGCCAATGGCCAGACCCTCATCAGCTTCGGCCGGTGGAGCAACAGCCTGCTGGTCTCCCACCGCTCCAGCGGCGTGGACCTCCAGCTGCGGCGCGGCGCCTGATTACCCGTCAGTTGAGGGTGAACGTCGCCTCGCGCCGACGCAGGTCGACGGTGACTTTCTGGCACAGGCCGAGCACGTCCATGCCCAGCAGGAGGGCGGGCTGACGGGTCAGGCCGAAGCGGTCGAAGGTGTGCAGCTGGGCGAACGCCAGGGGCATGTTGCGGATGGTGACTCCGCCCACCTCCGCCTCGGCGATCTGGTCGAGCTCGAGGGTCAGATGGCGGCCGGTGGCCGTGACGATCCGCGTCGTCCGTTGCGGGACGGCGGCGGGCTGGCGCCCGGTGAGCAGCTTCAGCAGGGCCGGATTGCCGATCGAAAGGTCGGAACCGGAATCAAGCACCACCAGCACCGGCACGCCGTGGACCTTTGAGTTGGCCAGGATCAGCTGGCCGTAGCGGCTCTTGCCGCGCACCACGATGGTATGCTCGTCGATGGGCTCGGCCCGGCTCTGCGAACTCGACAGCCGAAGGGCCTTGAAGTCCATCACCAGATGCATGTCGCGCAGGACGTCGACGCCGAGCATGCCGTCGGCCCCAAGGTTCTTGGCCGCCAGCGCCGGGGCCTCGATATGCCTTATCGTGCGATTGCCGATGGTCAGGCTATCGATCACCACGGTGCTGGCCGGGTCCGCCCCGCCGCTCCCGTGGATGATCACCTTGGGCCCCGGCGGCAGGGCGAGGATGGCGGCCAGTTCGCGCGAGATCGAGGTGCGGTCCGAACCGGTGTCGACCAGGAAGGCATAGGGCCCCTTGCCGTCGACCATCACCGCCAGGGTCAGGCGCGTGGACGGATCCTGGGCGAGCGGCAGGGTCTCCGAGGGCGCGTCCCCCTCGGGCGTCGCCGGGGGCGCGACGGCGGGCGGTGGGGCTTCCGGCGGGGCCGAGGCGCGCGCGAGTCCGAAGGCCATCAACGCCGCCACGGCGCCGACGACTCCCGGCCATGCGCTCCCCAATCTCATCGCACCGCCCTTTCCAGGCTTGTGCGATATTTCTACACCCGCCGGGCCAACTGGCGCAGCATTATTTCGGCGCCCGGGCCCGGAGCGCGGGCTTCCGGGCCGGCTCCGGCCTCACCTTGCGGCCGGCGTTCCACGGGTGGTGGTCATGTGGTGCGTCTCGGGCAACCGCGACGAGACGGCGATCGACAACCCCGACGCCGTCATCATCGACCGGGAACGCCCCCGCCAGCACCTCGCCTTCGGCTTCGGCATCCACCGCTGTGTCGGCAACCGGCTCGCGGAAATGCAGCTGAGGGTCGTGTGGGAAGAGATCCTGAAGCGCTTCCCGGTCGTGGAGGTGGTGGGCGAACCGGTGAGGGCGAAGTCTTGTCTGGTTCGCGAGTACAGCGCATTGCCTGCGCGGATCGCAAAGAGATTCTAGCGCCCGCGAATGTGCGAAATACCACAAATAGGCGTCCCGTCAGAACCGACGCAGGACCCGTTTGTTGTAGGCCAATTGTTACCAAAACAGCATGGGAGCCGTTTTGACGCTGTTTTGACGTTACCCTGACAGTCCCGTCACGCGATGCGGCGCATCAAGGCCGCCATCGCTCACGCATGACTGGGAGTAACGTCCATGGCCGAAGACACCGGGCACTATGTCCTCGAGGTGCCGCTCGATGCGTCGCACATCAAGAATTTCACCCCGGAGCGCACCGTCAAGGTGGTGGCCTACGCGCGCGACGGCGCGGTCGCGAGTTCGGGCGTGGCCACCTTCCAGCCGAACGGACACGGGCACGCCGAACTCCGGTTCGACAGGAAGCCCGCGGGCCTGCGGGTGGCCATCGGTCCCGAGACCGCCTCCTACGCCGATCTCGCCCATCTGCAGACCCTGACCTTCACCGTGCTGCCCAGCCAGTGGCGGGACGGCGACAGGCTGCGGGCGCCGGCCGTCATGATCTCTCCCTTCTACTGGGAATGGTGGCTCGTATGGTGCCGCGACTACACCATCACCGGCCGTCTGTTGTGCGCCGACGGCAGTCCCGTCCCCGGCGCGACGGTGTGCGCGTTCGATGTGGACTGGTGGTGGTGGTGGTCCAGCGAAGAGCAGGTCGGCTGCGCCGTCACCGACGCCAACGGCGCGTTCCAGATGACCTTCCGACGCTGCTGCGGCTGGTTCTGGTGGTGGTGGTGGGAGCAGCGCAATTGGCGCGTCGATCCCGTCCTGGCCGACCACATCGTGCCGCTGCTGCAGAAGTCCGCCGGAATTCGCAATGTTCCGCCCCCGGGGCCCACACCCGATCTGAAGGTCTTCGGCTCTCTGCTGAGCCAGACGTCCGGGCAATCGCACATTCCAGGGCTGGCCGCGGCTCAGGTCCGGCGCGGTGGAGCCCGGCCGTCCTTCAATCCAGCCGACCTGGAGACCCTGCGCTCCGATCTGCTTACGGTCCTTCCGGCCTCGGACGAGCTTGGGCGTCTGCGCCTGTGGCCCTGGTGGCCTTGGTGGCCCTGGCTCGATTGCGACGCCGACATCGTCTTCCGCGCCACCCAGAACTGCAATGGCCAGAACACCGTCGTCCTCGACGAGAGCGTACTGCAGGCGCGTTGGGATATCCCGAGCCAGCTCAATGTGACGCTGGTCGCCAACGACCAGGCCTGCTGCCTCGCCCAGCCGTGCCAGGATGGCGACTGCCCGGCCGGGAACTGCATCGTCCCGATCGACATCTGCTATCTCACCGCCGCGTCCGTCGGCGGGAACCCCGGGGCTTCCTCGGCGCCGGCGACGATCGGCTATGCGAATCCGGGCGGTGCGTCGCCCGGCGCCCCCTTCGGCGACCAGCCCTTCTCCGAAAGTGTGCTGTTGTCGGCCAATGTGGGCGATGCGTTCGACGCCGACTACTATGAGTTCGAGTGGACGACCACCCCGGCTGTCCCCTCGTCCTGGTCACCGATGCCCGCCGGGGCCGACGGCGCCTTCTACCGGGCCTTCTGGGACGCGACCCTGACCTCGCACTCCGTGCTGTTCGCCGCCCAGCCGGTCGGCTCGCCCTCGGGGATCCGAAACGTCTTCGAGAGCCGCCAGCACTACGCCGCGAACAATTCGATCGGCATCGGCTGGGACAATTCCAACCTCAATACCCTGATGTCCTGGCAGACGACGGTGTTCGCCAACGGCGTCTACTACCTGCGCCTGAAGGGTTGGACCCGGCCCGGCTATGGTGGGGACCTCGCGGACCCGCGGGTGATCCCCTTCTGCGACACCGAGGAAGACAACTTCGCCGTGGTCGCGCTCGACAACCGGCCGCCGCCGGGGCCCGGAGCCGGCCACCCCACGGACCATCCATGTGGGGGCGGCACGGTACATCTCTGCACGACGCAGCCGGACTGCAACATCTTCTCCGCCACCATCGGCGGTCAGTCAGTCGGTTACTGCGCCAACGTGACGGGGGTGCTGGACAGCGACCCCGTGGAGATCAGCTTCATGGCGCATGATCCCGACGCGGTGCTGGCCTACTTCGCCCTCGACTGCACCTACGGTCTGAACTCGGTGGTGGACATCATCTGTTCCAACAACGGTGTCCCCACTCCGGGCGCCGGCGTGGTGACGGGCAGCCTCTCCGCCGGCCCGGCGGCGAGCAACGCCACCAGCTGGATCGGCCCGGCGGCGCAGATCGGCCCGGACTATGGGACGGCCCTGACCCAGGGCGCCGCGCCCCCGCAGTGGACCGGCGGAACCTTCACCCTGACCACCACCGTCGGAGCGCTGTTTCCCGAGGTCTCCTGCGCCTACCAACTCCAGCTCTGGACCTACAAGCGCAACATCGTCGACTGCGGTGGGGCCACCTACTACAATCTGACGGAGTTGAGCTTCACGGTTACAAAGGCGTGACAAGGATCGATGCACCCCTTTGAACCCGTGATCGGATGCGCTTCTATTGGTTGACGCTGGGAATCCTCGGCGTGTGGCGGATCACCCATCTGCTGCACGCCGAGGACGGTCCCTGGAACGTCCTGGCGAATCTCCGCCGATCATTCGGCGCCGGATTTGTGGGCCAGATGTTCGACTGTTTCTACTGCCTCAGCCTTTGGATCGCCCTTCCGCTGGGCTGGTGGCTCGGCCAGTCCTGGATGGAGAGGCTGCTGTTGTGGCCGTCACTGTCCGGCGGGGCCATTCTGCTGCAGCGGGCGACCACGAAGCCGGAGCTGGGGCCGCCGGCGATTTTTGTCGAAGACCCGGACTTAGCTGAAGACAAGGAGCCAGGCGATGTGTTGCGGCGCTAACCGGACAATTCTCCCGCAGACGAGAGCCAGCACCCGTACCGGTAAAGAGGTGAGATCGGCGCCCGCCCCCTCCACCGTCCCGCGGACCAACGTCGCCTATTTCGAATATACCGGCAGGACGGCCATGACGGTGCTCGGTCCGATCTCCGGCCTGAGGTACCGCTTCCCCAGCCCCGGCAGCCGGGTTGCGGTCGACCTTCGCGATCGGGCGCGCCTCGCCGACATCCCCAACCTCTCGCCGGTGCGAAGCCTTTGAGACGCTCGGGGCGACGCCGCCCAAGGAACGTTCGCCCAAGCTGAGCCAACCTCAAGACTCGGCATTCGATCATCCCGGGAGGACGGACCACCAGGGCTGCTGGATCATCTGGAAATCGGCCGAGAAGATGTGCTGGGCCTTGGTCAGGGTGATGTACCACGCCAGGGGCTCGATCACCCGGAACCCGGCGATGCGCTCGATCAGCCGTGCCGGCCAGTAGCCCGCCAGCTGCACGCTCACGCGGTATTTCCCGTCGGGAAAGGCGTTCAGATGCGCGTCGGGATAGTTGAACCGCACGACGTGCATGTCGCCCTCGTCCGGAGCCGTCCACGACGCCGCCGTGACGGGCGGCCGCCAGACGCCGGTTCCGGGGACCGGCTGGATTCCGCCCCCTGTGTCTTCGAACTGGGTGGCGGTGTGCTCCTGCACGACAAAGGTGAAGCCGCTGGCCAGTTCTCCGCTCGGGGCGCCCAGGCTCCGGCTCCAGCGAATGGCGCCGAACAGCATCGGCGGCAGCCGGAATACCTCTTCCTCGCTGAGAATTCGGGTTGCCGGCACGACCGCACCCCTCTCTTCTTGGACGCGTCGGCTTCGCCGGCGCCCAGCGATAGTATCAGCGGACGGGCGGGAACTAAACCCGTCCCTGACCACGTCCGCCTCAGGACGCGTCGATGACCTCGCGGATCTTGTCGGCCAGGGATTCCATGGCGAACGGCTTGGTGATCATCGCCATGCCGCGTTCGAGGAAGCCCGACGCCAGGGCGGCGTTCTCGGCGTAACCGGTCATGAACAGCACCTTCAGGCTTGGCTGCAGGGCGCGCCCCGCCTCCGCCACCTGCCGGCCATTGAGACCCGGCAGTCCCATGTCGGTTATCAGGAGGTCGATGGGGCGCCCCGCCCGAGCAGCGCGACGCCGCCGGGGCCATCCTCCGCTTCGAGGACGTTGTAGCCGAGGTCGCTCAGGACCTCCACGACCAGCCCCCGCACCACCGCCTCGTCCTCCACGACGAGGACGGTCTCCCCCGCGGCGGAGGCCCGCGCCGCCGCCTCGCCCGGGAGCTCGGCGGCGTCCTCGACGTCCCCGCTGGACCGGGGAAGGTAGAGCTTGACCGTCGTGCCCTGGCCGGGCTCGCTGTAGATCCTGGCGTAGCCGTCCGACTGGCGGGCGAAGCCATAGATCATCGAGAGCCCCAGGCCGGTCCCCTGCCCGATGGGCTTGGTGGTGAAGAACGGCTCGAACGCCCTGGCGACGGTTTCTAAGTCCATCCCCGTGCCCGTGTCGCTGACCGCGACGCAGACATACTGCCCCGGGCGCGCGTCGCGCAGCCTGGCGGCGTAGGCGGCGTCCAGGTGGGCGTTGCAGGTCTCGATGATCAGCTTTCCGCCCTCGGGCATGGCGTCCCGGGCATTGATGGCAAGGTTCAGGATCGCCGACTCCAGCTGGTGCGGATCGCAGCGCGTGGCCCAGAGCCCGTGGGCAAGCGCCAGTTCGAGATGGACCCGCTCGCCCAGCGTCCGCCGCAGCAGATCCTCCATCGAAGCGACGAGCGGATTGGCGCGCACCGGCCGCGGGTCGAGCGGCTGGCGGCGCGCGAACGCCAGCAGCCGATGGGTCAGGGCCGTGGCGCGGTTCGCCGACGTCATGGCGCCGTTGATGAAGCGGTCGAGTTCGCCGATCCGGCCCTGGCTGACGCGCATGCGGATCAGGTCCAGCCCGCCGGTGACTCCCTGCAGCAGATTGTTGAAGTCGTGGGCGATCCCGCCGGTGAGCTGGCCGATCGCCTCCATCTTCTGGGCCTGCCGCAGGGCCTCCTCCGCCACGCGCAACTCCGAGGTGCGCGCCTCGACCCGGGCTTCCAGGGTGGCGTTGAGAGCGCGCAAGGCGGCCTCGGCTTCGCCGCGCGCGACCACCTGGCGCGTGCGTTCGGCGACCTCCTCCATGAAGGCGATCTCGTCGGGCCGCCACTGCCGGACCGGACGGTCGGCGAGATAGACGATGGCGCGCAGTCGCCCCGCGCGAAGGAACGGCACGACCAGGATCGCCCGCGTATCGAGGGTGGCGGCCGTGTCGCGGGCTTCCTCTTCATCGCTGAGCGGATCCGACAGGAAGTCGGCGATGACCACCGTCCTCCCCAGGCTCAGCATCGCCATGATCCCGGCGCCGATGGTGCGGGCGGGGTATCGGCCCAGGAGCGGAAGTGTCGAACCGTCGGTCCAGCAGATCGAATAGTCGAGCACGCCTTCGTTCGGATCGAGCTGGCCATAGCCGACCCGCGCCACACCGAAATACCGGCCCATCAGGGCGCAGGCCTCGCGGAGCGCATCCTCCGTATCGCCGCCGCGCAGCACATCGCTGAGCTCCAGCATGAACGCGTCACGGGCGTCCTCGAGCTTGCGCGCGGTGATGTCCATCGCCGTGCCGACGGCGCGGAAGCAGCGGCCGGCCTCGTCGAAGAGGCCCTTCCCCTTGGCGGCGATCCAGCGGACTACGCCGTCTTCCTTGCCCACGGTCCGATACTGCACATCGTACGCGGCGCGCTCGTCGGGATCGAGGGCTCGCGCGAAGGCCCGCGTGGTCGCCTCGCGATCGGCCGGATGCAGGCCGGCGTAGAAGTCGTCCATGCTGCAGGGCGCGTCCGAGAATATGCCGAACATCGCCTTGGTTCGCGCCGACCAGGTCAGGGCCTCGCTGTCGAGGTCGAGGTCCCAGGTGCCGATCTCGGCCGCCTCGGTGGTCAGGCGTAGCGACTCCTCGCTGAGCGCCAGTCTTTCCTGGGCGTGCCGCCCCTCGCTGATGTCGCGCAGAAAGCCCACGAAGGCGGCGTCGCCGTCCGACGCCACCGGGACGATCGAGAGTTCGATGGGAAATTCCCGGCCGCTCCTGTCCACGGCGGTGATCTCGATCCGGCGGTTGACGACCCGCGCCTCCCCGGTCGCCTGGAAGCGCCGCATCCCTGCGTAATGACTCTGGCGGTGCTGGGCCGGGACGATCAGCTCACCCATCGCACGGCCCACGGCCTCCGCCCGGGTCCAGCCGAAGGTCCGCTCGGCCGCCGCGTTCCACTCCACGATGACGCCGTCGCCATCCACCGCGACAACGGCGTCGAGCACCGTGCCGGCCATCAGGCGCAGGGCGCCGCGACTTTCGTTCTGCTCTTCCCGCGTCGTCATATCGCCTCGCTTACTGACGGACGCCCTACGGTGGCGCTCTTCCTATTGCGACAACGCCTTTGCCACCGAAAGGTAATAGGCGATCGCCGGCGGGATGTTGGCGACCGGCGTCCGCTCGTTCAGCCCGCGGCTGAAATCCTCGGAGGCCTTGATGAACGCCCGGTAATGGGTTTTGGGTCACGGCGAAATGGGGTTTCGCTCAGAGTCCTAACAGATTGCGATTTGGTCCGAGCCGACCCGGGCCAGTGTGGCCTGGAGCAAACTCGGATCAGGTGGTATCATCTGATCCGAGATGATTTGCTCTAGAATCAAACATTTGGAGCGCTTCCTGATCGCCGAACCAGTACCCGCTTCGGCGGGAAGCGCTCTGGGACGTCGGGCAGGCTGCAGGCGGGGGCCGGACGGGCGCGCGGGTCCTGTGCTTGCGCCAGCCTGACGGCAATCTATTGTCGGTGGTCCAATACGCCTGAGCGGAGCAGCGTCATGGCGATCCTCAACATCTTCTCGCCCGGCTGGGTCAACGGCGGCATGGCCACCCAGTTCGTGCCCAACCCCTGGGGGACGCCGGACGCGCCGGCGGGCGACGTCTGGGTCCAGTGCACCGTGCCGGCGATGCAGGTGAACCAGGCGCCGTCCCTCGGCGGCTTCGGCATCATCGAGATCGCCTTCCTCGACGGCAACGGCAATCCGCAGACCACCACCTTCGGCGATGTGGGCAATCTGGACAACGTGGTTCCGGAGGACCTGCCGCCGCGCCTGTTCGTTCCCCAGATGCTGTCGGTCACCCTGGCGCATATCGTCGCCGACCTGCGCTCCACCGGGACCGTCACCCTGTTCCAGTGGGGCTGACCATGGACCTGACCAACATGCCGCAATCGACGCCCGGCGGGGCCGTCGCCAGGACGCGCGCCCACGTGGTCTTCGACGCGACCACCGGCGCCATCCTTCACGTCCACCATACCGTCGAGTTCGAGGGCGGGGCGCCGCAGAGCGAGGCCCCGGAGGACCGCGCCCGCCGGATGGCCAGCGTGGGCGCCGACATTGACGCCGAGGTGGTCGAGGTCGATCCGTCCGACGTCAACCACCACAGGCCGATCAAGATCGATCTCCACACCCGCGGGGTGGTGGCCCAGTGAAGTCTGGCTCCCGGGTCCTGGCGCGTCTCGCCGCCGTCACGCTCCTCTCCACCTTCGCCTCGGTCGCCGTCGCTGCGGACGATCCGGCGGTTCCGAGTTCGGGCGCCTCGGTCCTCGCCTGGTCCCCGGTCCAGCAGGCCTGGGGCTACCGCAACATGGAGGCGCTGTTCCCGGTCAAGGTCGTCGCCCGTGGCGCCGAAGTCCGTCCCCTGCCGGTGGCCGACAAGGCGATCGATCCCAGCTTCACCTTCCGCGGCGAGACCTATGACACCACGGCCTACATGGAGGCGTTCCGCGCCTCCGGCGTGCTGGTGATCAAGAACGGACGCATCATCCTGGAGCGCTACGGGCTGGGACGGGGGCCGAAGGACCGCTGGACGTCGTTCTCGGTCGCCAAGTCGGTGACCTCCACCCTGATCGGCGCGGCCATTGAAGACGGCAAGATCGCCAGCCTCGCCGATCGCGTCACCCGCTACATCCCCGAGCTGAAGGGCAGCGCTTACGAGGGCGTCACGGTGCGCCAGCTGATCACCATGACCTCCGGGGTGAAATGGAACGAGGACTACACCGACCTCAACTCCGACGTGGCCAAGGTGGGCCTCACCATCCTGGAGCCGGGGGTCAATCCGGTGGTCAGCTACATGCGCCGCCTGCCGCGCCAGGCCCCGCCGGGGACGAAGTTCGTCTACAAGACCGGGGAAACTGACCTCGCCGGCATCCTGCTCAGCAACGCCGTCGGCAAGCCGATGGCCGAATACCTGTCGGAGAAGATCTGGAAGCCCTACGGCATGGAGCGGGACGGAGTCTGGATGGAGGATCTCGCCGGCCACGAGCGCGGCGGCTGCTGCATCAGCATGACGCTTCGCGACTACGGGCGCTTCGGCCAGTTCATGCTGGACGGCGGCCGCGCCGGCGGGAAGCCCGTCGTCCCGCGGGGATGGATCGCGGACGCCACCGCCCCGCACGTGAAGAAGCCGCCCTACGGCTACTTCTGGTGGTTGCTGCCGGACGGCTACGAGGGCGAAGGGATCTTCGGCCAGACCGTGTCCGTCTTCCCTCGGGACCACCTGGTGGTGGTGATCAACTCCGCCTGGGGCAAGGCCTGGGACGAGGACATCGACGCCGCCCGGATGAAGTACCTCGCCGCGATCCGGGCCGCCGCGAAATAGGATCGCTGCCCTGCGAGGGCTCCCTATTTTCGCATATCGACTATAGATACCTATGCAATTTCGTTCGAGAGGGCGGCGTGGCACAACCTCGCCTGCAAGCCGATCACAGCTCGCCCAGACCCCCCTCGAAGGAGACCTTCCATGTTCCGTTCCATCAGCCAGCGCCTCGAAGCCGCCCTCTCCGCCCTGGCCACCGCCTTCCTGCTCGGCCCCCTGGTCGTCGCCTCGGCGATGTTCCTGACGACCTCGGCGTAGAGCCCGATGACTTCGATCCGATGACGTGAGGCGGTTTCGCCTTACGTCATCGTGCTTTCATGAGCCGCGGCGCGCGCGATGACGAAACCGTGCAGAAAGGCGAGATTCTCGGCGATCGCCCGTGAGGCGCCGTCGGCGTCCCGGGCCCTCAGGCGGTTCAGCACCTTTCTGCGGAGAATGATGAGTTCGTCCGTGAATTCTATCCCGTGGCTGACGACGAAGTCCAAAGTGATCGATGAGGTGGCTTCTATCAATATCGCCAACACCTCGTTGCCCGAGAGTTCGCCCAGCAGGTTATAGAATTCGCGCACGTGCCGCATCGTCGGTTCGGCCGCCCTGGCCAGATCCTCCGTCTCTTTGATGTTCTTCTCGATCCGGTCCAACGCCTCCGGCGTCGCGCGTTCGCAGCCCAGCTGCACCGCATGGGTCATCAACAGGGTGCGAACCTCCATCACCTGCCGAAGCGGCACCCTGCCAAGCACCACGATGTCATTAATGGACCGGTTGATGTCGCTGCGGTTGGCGTTCTGAATGAAGGCGCCGCCCTTGACCCCCTTTTGCAGTTGCACAAGCCCGGTGGCCTCGAGGGCTCGGAGCGCCTCGCGCACGGCCGCGCGGCTGAAGCCGAGCGATTCCGCGAGCTCCCGCTCGGCCGGAAGCTTGTCGCCGGCCTTGAGGATGCCCTGGGCCAGCTCATGGCGGATCTTGTCGTAGACAACCTCGAACGCCCGCCGGCTTTTCTCAGCCTTGGGTCGAGTCGGGTCCCCATCCGCCATGTTCGACTCCTGTCCTGCTTGGACTAGCGTAGCACAATGGTGGGCGGCGCAGCGGATATGGCGGCGCCGCGGCCGCAGGCAACCCTCGCCACGTCTTGACAGGGTCACGGCGGCCGTTAATGGTCATACCAATAAACGATGAACATGGGAGTGGAACATGGCCGAAATCCTTGCCCTGGGCATCAGCCACTATCCCCCGCTGGCGGGACGCGACGAGCGCATGGCGTTCATCCTCAAGCGCATGCTGCAGAACCCGGGCCTGCCGACGGAGCTGCGCGATCCGGCGGGCTGGCCGGCGCCCATGCGCGCCGAGTGGGGGAACGACGAGGGGGAGAGTTCGGCGGCGCGGCATCGCGAGAAGCTGGTGGGCGCCCTGATGAAGACCCGGGCGGCGCTGGACGCGTTCAACCCGGACTTCGTGCTCATGTGGGGCGACGACCAGTACGAGAACTTCAGGGAAGACGTGATCCCGCCCTACTGCGTGAACGCCTACGATAGCTTCAAGATTACCGTGCCCCAGGCCAATGTCTGGGACGAACCCAGCGGCGAGACCTTTGAGGTTCCCGGCCATCCCGTCGCCGCCAAGCATCTCGCCAGCCGGCTGATCGAGGAGGGCTTCGACACCGCCTATTCCTACAAGCCCCTGCATCACAGCCTCGGGCACGCCTTCTCCAACGCGATCCTCTATCTGGACTACAACCGGACGGGGTTCCCCTATCCGATCGTCCCGGTCTCGATAAACTGCTACGGCCGCCACGTGATCTGCCAGCGTGGCGGTCTTCCCACCTTCGAGAAGACCCTCGAGGCCGGTGATCTCGACCCGCCCGCCCCGACGCCCAAGCGCCTGTTCGACATGGGCGCGGCGACCGCGAGGATCCTGGCCGAATCTCCCTGGCGGGTCGCGCTGCTGGCCTCGTCCGGCTGGTCGCACGCCTTCCTGACCGGGAAGAACCATTTCCTGTGGCCCGACACACCGGCGGACCGGGTCATGTACGAGGCGTTGCGCACCGGCGACTACGAGACCTGGCGCAACACCAGCGCCTTGGCCGTCGAGGACAGCGGCCAGCAGGAGATCCTCAACTGGATGTGCCTGGTCGGCGCCCTCAAGGAGCTCGGCCGCACGCCGACCGAGACCGATTTCATCGACACCTGGATATTCAACTCGTCCAAGGCGTTCATGATCGCCCCGCCCGTCTAGTGGTGCGAATCAGACGCCTCGAACCCACGCGAGAGGCGCCGAACGCACCACAAGGCTTTGAATCTGGTGCATTCCGAACTGCGGGGATCGGACTCATGTGTTTGATTTGCACCACTAGCGCGTTCCGAAAAGTGGGAACCGGTTTTCGAACAAAACGCGCGACAAAACAAATGCTTCGCCTTGGCGATGAAGGAACCGAACATGCGTCTGAAGGACAAGGTGGCCCTGGTCACGGGAACAAGCCCCAACATCGGCGGCGGGATCGTGGAAGGCTTGGCGGCGGAGGGCGCGGCGATCATCGCCGTCGACTATGTGGAAGCGAACGCGACCGACTGCGCGCGATACCTCGAGGGCTCGGGCGGCCGCGCCGTGGGACTGTCGTGCGACGTCAACGACGAGGCCCAGGTCAGGGCGACGGTCGCCGCCGGCCTGAAAGCCTTCGGCAGGATCGACATCCTGGTCAACAACGCCGCCACCTTCAACAAGAAGGGTGTGCTGACCATGTCGCTCGAGGAGTGGCGGGCCCAGACCGGCGTCATCCTGACCGGGGCCTTTCTCTGCACCAAGTACGTGGCCCAGGCGATGATCGAGCGGGGCGTGCACGGCGCGATCCTCAACATCATCTCCACCGCCGGTCACCAGGGCGAGCCGGGCAATATCGCCTACAGCACCTCCAAGTGCGGCCTGCTGAACTTCACCCGCTCCGTCGCCATGGAGTTGGCCGCCCATCAGATCAGGGTCAACAGCCTGACGCCAACCGCGACCGACCCCTCCGAATCGTTCGAACGCGCCAACCGCTGGGGTCGCGACGTCGGATCTCCCGCCAGGTCGATGGCCGTGATGGAGACCTACCGCAAAGGCGTCCCGATGCAGAAACTCCCCAAGCCCAGCGACTACGGGCGCGCGGCCGCCTTCCTGGTCTCGGACGACGCCGCGATGATCACCGGCGTCGACCTGCGCGTCGACGCCGGGGCGGTGGCAAGATACTGGGCCTGGACCCCGGGGACGGCCGGAGTCTAACGCCCGACCGCGCTCGCGCCGTGTCAGGCGCGGGAGCCCGGTCTTGACACTGCGCGGTTTGTGAGGAATGGTCCGACCAATCACCAGGCGCGACAACCAGGAACGGCCGCCGGGAAAAGCGTGAGCCTCGAGAGGAAATCGATGCTGGACGGCAGCAATACCGCGGGTCTCATCAATGACGACCGCGAAGAGGGCATCTTCCGGGTCCACCGCAGCGTCTTCGTCGACCGGGAAATCTTCGAGCTGGAGCGCAACGTCATCTTCGACCGCTCCTGGCTGTTCGCCGGCCACCTGTCGGAGTTCCCCAAACCCGGCGACTTCATCACCCGCCACGTCGGGGGCCGGCCGCTGATCCTGGTGCACAGCGACGACGGGGAGGTCCGGGCCCTTCTCAACACCTGTCGCCATCGCGGCAACCTTGTCTGCCGGGATCTGAAGGGCAGCGGCGCGGAGCACTTCCGGTGCTTCTATCACGGCTGGGTCTACAACACGCGCGGCGAGCTCAAGGGCGTGCCGGGGGCAGAAGCCTACAGCGACGCCTTCGATCGTGAGGCCCTGGGCCTCGAACC
>JAQGIW010000112.1 GCA_028290905.1 Caulobacteraceae bacterium | reverse complement strand
CTCGACCGGATGACCCAGTTCAAGGAGAAGTCCGGCAAGCACAAGGAGCGCGCCAGCGTCGGCCTCTACACCTATCCGGTCCTCCAGGCGGCCGACATCCTGCTCTACAAGGCCACCCACGTGCCCGTGGGCGAGGACCAGAAGCAGCACCTGGAGCTGACGCGCGACATCGCCGCCAAGTTCAACCACGACTTCGACGCCCCCGGCTTCTTCCCCCTCACCGAGGCCCTCATCGAGGGTCCGGGCGCACGCGTGATGTCCCTGCGCGACGGAACGGCCAAGATGTCGAAATCCGACCCGTCCGATCAGTCGCGGATCAACCTCACCGACGACGCCGACGCTATCGCGGGCAAGATCCGCCGCGCCAAGACCGACCCCCTACCCCTCCCCGAGACCCTCGAGGACCTGAAGCACCGGCCGGAGGCGGACAATCTGGTAGGCATCTACGCCGCGCTTTCGGGGGAAACCAAGGTCCAGGTGCTGGCGACGTACGGCGGCCAGGGGTTCGGCCAGAGCTTCAAGCCGGCCCTCGCCGACCTGCTCGTCGAGCGTCTGGCGCCGGTGTCCGCGACCATGCGGCGGCTGATGGCCGATCCGGCCGAGATCGACCGGGTTCTGGCCGCCGGCGCCGAGGCCGCGCGCACACTGGCCGCCCCGACCCTGGCAGAGACGAAGCGCCTGGTAGGGTTTTGGCCGGGCGGCTGAGGTCGCCCCCATGGCGGGTCGGTGGAAACGTCCCGGCGTCGGGCGCGTCTTAACGCCCTCTCAGATCATCCCCAACCCCGCCAGCATCACCGCGCTCACCGCGCACCCGCGCCGCAGCCCTATCACGGGCCCTGGCCGCAAACGTTCGGACACGGCCGCCACCGTCTCTTCGAGCGGCGGCGCGCCGGCGCCGCTGTCGCTCATCACCACTCCGGCCAGCGCCAAGCCCGCCGACTTGATCACCGCGGCGGCCGTCAAGGTATGGCTGATTGTTCCCAAATAGCTCCCGGCCACCAGCAGCACCGGCGCCTCCAGCGCGGCGGCGAGGTCCAGCATGGTCAGCGTGTCGTCCAGGGGCGACATCACCCCGCCGGCGCTCTCTACGAGCAGCCATGCCTCATCCGGCATCCGCTCCGCACGGTCGCGGCAATGGGCGATCACCATCTCGCCCGAAAGGCAGCCGCCCTCGCGCGCTGCGGCGAGCGGCGGGGATAGAGGCGCCCGGAACCGCCAAGGGGCGATCTCGGCCAGGGCCCCGGGCGACCAGTCGCGCCCGAGCGCCTGCAACAACACCGCCGGATCGCTGCCCTCGGGCGCGTCGGGATCGAAACCGCTGACCACCGGCTTCAGGGCTTCCGTGAGCATGCCGGCCTCGCGCAGCCCGCGGATCAGCGAAGCGGTCACGTAGGTCTTCCCCACGTCCGTCCCGGTTCCGGCGACGAACAGCGTCGGCACGCCTCAATCCCTCACGAAGCGCCGGACGCACCGGGCCAGCGGGTCGGCGTCCGCATCGCCGTGGCGTGTGAAGGTCAACCTCCGCCGCGCGGTCCTGCTCGCAAGCGCGTCGATTTTCGCATCCGCGAAGGTCTGCCGGCTGTCCATGGAATCCCCCGCTGGCCCAGATCGCCGGCGCGGCTTAGCAAGACCCGCGCGCCGGGCGAACCCCTATCGGGGCGTTCTGAAGTCCTGATCGGAGATAAGTTGTGGCAGACCCAGACTGGCTGACCCGCGGCGCCGGCCACGTATGGCGGCCCTATTGCCAGATGAAGACCGCACTCCCGCCCTTGCCGGTGATGCGGACGGAGGGCTGCCGTATCGTCCTGGAGGACGGCCGCGAGCTGATCGATGGCATCGCATCATGGTGGACCGCATGCCACGGCTACAACCATCCGCACATCCGCCAAGCGGTGGAAATGCAGCTGTCCCGCGCGCCGCATGTGATGTTCGGGGGTCTGGCGCATGAGCCGGCCTACCGGCTGGCGGAGCGCCTGGCCGCCTTGCTGCCCGGTGACCTCGACCACGTGTTCTTTGCCGAGAGCGGCTCGGTCTCGGTGGAAATCTCCATGAAAATGGCCGTGCAGCACTGGATCAACCGAGGCGTGGCCGGGCGAACGCGTTTCCTCGCGTTCACGGGCGGCTACCACGGCGACACGCTCGCGACGATGACGATCTGCGATCCCGAGGAGGGGATGCACAGCCTGTTTGCGGGGGTCATGCCGGCGCAGCACGTGTGCGCCCTGCCGACAGACACAGCGACGGAAGCGGCGCTGGATCACCTTTTGGCCGAGCACCGCCAAGAGATAGCGGCGATGATCGTCGAACCTCGTGTGCAGGGGGCCGGAGGCATGCTGTTCCACGACGACGAGGTGCTGCGCCGGCTCCGGCGACTCGCCGACCAACACGACGTGCTGCTGATCTTCGACGAGATATTCACAGGCTTCGGCCGCACCGGCGACTTGTTCGCCTGCGTCGGCGCGGGCGTTGCGCCCGATATCCTCACTCTGTCCAAGGCCCTTACAGGCGGGACGCTTCCGCTGTCGGCGGCCATCGCCAACCGCAGGGTGTTCGAGGCTTTCTGGTCGAACGAGCCGGGCGCGGCGTTGATGCACGGTCCCACCTACATGGCCAATCCCCTGGCCTGTGCGGCGGCCAATGCGTCCCTCGACATCTTCGAGACCGGCGACTGGCGCGGCCAGGTCGCTCGCATCGCGGCGGGGCTGGAGGCCGGGCTCGCCCCCTGCCGCGACACCCGTGGCGTGGTCGATGTAAGGGTGCGCGGGGCCATAGGCGTAGTGGAGTTCACGGAGCCAGTGGAGGTCGCGCGCCTCTGCGGCCGCTTCGCGGAGGAAGGCGTCTGGATCCGGCCGATGGGCAAGGTCGTCTATCTGACGCCGCCGTTCACCATCACGGACTCCGAACTCGGCAAGCTCACCACCGCGGTCTGCAATGTGCTCGGGTCCTGAGGGTCCGCTCGGGTGGCGACCGGCCGCATCTTCAGGTCGGCGAGCAGCACGTCGTCGGCATTGCGGCCGGGGTTGTTGGTGGTCAGCAGACGCGCGCCGACGAAGATCGAATTGGCGCCGGCGAGGAAGCACAGCGCCTGCAGCTCGCGGCTCATATGTTCGCGGCCCGCGGCGATGCGCACCACCGACTTCGGGCACACCAGGCGGGCGACCGCGATCATGCGCACAAACTCCAGGCCATCGACGGGGATGGACGTCCCCAGCGGCGTACCCTCGATAGGCATCAGGTCGTTGATCGGCAGGCTCTCGGGGTGACTGGGCAGGGTCGCCAGCTGCCGCAGCAGCCCCGCCCGGTCCCGCCGCGTCTCGCCCATGCCGACGATGCCGCCGCAGCAGGTCGACATGCCCGCCTCGCGCACGGCCGCCAGGGTGTCCAGCCGGTCCTGATAGGTCCGTGTGGTGACCACCTGGTCGTAGTAGTCGGGGCCGGTGTCGAGGTTGTGGTTGTAGAAGTCGAGGCCGGCCGCCTTCAGCGCCTTGGCCTGGCTCGACGTCAGCATGCCGAGCGTCGCGCAGGTCTCCAGGCCCATCGCTTTCACGCCCGAGATCATGGCGGCGACTTTCGGCAGATCGCGGTCCTTCAGGTCGCGCCACGCCGCGCCCAGGCAGAAGCGCTGGGCCCCTCCGGCCTTGGCGTCGGCCGCTGCGGCGATCACCGCCTCCGGGTCCATCAGCTTGGAAGCCTGGGTGGCCGTCTTGAAGTGCTGCGACTGGCTGCAGTAACCGCAATTCTCCGGACAGCCGCCGGTCTTGACGGACAGCAGCTGGGATAGCTGGAGTTCGGTCGGATCGAACCACCGCCGGTGGATCTCCGCGGCGCGGAAGACGAGCTCGGTGAACGGCAGCTCGAACAGGGCTTCCACCTCCTCGAGCGTCCAGTCGTGGCGGGGTTGGGCGGGGTCGCGGCTCAGGGCGGAGATGGACGTGTTCATGAGGGTTCCTTGGAAGGCCTAAAGCTTGAGGGCGGCGAGTTCGGGTGAAAGGGACAGAGGCTCGCCGTCGAGTCGGTCGACCGGGCAGACGCCGATCAGGCTGTTGGTCACCGCCAGGCCCTCGACGTCACGCAGCATGTCGCGGGTCGTCGCCGTCTCCTCGACGGTGAGGCCGACCTCGACCGCGCGCGCCAGGACCTTGGCGCGCATGATGCCGTCGAGGACCCCACAGCTCAGCGCCGGCGTGAAGAGGACGCCCCCGCGAACCCAGACCAGGTTGCCGGCCGCAACGCAGGAGACCTCGCCTCGGATGTTCAGCATCAGGGCCTCGTCTGCGTCCAGCCCTCGCGCCTCCCGGCGGGCCAGAACATTGTCCAGATAGGCCAGGGTCTTCAGCCGAGACGTCGGCGACCGCTCATTTCGTCGGATCGAAACCGTGGCGAGTTGCAGGCTCGGCGGCGACGGCCCGATCGGCGCCGCTGTGACGACCAGCCGCGGCTCCATGCTTTCCGGCGGGTCAAGGCCCCGGCCGCCGGAGCCCGCGCTCCAGCTGAGGCGTATGGCGAACCGGCCGGACGGGGACTCCGCGTCCCTCATCGCCGCCGCGACGGCCGCTTGGCATGCCGTCTCCTCCGGCGGCGGCATGCCCAGCACGGAGCAACCCCGCTGCAGGCGCGCGAGGTGCGCCGCCCATCCGTGCAGGCCGCCTGCATCCGCCAGCAGGGTCTCGAACAGCCCGTGGCCAAGGGTGAATCCGCGGTCGTCTGCCGGGATCTGGATCACGCGTCGACCCCCGTGAGCGCGGCACGGATCGCAGAGAACT
Organism: Caulobacteraceae bacterium; assembly: GCA_028290905.1. Lineage (GTDB taxonomy): Bacteria > Pseudomonadota > Alphaproteobacteria > Caulobacterales > Caulobacteraceae > Acaudatibacter. The sequence continues at coordinate 13,396 of JAQGIW010000112.1, read as the reverse complement.
TGTCCTCCGTCTCCATGCACTCCGCCACAGGATCGCTGTCGGCCACCACGCCACCACCGGCGCGAACCCCGAAGCGCCACCCGTCCGCAGCCTGCCTGAACGCCAGGGTGCGGATCAGCACGCTGGCCTCCAGGGAGCCGTCCCCGCCGGCCCAGAACAGGCTGCCGTAGTGCGGGCCGCGCGCGGGTTCATGTCCCGCGATCACGGTCATCGCCTGGACTTTCGGCGCGCCCGTGATCGAGCCTGGCGGGAAGGCCGCGCAGAATAGATCCCAGGCCGTGCGTCCCGGCTGAAGCCGCCCCCGCACGCAGGAGGTGAGATGGTGGACGTTGGCGAAGCTCTGCAGTCGGCAGAATTCCAGGACCTCGACGCTCCCGGGTGCGCAACAGCGGGCGAAATCGTTGCGCATCAGGTCTACGATCATCAGGTTCTCGGCCCGATCCTTGGCGCTGGCCAGCAGTTCGGCGGCCAGTGCGGCGTCATGCTCCGGCGTCGCACCGCGCGGGCGCGTGCCCTTGATGGGCCGAGTCTGCGCAACCAGGCCGAGCCCGTCCCGCCGGACGCTGAGGAACTGTTCGGGAGAGTTGGAGACCAGGGCCCGGTCGGGAAGCCGCCAATAGGCCGCGTGGGGCGCCGGGCTCGAGTCCGCCAGCCGGCGGAACACGTCGAACGGACCCGCGCCATCGCAGAGTCGACCCTCCCACCGACGGGCTATGTTGGCCTGGAATATCTCTCCGGCCCGGATACGATCGACGACGGCCCCCACGCTGGCCTCATGGCGCCGCCGGGACGTGAGGCTGCGCACCTTACCGCACAACGGTCCCGCCCATCGGCGGGAGGACGACGCGGCGCCCAGCCAATCGGCCGAACCCGGCCCGATCGCCAGGACCCGATGCTCCGCGTGATCGAAAGCCAGGACAGCGTCATACCGCGCCAGCACCAACTGCGGCCAACCGGACCGCCTCCCGCCCGGAAGCTTTTCGAACGCGTGGGCCAACTCGTACGTCGCCATACCGACCACCCCTCCTTGAAACGGTGGACCGGCGGGATCGCGCTGGCTGACGGAAGGGAGAAGCGGGACGAGGATGTTTGCGAGGTCGACCGTCCTGCCGTCGGTGACGACCAAGACCGCCTCGGGAGAGCGCACGAGATAGGACCAGCGGGAGTCGTGTCCGCCAGAAAGCAGAAGGCCGGCGTAGGGTTCGTCGGCAAACGGCGTCATGGCCTCGACAGGATCGCGCCAAGGCAAGCATGTGATGCCGATAGACAAAGCCCGCGCGCCGCGAGTTGCGATGGAAGCCGGCTTCTAGGCCAGGGCGTCGACGGGCATCGACGGCTTCTCCGCCAGGTCGCGGACGAATCGGTTCTGGCGGTCCACCAGGATGACCTGCGACTTGATGGGCTCCGCCGTCAGCTCGAAGCCCATGATGATGACCTCCTCGCCTGTGCCGATCAGATGGGCCGCCGCGCCGTTGACGCAGATGTCGCCGGTCCCGCGCTCGCCCTCGATGACATAGGTTTCCAGCCGCGCGCCGGAGGTGTTCGACACCACCAGCACCCGCTCGCCGGGCCAAAGCCCCACGCGCTCGATCAGCGAGGCGTCGATGGTGATGGACCCCACATACGACAGGTTGGCCTCCGTCACTGTCGCGTTGTGGATCTTGGAGCGCATCACCCAACGCATGGAGCGACCTTCGACATAGGCCGCGAATTGTGCGGCGCCGCGCTTATAGGGATCTGCGGTCCGCCTGTCAGCGCCCAACATCGAAATCACCTGCCGGTAGATCGCCTCGATCCCCATGCTCCGCATCGGCGTCGCCGCATGCTTGCGGAGCGACACCTTGCAACCTCCGTGTCCCCACGGTTGCGCGCCCCGCCGGGAATCGCCATCTAGGCGGGGAACGGAGGCCTCATGTTCATCCAGACCGAAACGACGCCCAATCCGGCGGTGCTCAAGTTCCTGCCCGGCCGGGAGTTGATGGTCTCGGGGACCCGCGAGTTCCACGACGCCGGGGAAGCCGCCGCCTCGCCCCTGGCCGAGGCGCTGTTCGACCTGGGCGGGGTGACGCGGGTGTTCTTCGGCCAGGAGTTCCTGACCGTCACCAAGGAGCCCGACCGCGACTGGTCGCACCTCAAGGCTCCGATCCTGGCCGCCATCATGGACCACTTCACCGACGGGCGGCCCCTGTTGCGCGATTCCGACGCCGAGGCCGCCGACGACGATGTCTACGAGGGCGACGCCGCCCAGATCGTGGTCGAGATCAAGGACCTGCTGGATTCGCGCATCCGCCCCGCCGTGGCCCAGGACGGGGGCGACATCCTGTTCTCCAAGTTCGAACCCGACACCGGCGTGGTGTGGCTGCACATGCGCGGCGCCTGCGCCGGTTGCCCGTCTTCCGCGGCGACGCTGAAGGCCGGGGTGGAGAACATGCTGCGCCACTATGTCCCCGAGGTGACGCGGGTCGAGCAGGTCCTCTAGAACTACTGAAACCCTGTCTGGGGCGACTGCCGGTTTCGCCGGTCGCGTCCGTGTGCAACCCTTCGCGACCAGGACCCCGACGATGACCGCCCCCCTCGCCGACGCGGCGCTCGACCAGCTGTTCCGGGCCGCCCGCAGCCACAATGGCTGGCGGACCGATCCCATCCCCGAGAGCACCCTGCGCGAGATCTACGAGCTGGCCCGGATGGGACCCACCGCCGCCAACAGCAGCCCCGCGCGCTTCGTCTTCGTCACCAGTCCGGAGGCGAAGGAAAAGCTGGCGTCGATCTCCTCCGGGGCCAACCAGGCGAAGATCAAGGACGCACCGGCGACGGTGATCGTCGGCTACGACCTCGACTTCCCCGAGCGCCTGCCGACCCTCTTCCCCCACGCCCCCGGCATGAAGGCGGTGTTCGCCGATCCGGCGGTGGCCGAGCAGACGGCGTTCCGCAACTCCACCCTGCAGGGCGCCTATCTGATCATGGCGGCGAGGTCGCTGGGGTTCGACTGCGGGCCTATGTCGGGCTTCGACAACGGCAAGGTCGACACCCTGTTCTTCGCCGGCACGCGGATCAAGTCGAACTTCATCTGCTCGATCGGGCGCGGCAACGGCGCGAACATGTTCGATCGCCTGCCCAGGCTGAGCTTTGAAGACGCCTGCACGGTCGTCTGACGGCGGGCGCCGGCCGTGATCGTCCTGGCCCTGGACACCTGCCTGGCCGCCTGTTCCGTCGCCCTCCTGCGCGATGGGGAGACGCTGGGCGCTCTCACCGAGCCGACCGCCCGCGGTCACCAGGAACGCCTCGCCCCGATGACCCGCGACCTGCTGGCGGGCGCGGAACTGGAATTCGCCGCGCTCGACCGGATCGGCGTGACCGTTGGCCCGGGCTCCTTCACCGGCTTGCGCGTCGGGCTGGCCTTCGCCAAGGGGCTGGCCTTCGCCCTGCGCCGACCCTGTGTCGGTGTCGGAACCCTGGAAGCCCTGGCGGCCAGCCTGGAGGACGGGTTGGCGAAGGCGGCCGTGATCGACGCGGGTCGGGGCCGTGTCTACATCCAGCTCTTCGACGGCGGCGTCTCACTCAGCGGACCGGACATCCTCCCCTTGGAGACCGCCGCCGCGCGCCTTGTCGAGGTCCACGCCTCGGGCGAGGTGGTGGTGACCGGGCCAGGCGCCCACCTCCTGGCGGGCGTGCTTCCCGGCGCGGTCCGGCCGTTGCCGGCCCCGGATCCGCGCGCAGTGGCCCGCTTGGCCGCCGCCGCCCCCCTGGCGCCGCCCCGCCCGCTTTACCTGCGGCCCCCCGACGCCACGGCCAAGGCCGCGTGATCGTCATCGACCCCGTTGGCGCCGAGGCTGCCCCGGCCCTGGCGGCCCTGCATCGCACCGCTCTCGACGAACCCTGGAGCGCCGCCGAGATCGACGTCCTCCTGAGTTCGCCGGGCGTCTATGCCCTGAGCGCCAGCCTTGGCGGCCAAGCTACCGGCTTCATCCTCTGCCGTGTCGCCGCCGACGAAGCCGAGGTGCTCACCCTCGCCGTGACCCCGGCCATGCGGCGGCGCGGAGTGGCGACCGCGCTCCTCGACCGGGCGATCGCCGCCGCCCTGGCCGCCGGCGCCAGGGCGCTCTTCCTGGAGGTGGCCACCGACAACCCGGCGGCGGAGGCGCTCTACCGGTCGCGCGGCTTTGTTGAGGTGGGTCGGCGTCCAGGCTATTTTTCGCGCCCCGGCGGCGCTGTAGCCGCCCTCATCATGCGACTCGATCTTAACAGATGAGGCCCGGCGCTCTATGTTGAACAGCGTCGCCCGGAGCCGTCGCGTGGATCGCCTGGAAAAACTTTGCATCGAAAAGGGCATGCGCATGACCGAGCAGCGCCGCGTGATCGCACGGGTGCTCTCGATGGCAAGCGATCACCCCGATGTCGAGGAACTGCATCGCCGCGCCCACGCGGTCGACCCACACATCTCGATCGCCACGGTCTACCGTACGGTGCGCCTGTTCGAGGAGTCGGGGATCCTCACGCGCCACGACTTTCGCGACGGCCGCTCGCGCTACGAGGAGGCCAGCGAGACACACCACGATCACCTGATCGACATGAAGAGCGGCGCGGTGATGGAGTTCGTCGATCCCGAGATCGAGGCCTTGCAGAAGGCGATCGCCGAGCGGCTGGGCTACCGCCTGGTGGACCACAGGCTCGAACTCTATGGCGTCCCTCGCGATGACTGAGCCTCCCGGGAAGCGGCTCTTTATCAGGACCTATGGCTGCCAGATGAACGTTCACGACAGTGAACGGATGGCCGATGTGCTGCGCCCGTTGGGCTATAGGATGACCGACGCCCCCGAGACCGCTGACCTGGTGGTGCTCAACACCTGCCACATCCGCGAGAAGGCCACCGAGAAGGTCTATTCGGAACTGGGCCGGGTGAAGGAGATGAAGCTCGCGCGGGCGCAAGAGGGCGGCCGGATGGTGGTCGCCGTGGCGGGGTGCGTCGCCCAGGCCGAAGGGGCGGAGATCATGCGCCGGCAGTCCGCGGTGGACCTGGTGATCGGCCCTCAGAGCTATCACCGGCTTCCCGAGTTGATCGCCAAAGTGCACCGGGCGCGCGGCGAGCGGCTGGCGACAGACTTCGAGGCCGAGGCCAAGTTCGACTCCCTGCCCGCCGAACGCAATCCCACCGGGGTTACCGCCTTCCTGACCGTCCAGGAGGGCTGCGACCGCTTTTGCACCTTCTGCGTGGTGCCCTACACCCGCGGCGCGGAGTTCTCCCGCCCCTCCACGGCGATCGAGGCGGAGGCGCGGTCCCTGACCGCCCGGGGCGTGCGCGAGGTCACCCTGCTGGGCCAGAACGTCAACGCCTACCGGGACGAGGACGAAACCGGCCTGGCCGGCCTGGTGCGGCGGCTGGCGCGCATCCCGGGCCTGGCGCGGATTCGCTACACCACCAGCCATCCTGCGGACATGGGCGAGGACCTTATCGCGGCCCACGGCGAGGTCGAGGCGTTGATGCCCTATCTGCATCTGCCGGTGCAATCCGGATCCGACCGTATCCTCAAGGCGATGAACCGGGCTCACACGGTGGAGAGTTACCGGCGCACGGCGGAGAAGATCCGCGCCGCGCGGCCGGACATCGCCCTTTCCAGCGACTTCATCGTCGGCTTCCCGGGCGAGAGCGAGGCCGATTTCGAGGCCACGCTGGACCTGGTGCGTGAGGTGGACTTCGCCGGGGCCTTCTCGTTCAAATATTCCCGGCGGCCGGGCACCCCGGCCGCGGCCATGGCCGGCCAGGTCGACGAGGCCGTCAAGACCGAGCGCCTGGCGCGCCTGCAGTCCCTGCTGGAGGCCCAGCAGCGCGGCTTCAACGCCGCGCAGGTCGGCCGCGCCCTGCCGGTGCTGTTCGAGCGCCCGGGGCGGCACCCCGGGCAGGTCATCGGCCGCAGCCCCTATCTCCAGGCGGTCCACTGCGAGGGCGGCGAGGGGCTGATCGGCAAGATCGCGCCGGTAGGGATCGTCGACGCCGCCCACAACAGCCTGACCGGCCGCCTGATGTTGGAGACCGCTTGAGGCGCGGCCCATCTGAGTTCCTACCGCTGGCGGACGACGCCGTGCGCGCCGTGGCCGGGCCGGCCGGCCGCCACGCGGCCCTGATCGAGGACGCCTTCAAGGTGCTTGTCGAGACCCCGGGCGGCGGCGTGTCGCTGAACGGCGACGCCGGCGGGCGGCGGGGCGCCAAGCAGGCGATCGAGACCCTGGCCGGCCGCGTCGCCTCCAACCTGGACGTCACGGCCGCGGACGTCCGCGTCGCCATCGACCAGGCCCGCGCCGGCGTTCCGAACGCGGCCCACCATGTGGGCCGGCGCGGCCTGGTCGCCGCCAAGACCGCCGCCCAGGCCCGCTATCTCGAGGCTCTGGCCGGGCACGACCTGGTGTTCGGCCTTGGGCCCGCCGGCACGGGGAAGACCTTCCTCGCGGTCGCGCACGGCGCCCACCTGTTGAGATCAGGTGAGGTCGAGCGGCTGGTGGTCACGCGGCCCGCGGTGGAAGCGGGCGAGCGCCTGGGCTTCCTGCCGGGCGATCTCACCGAGAAGGTCGATCCCTACATGGCCCCGGTGTGGGAGGCGATGGCGGCCATCCTGGGCGCCGAGGCCCTGCGCAAGCGCCGCGAGCGGGCCGAGATCGAGGTGGCCCCGATCGCCTTCATGCGCGGCCGCACCCTCTCCCACGCTTTCGTGATCGTCGACGAGGCGCAGAACACCACCCGCCTGCAGATGAAGATGGTCCTGACCCGGCTCGGCGAAGGCTCGCGCATGGCCGTCACGGGCGATCCGAGCCAGGTCGACCTGATCAACGCCAGCGATTCCGGCCTCGCCCACGCGGTCTCCATCCTCGAGGGCGTCGAAGGCGTGGCCATCTCCCGCTTCACCAGCGCGGACGTCGTGCGCCATCCTCTGGTGGGGCGCATCGTCGATGCCTACGACGCCGACGCCGCGAGGCGGTCCCGATGAAGCCTGGCGAGGCGCCCCTGCGTGACCGCGTCGACCTGGAGATCGAGGACCCGGCGTGGTCCGACGCTCTCCCCCACGCGCCCGAACTCGTCCGTCAGGCCGTCGAGGGGGCTCTGGTCGGTCGAAGCGAGGGGGGCGTGACGGTCCTGCTGACCGATGACGACACCCTCCGCGACCTCAACGCCCGCTTCCGCGCCACCGACGCGCCGACCAACGTCCTGGCGTTCCCCGCCGCCGCCAATCCCGAAGGCGCGACAGGAGACATCGCCCTCGCCTTCGGTGTCTGCGAGCGCGAGGCCCGAACCCAGGGCAAGCCCCTCGCCGATCACCTTCGCCACCTGGTGATCCATGGCGTCCTGCACCTGTTGGGGTATGATCACCAGGACGAGGCCGAGGCGACGGCGATGGAGGCGCGCGAGCGTGAGCTTCTCGCCGGCCTGGGTGTCGACGATCCGTACGCTCCGGAGAGAGCTTCTGACGACGGTCCTCACGACAGTCTAGGCGACCCTTCCAATGTCGCGACACACGCGGTCCGCCGTGGTTGACGAAACCGCAACGCCCGCCGAGGCGCGCAAGCGGCCGAGCGCGTCCCTTGGCAAGGTGCTGTGGGCGCTGGGACTGGGCGCCCGCCCGACGGATCCCGAAGAAGCCGATGCGGAAGCGAGCGCCGCCGGCGCCGCCCTGCGCAGCCAGGCGGAAGCGTTTCAGACCATCACCGTGGGCGACGTCATGACGCCACGCGCCGACATCACAGCAGTGGAGCTCTCCACCTCGTTCGAGGGGGTGGTGGCGGCCTTCGCCGAGAGCGAGCACTCCCGCCTGCCGGTCTACAAGGAGACGCTCGACGATCCGGTGGGCGTCGCTCACCTGAAGGATGTCTTCCGGCTGATGGCCGATCCCAAGCGCGCCGCCGCCGCGGCCGAGGAGCCCGTCCTTCCCCGGCTCAAGCGGCCGACGCTCTATGTGCCGCCCTCCATGCGCGCGGCCGACCTGCTGGTGCGCATGCAGACCAGCCGCATCCACATGGCCATGGTGATCGACGAGTTCGGCGGCGTTGACGGGGTGGTGACCCTGGAGGACGTCATCGAGGCGGTGGTGGGCGAGATCGACGACGAACACGACGAGGCCACGGCCACCCAGATCGTCGCTCGCGCCGGCGGCGTGTTCGAGGCCGACGGCCGCGCCCCTCTCGAGGTTCTGGAGACGGCCCTCGGCCGGTCCCTGTCCGATCCCGAACTCGAGGAGGACATCGAGACTGCGGCGGGCCTCGTCACCGCCCTGGCCGGGCGCGTGCCGCAGCGGGGCGAAGTCATCAGCCATCCATCCGGGCTGGAGTTCGAGATCACCGACGCCGATCCCCGGCGCGTCAAGCGCCTGCGCATCCGTCCAGCGACGCAGACAGTCCCTTAGAGACACATGTCGGGATCGATGTTCCAGGGCCGCAAGCCGGCGTTGCTGACCGGCACGCGCATACTCGCGCTGCTGGCGGGCTTGGCGGCGGCCGTCGCCCAGCCGCCCTGGGGCTTCCTGCCCGGACTGATCGGCTACGGCCTGCTGTTCCGCCTGATCGACCGCCGGGGCGGCGCCGCGCGATGGCGCTCGGCCTTCGCCCTGGGCTGGCTGGCGGGCTTCGCCTATTTCGTGGTCTCCCTCGCCTGGCTCGCCCAGCCGTTTCAGGTCGATGCGGAGGCGCAGGGGTGGATGGCGCCGTTCGCGGTCGGGCTGGTGGCGATGCTCCTGGCCGTGTTCTGGGGCGCCGCGGCGGGAGTGTACCGGGCCCTGGCCGGCCGCCAGCCACAACGGATATTCCTGTTCGCCGCCACTCTGGCCCTGGCCGAATGGCTGCGCGGCCACGTCCTGACCGGCTTTCCATGGGACCTGCCCGGCGAGACCTGGCGCGCCGGCTCGGCCCCCTCGCAGATTGCCGCCCTGGTCGGCGCCTACGGCCTTACCTGGATCACCCTGGCGATCTCGGCCGCGGTGTTCGTCGCCTTCGAAGGCGGCCGCGGCCGCCTGATTGGAATAGGAGCGGTGGCCGCCGTGGTCGGCCTCTACGTCTTCGGCCTGGCCAGGCTGGCCGGCGCGCCGGCCGCCGATCCTCACGCTCCGTGGATCCGCATCGTCCAGGCCGATGTAAGGCAGGAGAACAAGTACGATACGCGCCTGTTCACCAGCATCGTCACCCGCTACGTCTCCCTCACCGCCCGGCCGGCCGCGCGCCTCCCCGACATCGTCATCTGGCCGGAAGGCGCCATCCCGGCGGCCATGGAGGACTATCTCGCCCCGGGGACGTGGACCCATGACGCCATCGCCGGCGCGCTCGCGCCGAGCCAGACCCTGATCCTGGGGGGCTACCGCTTCGGAAGTTCGGCCAAGGGGGCGCCGGTCACCTTCAACAGCCTGGCGGTGGTCCGAAAGGTCGACGACGAACTGCAGGCTGCCGGCTTCTACGACAAGTTCCGCCTGGTCCCGTTCGGCGAGTTCATGCCGTTCGACAGCTTCGTCAGTCGCTGGGGAATCAAGCAGTTCGTGCATGTAGGCGACGGCTTCACGCCCGGCCCCCGGCCACGTCCCCTCGCCCTGAACGGCCTTCCGACCGTCCAGCCGCTGATCTGTTACGAAAGCCTGTTTCCCGGCTTCACCCGCGAGGGCGCGGAGATGACCGGCGTTCGGCCCTCGTGGATCGTCAACATCTCGAACGACGCCTGGTTCGGGACCGGCTCAGGCCCCCGCCAGCACCTCAACATCGCCAGCTATCGGGCCATCGAGGAGGGGCTGCCCATGGTCCGCGCCACGCCCACGGGGATCTCGGCCATCATCGACGCCTACGGTCGCGTGGCGCCGGGCAAGCGCCTGGGCCTGGGGGCCTATGGGGTGATCGACGGACCCTTGCCGCCCGCGCTGAGACCGACCCTCTACGACCGGCTGGGCGACGTTCCGCTGTTTTTGATGCTCATCATCTCCCTGGCCGGCGCCGCGCCGCCCGGTCTGACGAGACGGGGCGCCTGAGGGCCGTGGACCCGGTCCATCCGCCGCTGCGCACCTTCGGCCGCATCCGCTCGCGCGCCATCAAGCCGCGGCAAGCGGCGTTGATGACCACCCTGCTGCCGACGATCAGCGTTCCCGAGGGTCCCCTCGACCCACGCAACCTCATGCCGGAGGCAAGTGAGGTCTGGCTGGAGATCGGCTTCGGCGGCGGCGAGCACATGGCCGCCCTGGCGGCGCGCCGGCCCGATGTGCTGATCCTGGGCGCGGAACCTTTCCTGAACGGCGTCGCCAGCGCCCTGCGGCACATCGAGGCAGGAGGCCTGAACAACGTCCGACTGTGGACAGGCGACGCCCGCGATCTGATGGCCGCCATGCCGGACGCCAGCCTCGGGCGGCTCTTCATCCTCTTCCCGGACCCCTGGCCCAAGGCCCGCCACGTCAAGCGGCGCCTGATCCAACCCGCCTTCGCCGTCGAGGCCGCACGCCTGATGAAGCCGGGGGGCCGGGTGCGGTTCGCCACCGACTGGGCCGAGTATGCCGACCAGGCCCTGGTCGTCTTCGGCCGGTCTCCGCACTTCCACTGGCTGGCGCGGCGCGCCGACGACTGGCGCCGTCCGCCGGCCGACCACGTCGCCACGCGGTACGAGGAAAAGCGCCTGGGTGACTGCCCGCCGATCTGGTTCGAGTTCGAGAAACTCTGAAAATCTGACAGCCTGATTGTTACAACACCTGCGCTTCCGATCGGGTGACGGGTTGTCGCATCGACGTTTGCTCAGATTGTTCCAAATAGACCAGCATGCGAAGCACCTCTCCCGGGGGGCGACCTAACAGACTGAGCTGCAAACTCTTCTCTGCTCAAGGAACTTTCATGTAGGTTAACTTCCGCCAGACGGCCGTCCTGGCCACGTCGATGCTCGCCGTGGCGTCCGGCTCCGCCCGCGCCCTCACCATCCACACGGTGTTCGACACCAGCATCACGTCGCAGGCCAAGGCCGCCACGATCGAGGCGGCGTTCAACAGGGTCGCTGCGGACTATGCCAAGTCCTTCGCCAACCCCGTCACCGTCAATGTCGCCGTCAGCTGGGGCAAGGTCGGCGGCCAAGCCCTGCCCGCCAGCGCCGTCGGCGCCAGCATCGATAATCTCTACGGCTCCTACAGCTACGCCCAGGTGAAGAACGACCTCTCGAAGGCTCTCGCCGCACAGCCTTCCGACACCGCCCTGGCGACGGCGATGGCGCATCTTCCGACCGCCGCCGGCCGGCGTGGGGGCCTACTGGGTCCCCTCGTCGGAAGCCAAGGCGCTCGGGCTGATCCCCGGATCGCAGTCGGCCGTCGACGGCTACATCGGCTTCGCCGGAACCCCGGCCAATTTCAGCTTCTCCTCGACCATCGCCGCCGGGACCTACGACTTCGAGGCGGTCGCGGCCCACGAACTGGACGAGGTTCTGGGGCGTATCTCGGGCCTCAGCAGCACGAGCCCGACCTACAGGACGCCCTTTGACCTGTTCCGATACTCTGCGCCGGGCGCGATGAGCTATTCGTACAACGCCAGCGCCTATTTCTCGATCGACGGCGGCCTCACCGCCTTGGCGAGCTTCAATCATTCCTCGTCCGGCGGCGACCGCGCCGACTGGCTCACCACGAGCGCCACGAACGACATCCAGGACGCCTTCCTCTATGCGGGACGTCACGCCAACCTGACGGCCGTTGATCTCACCGGCCTGGACGTCCTGGGCTGGGGCGGCGGCAACCTCGGTGACACCGCTGTGGCGACCCCGGGCGCGGTGGCCTTCAACCTCGTCCAGGCGCCGGCGGCTGTTCCCGAAGCGCCAACCTGGCTGATGCTGATCGCAGGCTTCTCAGTGATGGGCCAGGCGCTCAGGAGCCAGAACCGACAGGTCGCCGTCGCGCGCCTGGCGCGCAAGGTAGGCTGAGGACCAGTTCGCCGGACGCGCGGCCTCGTCCGGCGGGGTCAGGGACCCGGCGAACACCACCAGCAGCAGGCCGCCGACCAGGCCGACGTTCTTCACGAACTCCCAGAAGTGCGCCCGGCCGCGGCTGTCACCGCGCGGGCTGAAGAGGTCGGGGCAGGCCCAGAAGGGGTGGTAGAGGACGGCGGTGACCACGCAGAAGGCGGCCAGCAGGAAGGCCGCCGGCCGGTCCCACAGGCCCAGTACAATGAGGATCGGGGTCAGGCCTTCGACGAGGATGGCTACCGCCAGCATGAGCGCGCCCACACGCGCGGGAACGCCCGCCGAGTCGGTCTGCGCCAGGGAATTCCTCCAGTGCCAGATCTTGTCGAGGGCGCTGAACGGAAACATCAGCACCAGGCAGAGGCGCGCCGCCAAGTCTGCAGCGGTGGTCAGGCTCATGGGCGCCCCTCGCGGCGGATCATCATCTCCCCGGCGACGTTAACGCAGCAGCGCCAGCTTGGCGCCGGGGAGCTCATTTCATGATCGACGGCCGCTTCGACGTGATCATCGTCGGCTCCGGGCCGGGCGGCGGCGCGCTCGCCCACCGGCTGGCGCCCACCGGCAAGCGCATCCTGATCCTCGAGCGGGGCGACTACCTGCCGCGCGAGCGCGACAACTGGGAGTCCAAGGCGGTGTTCGTCGACGGCAAGTACCAGGCCACCGACACCTGGTATGACCAGGCGGGCCAAGCCTTTCGCCCTGGCCTGCATTACGTCGTCGGTGGCAACAGCAAGGTGTACGGCGGCGCTCTCTATCGCCTGCGCGAGGAAGATTTCGGAGAGTTGGTCCTGGAGGACGGGGTCTCCCCCGCCTGGCCCCTCGGCTACGACGTCTTCGAACCCTATTACACCGAGGCCGAACAACTCTTCCACGTCCATGGGTTGAGAGGCGCCGATCCCACCGAGCCCTGGGCCAGCGCCTCCTACCCGCATCCGCCGGTCAGCCATGAACCGCGCATCCAGGAACTGGTCGAGGGTCTCGAGCGCATCGGCCACCGGCCCTATCCCCAGCCCCTGGCCATTCTGCTGGACGAGGCCGACGGCAAGCCACGGCCGCACAGCGCCTGCGTGCGCTGCGACGCCTTCGACGGCTTCCCCTGCCTCACCAACGGCAAGGCCGACGCCCAACTGATCTGCGTCGATCCCGCGCTCGAACACGCCAATGTGACCCTCCTGACCGGGGCCTACGTCGAGCGGCTCGAGACCGACGCGGCAGGACGGACGGTGACCGGCGTCCAGGTGGTGCTTGGCGGCGCGCGCGAGACCTTCCGCGGCGATCTCGTCGCGGTGGCCTGCGGCGCCCTCTCATCGGCCCTGCTGATGTTCCGCTCGGCCAGCGGCGTCCATCCGCACGGCCTCGCCAACGGCTCCGACCAGGTCGGCCGCCACTACATGCGCCACAACAACTCGGCGTTCATGGCCATCTCGCGCAAGCCCAACGACACCGTGTTCCAGAAGA
>JAQGIW010000048.1 GCA_028290905.1 Caulobacteraceae bacterium | reverse complement strand
GCGGCGATCACGTCGGGGTGGTCCTCCAGCGCGGCGCGGGCCAGCGACTCCGGCGGCAGGGCGTCCATCAGCGCCGGCGGCGGCATGATCGCGTCGCCGGAAGCGGGAGGCAGCGGCTCGGCGACGGCGACCGCGGCCGCCAAGGTGAAGGCGAGGGTAAGGACGGTTTTCACTGGGGGGCCTCCTCAGGCTTGGCCACCCCAAAGCGGCTGAAGAGCATCGGCAGCATGACGAGGGTCAGGAGGGTCGAGGAGACCAGGCCCCCCACCACGACCGTGGCCAGCGGCCGCTGGATCTCCGCGCCGGGGCCGCTGGCGAACAGCAGCGGCGTCAACCCCAGCGCCGTGATGCTGGCCGTCATGAGCACCGGTCGCAGACGCCGCTCGGCGCCCTCCACCACGACCCGCGCGAGCGGCACGCCTTCCTTCAGCAGGTCGTTGTAGTGCGAGACGAGCACGAGGCCGTTCAGCACCGCGATCCCGAGCAGGGCGATGAAGCCGACGGAGGCGGGCACCGACAGATACTGTCCGCTGGCCCACAGGCCGAGCATTCCACCCACGAGGGCGAAGGGGATGTTGGCGAGAACGAGCAGCGTCTGACGCACGGATCTCACCGTCAGGTACAGCACCACGAAGATGAGCAGCAGGGCGACGGGGATCGCGAGGGAGAGCCGGGCGGCGGCGCGCTGCTGGCTCTCGAACTGCCCGCCCCAGGTGACGCGATAGCCGGGCGGCAGCTTGACCTCCAGCCGCACGGCGCGCTGGGCGTCCTTGACGAAAGCGACGAGGGCGCGGTTCTGCACGTTGACCTGGACGGTGGCGGCCCGCTCGGCGTTTTCGCGTTGCACCATGACCGGACCGTCGCGGCGGCTGACCGTCGCCATGTCCTCGATGTGCGCGCTGCCGCCGTCCGCGGTCGCGATCGCCGTCTGGGCGAAGGTCTCCGGATGCTGCTGCAGCGCGTCGGGGCCGCGGATGAGGATGGGCGTGCGACGGTCCGCCTCCCGCACGAGGCCGGCGTCCTGGCCCTCCAGCGCCGCGCGCATCTCGTCCTGCAGGGCGGTGACGCTGAGCCCGTAGCGCCCCACCGCCGGTCGCACCGTGTTCAGCTCCAGATAGGACAGGGTGTCGGCGGCGGTCGTGACCGGCTCGGAGGCGCCGTCCACGCCGCCCACCACGTCACGGACCTGAACCGCGAGTTGGGAGAGCCTGGCGATATCCGTGCCGAAGATCTTGATGACCACGGCGCCGCGCGCCCCGGTCAGCATCTCGTCGGTGCGCATCTCGATCGGCTGAGTGTAGGAGGGGGCCGTACCGGGGAAGCGGGCCATGACCTTGCGGAGCTGGTCCTCCACGAAGCCGATGTCCTTCCTGCGCCAGGTGTTCTTCGGCTTGAGCGTGATGAAGGTGTCGGTCTCGTTCAGCCCCATCGGATCGAGACCGAGCTGGTCGGAGCCGGTGCGGCTGACCACGTCCTGGATTTCCGGAACGTCCGCCAGCAAGGCCTTCTGGATGGCGGTGTCGAGCGCCAGCGAGCGGGCGAGATCGATCGACGACTGCTTGGTCAGCTGCATGACGATGGTCCCCTCGTCCATCGTCGGGATGAAGCTCTTGCCGACAGCGAAATAGCCGGCCAGGGCGAGGGCCATGCTCGCCGCGGCGACGCCGACCACGATGCGCGGCCGGGCCAGGCCCGCCTCCAGCAGCCGGCGATAGAGCGGGGTGATCTGGCGCATGATCCACGCCGGACGCTGCTCCTGGCCGCCCTCGTTCCGGGCGAGCAGGAGCGATGCGAGCGAAGGCGTGAACGTGAGGCTCAGCAGCAGCGAGCCGGCGAGCGCAAAGACGATGATGAGGGCCACCGGCGAGAACATCTTGCCCTCCTGTCCCTGCAGGGCGAGCAGGGGCGTGAAGACAAGGCAGATGATCAGCACGCCGGCGAACACCGGGGTGGCGACTTCCTTGGCCGCTTCCGCGACCACCTCGCTCCGCGAACGTCGTCCGCCGTCGGTCGCGAGCCGCTCGGCGGCGTTCTCCACGATCACCACCGCGCCGTCGACCAGCATGCCGATGGCGATCGCCAGGCCGCCCAGGCTCATCAGGTTGGCCGATATGTTGGTCTCCCGCATCACCAGGATGGTCAGCAGCGCCGCCAGCGGCAGGCTCAGCGCCACCACGAGCGAGGCGCGCAGGTTCCCCAGGAAGACGACGAGCAGCAGGACGACGAACAGGACCGCTTCGAACAGCGCCTCGACCACCGTGCGCACCGCGCGGGTGATGAGCTGGGCGCGGTTGTAGAAGACCTTGATGTGCACGCCCTTGGGCAGGCTGGGCTGCAGCTCGGCGAACTTCTGCTGCGCCGCGCGGACCACAGCGTTGGCGTCGGCGCCCTTCAGGCTGAGGACGATCCCTTCGGCTACCTCGCCCTGGCCGTTCTTGCTCACCGCGCCGTAGCGGGTCAGGGCGTCGAAGCGCACCTGGGCGAGGTCGCCGAGGCGGGTCTGGCGGCCGTCCTTGAGCGGGATGACGATGTCGCTAAGGTCGCCCAGCGTCTGGATCGCGCCGGCGCTGCGGACGATGAGCGCCTGTTCGCTTTCCTCCAGCCGGCCGGCCCCGTCATTGCGGTTGGCCGCCATGATCGCGGTCCTGAGGTCGGCCGTGGTCAGCCCCGAACGGGCCAGAGCGTCGGGGTCGGGGACGACCTGATAGGCCTTCACCAGCCCCCCGAGCGCATTCAGATCCGCCACGCCCGGCAGCTCCCGGATCGCGGGGCGGATCACCCAATCGACGATGCTCCGGCGCTCGGTGAGGCTCAGATCGCCGCCCTCGACCGTGAACATGAGGACATCCGACAAGGGCGTGGAGATAGGGGCGAGGCCGCCGGTGACCTGGGGCGAAATCACGTCCCTGGCCTGGTTCAATCGCTCGGCGACCTGCTGGCGCGCCCAGTAGAGGTCCGTGCCTTCCTGGAAATCGAGTGTCAGGTCGGCGATCGCGTACTTCGAGGTGGTGCGGAGAATCGCCTGCTTCGGGATCCCGAGCAGCTCCTGCTCCAGGGGCGCGACGACCTGGCTCTCGACTTCCTCGGGCGTCATCCCCGGCGCCTTGAAGACCATCTTCACCTGTGTCGGCGAGACGTCGGGAAAGGCGTCGATGGGCAGGCTTTGCGCCACGCCGATTCCGGCCGCCGCCAGCCCTGCGAACGCCAGCAGCACCAGCCAGCGCTGGGCCAGCGACAGGTCGATCAATCGATTCAGCATGTCACTGCTCGACCAGCGATTTCATCTGGCTGACGCCGCGGGTGGCGACCTGCGTCCCCCCGGGCAGGCTGGTGCGCAGGCTGACCTGGTCGCCGTCGTAGGCCACGACCTGAACCGGGATCGCGGCGTAGCCCCGGGCCTGCCTGGCGAAGACGACGTCGCGGCCGTTCACGCGGATCACCGCGGCGCGGCTTACCGTCTGCACACCTCCGTCCGGGCCGTCGGAGAGCTCGACGCGGGTCAGGCGGCCCGGAATGAAGTCCGGCCGCGGCGGGGCCTCGGCGAGGAGCGGCACCGAGCGCGTCTTCGGGTCGATCGCCGAGCCCACGGCCACCACCCGGCCAGTCACGCCCTCCACGCTCGCCCGATCGCCCACCTTTACCCGCCCGGCGAACGCGGCGGGCAGATCGGCCTGCACCTGGATGCGATCGGTGCGGTCCACCAGGAACGCCGGGGCCATCGCCTCCAACCCCATTCCGGCCTTGACCCCGACCTGCGCGATGCGGCCCGCGAACGGCGCCCGCAGCGTGTAGCGTCCCGTCCGGTCGGCGCCCGCGGCGCGGACCGACAGCGACTTCGCCGCCAGCATGGCCTGGGCGCTCTTCAGCCGCGCGTCGGCTTCCTCGCCGCGGGCGCCCGCGGCGATCCCTTCGCTGACCAGGAGGCTCGCGCGCCGTTGCGCCTGCGCCGCCGCCTGCGCCGTCGCCGTGGCCTGGGCTGCGTCCGCGGAAGCCATCAGGGCGTCGCGGCTGAACACCGAGGCCAGGATCTGGCCGCGCGAGACCGGCTGTCCCTCCACCGCATAGACCTGCACCACTGTGCCGGCGAAGGGCGCCGCCACCGCCGCGCGGCCGTTAGGCGGGGGCGCAAACGTGCCGGGCAGGCTGGCCAGCGGTCGCGTCGCGGCCGAGCGGAGCGGCGCAGTGGCCACGCCCAGGCTCCGCTCCTGACTGGCGCTCAAGACGATGACAGGAGGGCTGCGCAACGCGGCGGCCTGGGCGCGTGCGGCCAACAGCGATGCGCCGAGCACGCACCCTACCCCCGCCAAAGCTCGAGTTCGCGCGGCCAGTGATGGCCTGTGGCGCGCCTGCATGGGTGTATTCTCCGCCGTCCGAATTGCGCGAAGGACGGAGTCGACCCCCGATCACCTCAGCAGAATCTTGCGGAAATTCGGCTCAGCGGATGATGACGGGGGCCGCGCCCGGCTGGCGGACGTCGAAGACCGTCGTGCCTTCGACGTGGTAGAGTTGGCCGCCCGCCGGCAGGGTTACATGCGGACCATACACGCCCGCCACCGGGCCGATGGGGACCGCGCCCTCGGTGATGTGCACCGTCAAGCGTCCGTCACGGCGTCGCACCTCCGCGGACGCGCTGGCGATCCGGAGGAGGTCGTCGCCGGCCGTCACCAGCATGGGCTGCGTGGGGCCGGGAGAGCGGAACCGGATCTCGCCGCGCTTGATGCGAACGCCGACGCGGCCCGCGCGGGAGATCAGTTCGATCCGCGCATCCGGGCCGAGGGCGATCGAGGCGCCGTTCTCGAGCGTCAACGTGCGGCTCTGGCCCGCCTCCGTGGCGATGACCGAGCGGCCGTCGTTGAGACGGGCCACATAGACCCAGACCGCCGCGCCGACGACGATCGTCAGCGAGGCCGCGACGCGCATCCAGGCCCAGGGCGCCGGCGCCGCGGCGCGCGGCGTGTCCGCCTCCTCGAGGTGATCTCGCAGCCGCGGCAGCGCCGCCTCGAGCTTCTCGGCGGGCTTGAGCCAGCGATCGTAGGCGTCCCGGTGAGCCGGGTCGGCGGCCAGCCACGCCTGGAAGGCTTCCCACTCCGACGCCGGGAAGTCGTCGGACTGCGCCTTCACCAGCCACCGGAGCGCCTCCGTATCAGCGCGGCTCGCGGTCGATTCGCGGGGATTTCGTGAGAGCCTCATCGCAGCACGCCAAGGGCCTGTTGCAGCGCGATCGCCATGTGCTTCTCGACCGCGCTCTTCGAAATCCCGAGCCGACTTGCGACGTCGGCGTGGCTCAGTCCTTCGAGCTTGTGCAGCCGGAACACCTCGCGCGTCCGCGGCTTCAGTTTCGCCACAGCCTGAAGCAACCGCTGCAGCTCGTCCCTCGACACGGCCGCCGCTTCGGGCGCCGCCGGGTGCGCGGACGGAGACCAGGCTTCCCGGCTCCAGTCGTCATCGCGGCGTCGGCGCCGGCTGTCGGTTCGGACGTGATCGACCATCAGATTGGAGCCGAGTCTGAAGAGGTAGGCGGAGGGCTGTTCCACGGTCAGGCCTTCCGGCTCCCGCTGCGTCAGTCGAACGTACATGTCCTGGACGAGATCCTCCGCCGCCTCAAGGGAGCGAAGCCGGGCGGCAAAGACGCGAACGAGATCCTGCCGTCGCTCGAAGTACGCGCGGAGCAGCGGGGAAAGGCGCAGATGCTCGCCTTTCGGTTGGGTCTGTCGTTCGGATCGCGCGTCGTTCACGTCAATCGGGGGTCCCAGGCCAAGTCTCGCCTTAAGCTCATCGCGCCAATGACGTCGCCGACCGCTCATCACCCCATCATTCGTGATCTTGAACGTGCTCCTATCTTGGACGGCCTCTCCGTCGGTCAAGTTGGTTGAGGCGCCGATCTGCGGCGAATGTCCACCATGGGCGGATAGCGCCCGACCTGCGGGCAATCGATCGTCATTTGCTTTGAATAGAGCTCGCGGCCGTGGCCGACGTGAGGTGCTCGCCGAGGCGGACCTGCCCGCGGCGGCCTGGGAGACAGCACCCTGGTCCGCCTTGGCGAACAGCCGGTCAGGTGGCGCGTCCGAGGGCCCGTGCGAGGTGAAGCACGACATGCTGCGGCAGCGACGGCTTGGGGCAGACGTGGCGGTGGCCAAAGAACTCCGCCAGTTCCCCAGGGAGGCCCGAGGCGGTGTGGAAGACCACCACCTTCCCGCGATGAAAGAGGATCATGGCCATAGGCGTGACGGTGCGATCGGCCAGGTTCACGTCGAGGATCGCGGCGTGAACCTCTCGGTCCGCCAAATAGCTTATGCCAGCCTTCACGGTCGCAAACGGACCCACGACCTCTCCGTGCGCGTCCTCCACCGCGTACGCCAGATCGGCCGCCACAAGTGCTTCGTCTTCCGCGATCAATACGCGGCAGTTGCTAAGCATCTGGCCTCCCATCAGGAAACGATCGACAAACAAAGCGAGCAAGTCTGGCGATGTTCCAAGCGGCGCCATGGGAAGGCACAGTTCGAGAGCTCGCCGCACGCCGATTCGCAAACACCGGGGCGTTCGCTGATCGCCGAACCAGCTCCCACTTCGGCGTCGAACGCCCTAGTGGTGCAAATCAAACACATGAGTCCGATCCCCGCGGTTCAGAAAGCACCACAAGATTCAAAGCCTTGTGGTGCGTTCGGCGCCTCTCGGGTGGGTTCGAGGCGTCTGATTCGCACCACTAGAGGAAGTTCCCGGCCAGCTTCATGCAGGCGGCGGTGGGCTGTCCGTCGTTGGGCTGCGGGTTGTTCAGCCTGAGGGCGGCGAGGTGCTTGCCAAGAGCACTGGAGTCGTTCGATCCGAGGATGCCGCATAGCCGCGAGGCCTTGCCGCTGGCCCCGTCCCGGATGGCGTCGGCCTGCGCCTGGGTGGTGCTGAGGCCATCCCTGATGTCCTGCGAGGCCGCGCGGTTCGCGGCGCCCGGATCGGCAAACACGACGGGCGCAGAGCTTCTCGGCAGGCAGGTCAGGGCCGTCGCCTCCCCACACCGTCCGGCGCTCCCAACGGGCCCGGGGCGGGCGGCGTTGTCGGCGGATGGAGGCGGTGCGGCGGGAGGCGTCACGATCGGGCCAGGGGCCGCCGGGTTGGCGGCGCGCGGCGCCGGT
>JAQGIW010000026.1 GCA_028290905.1 Caulobacteraceae bacterium | reverse complement strand
CGCCTGGACTTGCTCGTGAACAACGCCGCGGTCTTCAAACCCGTCCCCCTGCTCGATACCGACGACGATCTCTGGAACCTGCACTACCGCGTAAACCAGCACGGCGTTTTCCTCGGCATGCGGGCGGCAGCCCGGGCGATGATCCCGACCGGTGGCGGGTCGATCATCAACATCGTCTCGATCTCGGGGATGAGCAGCTACCCGGGCCAGTTCGCCTACGGCGCCAGCAAGTGGGCCTTGCGTGGCATGACGGCCCTGGCGGCGACCGAGCTCGCCCCGCTCGGCATCCGGGTGAACGGGGTGTTTCCCGGAATGATCGACACCCCGATGCTCCAGACAAACGGTCCCGATCGTCTCGCCGGGATGGCCCAGATGATTCCTATGGGCCGCTTCGGCGCCCCGGACGAGGTCGCGCAAGTGGTGGTGTTCCTGGCCTCGGACGAGGCCAGCTACATCGCCGGGGCGGAGGTCAAGGTCGGCGGCGGCGCGTCATGACCCCTCCACATCCACAATAGAACAACCGCAACAGCAAGAGGGGGAACGCAGAATATGTCATCAGCAATGAACAAGACCATTCTGAGAATACTCGCGGCCAACGCCAGTCCGCTTGTCCTGATCGCCGCGGGCATGGCCCATGCGGCGAGCGACGCGGGGACCACGACCGCCGCCGCCCCGGCGCAAGCCCCCGCCATCCAGGAAGTCGTCGTCACCGCCCGCAAGCGCGACGAGACCCTGATTTCGACCCCGGTCGTCGAAAACGCCGTCGGGGGGAAGGCGCTGAGCAGGCTCGGCATCAACGACCTCGACGGCCTCTCCAGGATCGTCCCGCAAGTGATCATCGCCCCCGAGGGGAGCAGCGTCCAGGGCGGCATCGTCACCATCCGCGGCATCAGCGGCCAGGACTCCAATCCCTTCGCCGACCAGGCGGTGGCCTTCAACATCGACGGCGAGCAGGTGGCCAAGGCCAGCGTCAGGCGGATGAGCGACTTCGACGTTAGTCAGGTCGAGGTGCTGAAGGGGCCCCAGGCGCTGTTCTTCGGCAAGAACAGCCCGGCCGGCGTCATCTCGATCAAGACCAACGACCCGACGGACCGTTTCGAGGCCGGCATATCCACCGGGTATGAATTCTACGCCGACGAGACCCGAACGGACGCCTACATTTCCGGACCGTTGGCCAAAAACCTCAGCGGGCGCCTGGCGGGCTACTACTCCCACATGGAGGGTTGGCTGAAGGACCAGACCCCGCCCTCCTCGCCCTATTACGACACCGGCCGCGATCCGCTCTCGAGCGATTTCGGCGTGCGGGGCAGCCTGAAATGGAATCCGACCGACCGGCTCGAGATCAAGCTGAAGCTCAACTACGCCGAGACCGACAACAACGGCCGCGTATCGACGATCGAGTACATCCACTGTCCGACCGGACACCGTCAGACCGGTTCGCCGGCGGAATGTACGGCCGGCGATTACACGGTCAATGCGAGCAGCGGTCCGATCATCGGCACGTTCCCCGGCACCCTGAACACCTTCGGCGACGGCAAGAGCTTCGTTCACCAAAAGCAGACGTTGGACAGCCTGGAAATCAACTATCACATCTCGCCGGACCTGCTGCTGACCGCGGTGACCGGATATTACTATGCCGATCTGACGGACACCCAGAACTTCCAGAACGACTACGCGATAATCGTGCCCAGCGACGATCCCTATCGCGACAGCGAATTCTCGCAGGAGATTCGCGTCGTCAGCGATTTTCATGGCCTCTTCAACTTCGCGGCGGGGGCCTACTTCTCTGACACCCACGCTTCGACGGGCGCGCTCAGCTATCTGTTCGGATCCAATTTCGATCTACTGGGTCCGGGCTTCGGCGGCCCGACAACGCCATTTCTCATCAACGACTACTTCCTGAAACAGGACGGCCAAGCCTATTCCGCCTATCTGCAACTCATATTCAAACCGGTCAGCGTGCTCGAGATCGATATCGGAGGGCGGTATTCCTACGAGAAGAAGAGCCTTCCGCTCGTCGAGAGCAGCCCGACGGCCATCCTGAGCGCCAGCTCTATCCTGAATACGCCGGTCAGGAACGATTCATGGGATGACTTCTCGCCCGAGGCGACGGTCGCCTACCGGCCGACCTCTGATCTGACGATCTTCGGATCGTACAAGCATGGCTTCCTGTCGGGCGGGTTCAACTCCGGCTCGCCGAATTTCGCGGCCAATCCTGATCTCAGCTACCTGCCCGAAACGATCGAAGGCGGCGAAGTCGGGGTGAAGGCCGCGCTTTTCGACCACACGCTCAGAGTGAACCTGGCCGGTTACATCTATGATATCAGTGACCTGCAGATCGCGAGCTATACCAACGCTCAGAGCAGCATTACCAACGCCGGCGCGGTCGACGTCAAGGGCGTGGAGGCCGACTTCACCTATCAGACTCCGCTCAGGGGACTAAGCATACACGGCGCCGCAGCCTACAACCACGGAAAATACACCAAGTACACGGGCGCGCCATGCTACAATGGTCAGACGATCGCCCAGGGTTGCACCATCGTCAACGGCAATCCAGAGCAGGACTTATCCGGCACCGAGTTGATTCGCGCACCCAAGCTGAACCTGAGCGGGGGCTACGAGTATGACAGGCCCATCGGCCACGGTCTGAACCTCGGCCTCTCCACCGACGTTTCCTACAGCAGCAGCTACCTCACGGACGCCACGTCGGATCCCGGGGGCCGCGAACCCGCCTATACCCTGGTCGACAGCACCCTGCGGGTGTCGACCGAAGACAGCCGTTGGGAGTGGGCGCTCATCGGCCGCAACCTGACCGACCGGCACTACTGGGTCGGCTCCATCAACGCACCTTTCACTGGCAGTGGAACCGCGACCGCGGCCGGGATACCCGGAGACCGGGCCGCCTCCGTGAGCCGGGGGCGGGAGATCATGCTGCGGATCAGCTTCAAGTACTGACCTCGGCCTCCTTGGAGCCGCCGTCCAATCGCCGGGGCGCTTCGGAAGTGCGCAAGCCCTTGCTCAACTCCGCCTGACTTCATGGCGTACGCTTGGCCTCTCCTTCGGCCCGACCCAGGGTTGAAAGATCATATCCGAGAAAGTCTTCGCCGAGCGATAGCGCAAACGCCGGATCGTTCAGGCGACTGTCGATCAGGTCCTTCATTCTAGCCCCGGCTTCGCTTGGTCCATACTCACCGAAGAGCCAGGGCACGGCCGCGCCGGCCCTCACCGCGGGCCGTTTTCCAATCTGATCGAACCATCGCGCGAGGTTCGGAAAATTCACCAGGTCTTGTCCATGCCAGGAACAGTATTGAACCCATGGATAGAGCGCGATGTCGGCGATCGTATAGGCTTCACCCGCGAGATAGCGACGTTCGGCGAGGTTCGAATCGAGCAACCTGTAGATGTTGCGGCTCGAGGTCGTGAAGCGCCTGATGTCGTAGGGAATCGGCTTGTCGGTGATCAAGCGATAGAGGTGGGTCGTACCGAGGTAGGGCGCGTGGCTGATCTGAAAGGCCAACCACTTCAGCGTCTCGTAGCGCTGCGGACCTGAGGCAGGGAGCAGGCGTCCCGCCTTTTCCGCCAGGTAGATCAGGATGGCGCCAGACTCCCACAGCGTGAGCGGTCCGCCCTCCGCCTCCGGGTCAACGATGGCCGGTACGCGGCCATTTGGGCAGATCTTCAGGTAATCGGGATGCCTGTTCTCTTGAAGATAAAGATCGACGAGCCTGTATTCATATTTCCAACCCAGTTCATGAAGCATGATCGTGACTTTGCGCGGGTTCGGCGCGCCGGAACCATACACCTGGATCATCGTCATCTCCGCCTTGCGCAGGGGCCCATTTTACCCCTCCGCCATTGATAAACGCCGGCTCCAGTGTACTGTTCCACAGAATATTGTTCTGTTCAACCAAGCCCTCCTGGAGAGGCGGCGACCTCAATCATGTCGATAGGCCTATTCTCCATTTGACAAGGACTCCATCTGTCGTACTGTCACTCAGAACGACATTCTGTAACGTGAACGCCGTCGCTCGGTGAGCGCATAGGCCGCTAGGAGGCAATTTGATGGCGACGGCGACAGCCAAACGACCGATGTCGGAGGGCCTGGCGCGTAACGATTCACGGATGCGCGGCTCGCCGCTTCTGGAGCCAGGCAATATCGAACCGGAAAATCGTTCCGTCGACTACGGCCGGTATTACGACCCGGGCTACTTTACGTTGGAGGTCGAGAGGCTGTGGCGCAGACAGTGGCTCCTCGCCGGACGCGAGGAGGACCTAAGGGCGGTGGGCGACCGAATGCCGGTCGACATCGGTCCCCTCTCCTTCTTCATCGTCAAAACCGGCGAGAACGATTTCAAGGCATTCTATAACTCATGCCTGCACAGAGGCACGTTGCTTTGTGCGAAGGCGGAATCCGCCGACAGCATCCGGTGCCCCTTCCATGGGTGGGAATGGCACAACAACGGCGCTTTGAAGCGGATCCCGGGCCACTGGGACTATACGGATATAACCCGCGCAAATGGATCGCTGCGGGAGGTTCAATTGGAGCGCTGGGGTGGCTTCCTGTTCATCAATGCCGACCCCGCGGCCCGACCGTTAAGCGATGCGCTCCACATCATCCCCGACCATTTCCGGGACTTTGCGCCGGAAAGGCGATTTACGGTTGCGCACGTGCGCAAGCTGGTCCCGGCCAACTGGAAGATTGTCCAGGAAGCCTTCATGGAGGGCTACCATGCGGCGGTCACGCATCCGGAAACCATTCCGTTCACGAGCGATGGGCACACCCAATACGACGTCTGGAGCAACGGGGTCGGCCATGTCGGACGGCTCTGGGCCGCCTCCGCCCTCGCCAACACCGAGGCCGGCCCCGAGATAACGCCCCTTTACGCGGCCCAGGCATTCCTGCAGTCGATGTGTGACTGGCGCTATCCGAACGATGATGTTCCCGCGCTTGATCCGGATGTCGATCTGCGCGCCGAAATCGCCGAATGGCATCGCAAGACACTCGAACGCATCCACGGTCGCCCCTTCCCGTTACCGGATGGGCTGATGCTGGACAGTGTCCTGTACTTCATGTTCCCGCACTGTGTTTTCTTCCTCACGGAATTCCTTCCCTTGGTCTTCTCATTCACGCCGCACCCGAGAGATCCCAGCCTCAGTTATTTCGAAATTCGGATGCTGCAACCGTGGCCGGAGAACGCATCGAGATCTTTGAAGACTCCCGTTGTGGAGATGGGTGTTGATGATCGCCTCGTCGACAATAAGGAATTGGCCTTCAGCTTCGTCGGCTTGATCCTGGATCAGGACATGAACAACATGCCTCTGATTCAGAGAGGCGTGCGAGCGAGTGATCCAGCGCTTCGACACTCCCATCTGGGGGCCAATCAAGAGATGATTATTCAATATTGGAACAGGCTGTTCGATCAATGCTTAGCCAGGCCGTAGCTCAGCGGGGAGACGGGATGACGGAACTCGCCGGCAAGGTCGCGCTGGTGACAGGGGCTGGCTCGGGGATCGGCCGCGCCACCGCCCTGCTTCTGGCGTCGCGCGGCGCATCGGTCCTGGTGACGGACATCGATCTCTCGTCGGCCGAGGGCGTGGCGGAGACGGCGCGGGACCTCGGCGGCGGCGCGCGAGCGGCGCACTGCGATATCGGGTCGGAAGAGAGCATCGCGGCGGCGGTAGAGACCTCGCTGGACGGTTTTGGCCGCCTGGACATTCTCTTCAACAACGCCGCGTTATTGAGAAGCGAGGTTGTCGAGCAGGATATCAACATCCTGACCATTAGCACAGCCGCCTGGGACGAGATGATGGGCGTGACATTGCGCGGAACCATGTTGGGGTGCCGCTACGGCGTCCGCGCCATGCTCCGCACCGGCGGCGGGTCGGTCATCAATACATCATCGACCTTCAGTCTCGCCGCCCACAACACCAACGTCGCCTATGGCGTCGCGAAATCAGGGATCAACACCCTGACCGCCTATGTCGCGACCGCCTTCGGCCGCCAAGGCATTCGCTGCAATGCGGTCGCGCCGTCGCTGATCATGACTCCTCTCGCCCACCGATATCTTCCCGAGCCTGTGCAAAGGCTCCATGAGGACTCGAGCCTCACAGGAAGCCTGGGCGCGCCCGAAGACGTGGCCGCGGTCGTCGCCTTTCTCGCCTCGGACCAGGCCCGGTTCCTCACCGGCCAGGTCATTCGCGTCGATGGCGGTACGCTGGCGCACCAGCCCACCTACGCGGATTGGCGCCGCCAAGTCGGCTAAGACCGCCGTATCTACCCCACCTCTTCCACGGCCGCGATCAGGCGGGCGAGGTCGGCGGGGCGGGAGAGGCGGTGATCGCCGTCGCGGACCAGGGTGAAGACCACATCCTGGCCCTCGATCGCCTGGGCCAGGGCGAGGGCGTCGGTCCACGGCACGTCGGGATCGGCGCCGCCCTGGAGGATCCGTACGGGCGAACGGATCGGGATCGGCGCCCCGAGGATCGACCAGCGGGCGCCGTCCTCCAGCAGGGCGGCGGCGATCTCATAGCCTGCGTCGTCATAGGCCGAAGGGCGGGTCCACACCCCATCGCGCTCGAAGGCTGCGAGCGCTTCGGGAGGCAGGCTGGGCTTCAGGAGCGCCTCAGTGAAGTCCGCCGCCGGGGCGATGAGCACCAGGGCGCGGACGCTCTCCGGCCGGGCCAGCGCGGCCAGGCACGCGAGCCAGCCGCCCATGGACGAGCCGACCAGCACCACCGGGCCCTCGGTCAGGCGATCGATCATCGCCAGGACGTCGCCGCGCCAGCGTGTGATGGTCCCGTCCACGAACCGCCCGTCCGACTGGCCATGGCCGAACCAGTCGAAGCGAAGGAAATCACGACCCCTCGACGCCGCCCATTCGGCCAGGGCCTGGGCCTTCGTTCCGCTCATCTCGGAATGGAAGCCCCCCAGCCAGACCACGGTGGGCCCGTCGCCCTTCACCCGCCGCCAGGCCAGGCCGCCGCCCTCGACGGCGAGCCGACCGGCGGTCTCGAGGGCGTCGAGGGGGGAGCCGTGTTCCATGGCTGCTTTTAGCAGGGTGCTGGACTTGGCGGCCACGACTGATCAAACCGCTCCCGACTGTCTTGGCCATCCTTAGGAAACCCAGCCCCATCGACCCCGACGCGCTTCCCCCGGGCTTCACCCTCCTGCAGGTGGCTCCCCGCCTGGAGGGCGGGGGCGTCGAGCAGGTGACCCTGGACACCGCCCTCGCCGTGGCCGGCGCCGGCGGCCGCTCGCTGGTGGCGTCCTGGGGCGGCCGCCTGGCGGACGCGCTGGAGCGCGGCGGGGCCGAGTTGGTCCGCCTGCCAGTGCATAGCCGCAACCCCGTGACGGTGGCCGCCAACGCCGCGCGGCTGCGCAGCCTGATCGCGGCGCGGGGCGTGAGCCTCGTCCACGTCCGCTCCCGCGCCCCGGCCTTCAGCGCAATCTGGGCGGCGCGGCGCGCCGGGGTCCCGGCGATCGCCACCTATCACGGGATCTATCAGGCGCGATCGCCATGGAAGCGATGGTACAATGGCGTGATGACCCGCGGCGACCTGACGATCGCCAATTCGACCTTCACGCGCGACCACATCGTCGCCGAGCACAGCCTCCCGCCGGAACGGATCGCGATCGTGCCCGAAGGCATCGACACCGACCGTTTCGACCGAGCCCGCGTAAACCCCGAGCGGATCGCGGCGGTACGCGCCGCCTGGGGGCTCGACCCCGCCGATCCGCGCCCGGTCCTGCTGCTGGCCGCCCGCCTCACCGGCTGGAAGGGGCAGGAGGTGGCGATCCAGGCGCTCGCCCGCTTCACCGGCCCGGACCAGCCCATACTGGTGCTGGCCGGCAAGGCGGAGAAGCTAGGCGAAGCCGAGGCGTTGCGGGCCGCGGCGAGACGCGCTGGCGTCGCCGACCGGGTGAGGCTGGTCGGGCCGGTGGACGACATGCCGGCGGCCTATGCGCTCGCCGACCTGGTCCTCGCCCCGTCCACCCTGCCGGAATCGTTCGGGCGCGGGGTCATCGAGGCGGCCGCCATGCAGCGGCCGGTCCTCGCCTCGCCTCTCGGGGGGCCTGCCGAGACCATCCTGGACGGCGAAACCGGCTGGCTCGTCGCCTCGGGCGATCCCGACGCCTGGGCGCGGGCGGTGGAGGCGGCCCTGGCGACGCCTCCCGAGGCGCGCGAGCGGATGGGCCGGTCCGCCCGCGACCGCGTCGTGCGGTGCTTTTCCCTGGGCGCCATGACCACCGCGACGTTCCAGGTCTATCGGCGGCTGCTGGACGCCAATGGATGAGCGCGCCCGCCCGCATCCTGGTGATCAAGCTCTCGGCCCTGGGCGACGTCGTGCAGGCCTTCCCCGCCTTCGACCGCATCCGGGCGGCGCATCCGGACGCCCACCTCACCCTGTTGACCACCGCGCCCTACGCCGCCCTGGCCGCCGCCGGCCCGTGGTTCGACGCGGTCGACCCGGACGGCCGGCCCCGGAGCCTCGCCGGGACCCTGGGCCTGATCGGGCGGATGCGGCGGCGGCGCCATGACGTCGTCTATGACCTTCAGGGAAACGATCGCACCAACGCCCTTTTCCAGGCGCTGCGGCCGTCTCCGCCGCGGTGGTCGGGCGTCGCCTTCGGCTGCGCCCTGCCCCACCGCAACCCGGACCGGATGAGGATGCATACGCTCGAGCGTCAGGCCGAACAGCTTCGCGACGCCGGCGCCTGGCCGGACGCCCCCACCGCGCCGCGGACCGCGCCTGCGCCGGACGTCTCGTGGCTTCTGGCCTTGGAACCCGGCGTCCCGGCGGAGGCCCTTGCCGAGCCGCGGCCGGTCGCGCTTCTGGTTCCCGGGGCCGCACCCCATCGCCCCGCCAAGCGCTGGCCGGCCGACCGCTACGCCGATCTCGCCCGGCGGCTGCGGGACCTGGGCTACGCCGTCCAGCTCGTCGGCGGTCCCGCCGAGACGGCCCTCGCGGGGGACATCGCCGCGGCCGCGCCCGGCTCCGTGAACCTCGCCGGACGGACGGACTTCGCCGGTGTCGCCGCCCTCGGCGCCCGGGCGGCCCTGGCGGTGGGCAACGACACCGGCCCAATGCATCTGATCGCGGCGGCGGGCGCCCCGTCGATCTGCCTGTTCTCCGCCGACTCCGATCCGGCCCTCTGCGCCCCCCGCGGCGCCGTGACCGTCCTGCGCCAACCCGACCTCGCCGACCTGCCGGTTCACGCCGTCCTCGACGCGGCTGTGACGAGGATGGCGATTCATGGGCGATAAGGTCTTGATCCGGCGATTAACCTTGCTCACATACCGTGCTAGTCTGGGCTAAGGTTCGGTTCAGAGCCCCGTATAAACAGCCAGGAGTTTGCCTATTCGCCGTCCAATGCCCGCGCCGCCGTCCAAGGACGGTCCCCGCATCAATGATGAGATCCGCGTGCCGCGCGTCCTGCTGATCGATCAGCACGGAGAAAAGCAAGGGATCATGCCCACCTCGGCCGCCTTGGAAGCGGCCACTGAAGCGGGACTGGATCTGGTGGAGGTCTCCCCCACCGCCGACCCGCCGGTGTGCAAGATTCTCGATTTCGGCAAGTTCAAGTTCCAGGAACAGAAGAAGAAGAACGAGGCGCGCAAGCGCCAGAAGCTCGTCGAAGTGAAGGAAATCAAGCTGCGGCCCAACATCGACATTCATGACTATGGGGTCAAGGCCAAGGCGATGCACCGCTTCTTCGAGGAAGGCGACAAGGTGAAGGTTACCTTGAGGTTCCGCGGCGGCGAGATGCGGCACCCCGAACTGGGCATGAAGCTGCTTCAGCAGGTGCGAACGGACTTCGACGAGATCGCCAAGGTCGAGTACGAGCCGCGCATGGAAGGCCGGCAGATGATCATGATCCTCGCCCCGCGCTAAGGCGGCGGAGATCTCGAGACGCCCACCCCAGCGTCTTTCCAGGTCATGATCGGCTCGTCGGCGTCGGTCAGGCCGGCCTGTTCCAGCGCAGCGTGCAGGCCAAGCACCTGGGTGTCGGTAGTCGAGAAGCTCAGGCTGTCCGGCTTGGCGAGCCGGCCGTTGGCGCCGGCGAAGGCCGGGGCCGCATTGACCGAGATGGCGTAGGTCTTGTGGGGCGCCACCGAGCACAGCAGGGCGAAGGTGCGTTTGTCGCCGAGCAGGCGCGGTTTTGCCAGGCAGGCCGGGAAGTCGCCGCCCTCGGCCCGGCCGTACGACCACCCGTCGGCCGCCATCGGCTGGTCGAAGACCAGCTTGATCACCAGCGCCCCGGCGCCGACCTGCGCCCCCTGGGCCGGGAAGCTCGCCACCAGCTTTGGCGGCGGCCCGCCGGGAACCACCAGCTCGGAGACCGGTGGCGGCGGCGCCGGCTGAGCCGCACGCGCGGCGTCAGCGGCGGCGATCACCAGCCATGCGGCTCCCATGGCCGAGGTCAACCCAGGCTTCATTCGCCCATCAAGGCGCGAGACCGTGGCGTTCGCGGGGCCGAGGCCTCACGTCGGCGTACTCACCTGGCTCAGCGCCTTGCGCATGACCTCGAGGCCAGCCGTCATCATCCCGCCCACCATCTCCGCGGCTTCGTGCGGCAGCATGTCGGCGATCCAGACGAGGCGGGCGCCGGCTTCGTCGGGGAACACCTGGAACGAGGCGTTGTGGTGGGTGAGCCGTTCGCTGCGCGCCGAATAGGCCAACCGCCGCCGTCTCTCATCCACGTCGACGATCAACTCGCGCGCCACGAAGCCGTTGGCAAAGGTGACCGTGCGCGCGCCTTCCTCCACCACCGTGTCGACGACGAAGCCGGGGGTGAAGCGGGTGTGCACCGCGCCCACGTCGCGGATCACATCCCAGACCGCCTCGGGCGAGGCAGGCAGCGATATTTCCTTATGGACCGAGGCCATGGCCGATCTCTCCTGTGCGAGCGCACAGGCTGTCATGCCGGCCGCGCCGGCGCTGGCGAAAATCGGACCCGGTCAGCCCGCGCCGATCGCCGTGCGCTCTACCTCTCCGGATGCGTCAGGGCCTGGTAGGTCAGGGTGCGGGCCTCGCCGCCCAGGTCGTCGTCGCCCGTGCCGCCATAGCGCTGAATCATCCCCACGAAGATCACCTCGTTGGTCGGGTCGATCCAGAACCAGGTGCCCGCCGCGCCGCCCCAACTCATCGTCCCCGGCCCCTCTAGATGCCCCGCCTTTCGCGGATCCTTGACCACCATGAAATCGAGACCAAAGCCGACGGTGTCGTTGAAGTGCGCAACGCCCGTGCCATTGGACGAGACCAGGACGCTCTCCGGGATGACGTTGGTGTCCATCAACTCCACCGTGGCCGGAGCGAGGATGCGCACGCCGTCCAGTTCCCCCTTGTCGAGGATCATCTGGCAGAACCGGGCGTAGTCGCGGGTGGTGGAGACCAGGCCGCCGCCGCCGGACTCCATCGCGGGCGGCTTGGTGAAATCCTGGACACCCGTTCCGACCACCGGCTTGGCCTCCGCAATCTTCCCGCTCGCCTTGTCGACATAGTAGACCGCCCCTAGCCGCCCGACCTTCTCCGGAGGAACGACGAAGGCGGTGTCCGTCATCCTCAGGGGACGGAAAATGTGCTCTTCCATGAACTGGCCAAGCGGCTCTCCCGACAGCTTCTCGACGATGTAGCCCTGGATATCGACGGCGCTGGAGTACTCCCAGTTGGTTCCGGGCTGGAACTTCAAGGGGATCGTCGCCGTGCGGTCGATCATCTCCTGGAGGCCGTGCGAGCCTAGGACGTGCTTCTCGCGATAGAGCTTGTCCACCGGGTTGGTGTCGCCCAGGCCGTAGCCGAAGCCCGCCGTATGACTCATCAGTTCACGCATGGTCGGCGGCCGCTTCATGTCCTCGACGGTCCGCTTGCCGTCGGCGCCGACGCCGGTCATCACCTTCAGGTCCTTGAACTCGGGGACGTAGCGGGTGACCGGATCGTCCAGGCGCCATTTGCCCTCCTCGAAGAGGATCATCATGGCGACGCCGGTGATCGGCTTGGTCATGGAATAGATGCGGAAGATCTCGTCCCGGCTCATCGGCTGGCCCGTCGCCAGGCTGGTCTTGCCGTAGGCGTTGAACTCGACAACCTTGCCGTGGCGGGCGAGCAGGGTCGTCATCCCCGCCACCCGTCCCTCCGCCACCACCTTGGCCATGTAGTCGTCGAGCCGCTTGAGCCGACCGGAGTCGAAGCCGACGGATTCCGGGGTGGAGGCGGGGGCGAGCGTGACCACCGTGCGGACCTCGCTCGCGGAGCGTGCGGCGTCGGCCGGAGTCGCGGACCCGAGCGCGGCCGCGGCCAGGAGGACGGCGAGGTGAGCATGGCGAGTCATGATGGTTCCCCCTATGGTTCTTCGACGAAACTAGGGCGCCGGGGGAGGAAGCGACATGATAGAAACCCTGGAAATCCGCGTTGGCCTGCATACCTTCGCCGTGGACATGACCGGGCCTGCGGACGGGGCGTCCGTGCTTCTCCTGCACGGATTTCCCGAGACGCGGCACATGTGGCGCGCGCAGCTGGAGGCGCTGGCGGAGCAGGGGTTCCGGGCCGTGGCGCCCGACCAGCGTGGCTATTCGGCCGGCGCGCGGCCCTCCGCCACGGACGCCTACGCCACCGAGCACCTTGTCGCCGACGCGCTCGGGATGATGGATGCGCTCGGCGCGCCGCGCTTTCATCTGGTCGGCCATGACTGGGGCGGCCAGCTCGCCTGGCTGATCGCCGCTGGCCACGCCGATCGCCTGCTCAGCCTGAGCGTGCTCTCCCGTCCTCATCCCGCCGCCTTCGCCCGGGCCATGGCTGAGGACGCCGCCCAGGCCGAGCGCTCGCGCCACCACCGGGCCTTCCGCCGGGAGGACGCCGTAGCGCGCATGCGCGAGGCGAAGCTGGGGCCTTTGCGTGAGGCGATCCTCGCCCAGGGCGTTCCGCCCCCGGACGCGGAGATCTACCTGGCGACCCTGATGCAGCCGGGCGGGATCGAAGGGGCCATGGCCTGGTACCGCGCCAGCGGCGTGGCGGGGGCCGATACTCCGGCGGTCGCCGCGCCGACACTCTATGTCTGGGGCGACGCCGACGCGACGGTCGGCCGGCGAGCCGCCGAGCTGACGGCCGAGCACGTCACCGGGCCCTACCGGTTCGTGACCCTGGAGGGAGCCGGTCATTTCCTGGTCGATCAACTCCCTGAACGCGTCAGCGACCTGATCATCGGCCATCTGCAGGATAGGACGACCACCCCATGAGCACCGGCCCCCAGGGACTGAACGAGGATTTCGTGCGCGGGCTACCGGACACCGGGCCGGTGGTCATGGTGAACCTGCTGCGGTTCAAGCCGGCGTCGGCCGATGGCGACGGCTCCGGCTGGGACGCCTACCTGCGCTACAGCAAGGGCTTCGCCGCCCTGATGAAGGCCGTCGGCGCGACGATCCTGTGGGCCGGCAAGGTGGAAGGCGCCGCCTTCGGGAACGTCAGCGAGCGGCCGTGGGAGTTCGTGGTCCTGGTCCGCTATCCCTCCCGCCGCGCCTTTCTCGAGGTGCTCACCTCCGCGGAATACGCGAAGGCCAACCGCCACCGGGAGAACGGCGTCGAGGATCACGTCATCCTGAGTGCGGCCGAGACCTATTCGAAGTTCCCCCCGCCCGCGGCTGGCTGAGGACCGGGCCAGGCGCCTCCCTCGGGGAACCAAGGCAGCGGCCGCGCTTTTTGCGATCATCACAATTTCGCGAAGAGGTAAACGCCATGTCCCCGCACCATCGCATCGTCACGGCGGCGGTCGCCGTCTCCCTTCTCGCCCTCGGCGCCTGCAACAAGGGTGGTAACACACCGCCGGCAGCGGCCGATCAAGCCAACAACGCCGCCACCACCACCAGCCAGCCGGTAGCTGCGGCCGAGAACGCCACGGCCGGCGCGGTGGGCGCGGTTTCCGCCGCCACCACCACCACCGCCGGCGGCTTTGTGACGCAAGCCGCCACCAGCGACATGTACGAAATCCAGGCCGCCAAGCTGGCCTTGAAGAAATCGACCAACCCGGCGGTGAAGAAGTTTGCAGCCCGGATGATCAAGGACCACACCGCCAGCTCAGAGAAGCTCAAGGCCCTGCTGGCCAAGGGCGGCATCAAGGCGACGCTGCCCACGGACCTGGACGAGCGGCGCAAGGGCCTGCTGGACAACCTGTCGAAGGCTGGCCCGGCCGACTTCGACAAGATGTACGCTCACCAGCAGGTAGACGCTCACGACGAAGCCGTCACCCTGCTCAAGGGCTTCATCGACCATGGCGACAACGACGCCCTGAAGGCCTTCGCCAGCAGCATCCTGCCGACGGTGCAGGAGCACCAGGCCATGGCCAAGCAGCTGCAAGCCTCCTTGAAGTGAGGCTCCGGGTCCGGGGCGCGGCGGGGCGCCCCGGAACTTGTGATCGGCCGGCGCGGGCCCTAAACCCGCGCCATGACCCCCCAGGCCGAAGCGCCCTCGCCCCGGCGTTCCGTCTGGGCCCTGTACACCCTGTTGTCAGTGACCTTCATCAACATCCTGGGGTTCGGGATCGTCGTGCCGCTGCTGCCGTTCTATGGCCAGTCGTTCCACGCCCAGCCCTGGCAGATCGGCCTGATCTTCTCGGCCTATTCCATGGGTTCGTTCTTCGGCGAGCCGTTCTGGGGGCGCCTCTCCGACCGCATCGGGCGCAAGCCGATCCTGGTCTCCACCACCCTCGCCAACTGCCTGTGCTATGGGGCCCTGGCCTTCGCCCCCAGCATCGGGTTCGCGTTCGTGATTCGCTTCCTGGGCGGCATGGCGGCGGGCAACGGCTCGGTGATCCAGGGCTACATCGCCGACGTCACCGCCCCGGAGGATCGGGCTGGGCGGATGGCGAATCTGGGCGCCGCCTACAACATCGGCTTCATCCTCGGGCCGGTGGCGGGCGGCTTCCTCGCCAAGCCCTCGGCCGGCACCATCGGCTTCCAGATCCCCCTGCTGGCGGCCTCGGCCCTGGCCGGGCTCTCGTCCCTGGGCATTCTGCTGCTGGTGCGCGAGAGCCGGCGCGTTCGCCCGGTCGATACGCATCCGCCCAGCCGCTGGGCGGTAATCGGGTTCGCCGCCCGACACCCCGTGGTGGGCCGCCTGATGCTGCTAACCTTCATGGTCGGCTTCGCCTTCACCGGGATCGAGTCGGTGTTCGGCCTGTGGGCGCACCATCGCTTCGCCTGGCAGCCCAGGGACGTGGGTCTGTGCTTCGCCATCTCCGGCCTGGTCTCCAGCCCGACGCAGTTCTTCATCACCGGCACGCTGTCGCGGCGGTTCGGGGAGGCGCGCATGCTCGCGGTGGGCATGGTGGGTACGGTGATCGCCATGGCCCTGATCCCGTTCGGGGACGGCCGGTGGGCGACCTACGCCCTGATGGCGATGATGGCCCTCTGCTCGTCGGTGGCCTTCCCAAACGCCGGGGCGCTGATGTCGCGGGCCATCGACGAGCACAGCCAGGGCCAGATCATGGGCCTCAACAACGCCTGCGGCGCCTTCGCCCGCTTCGCTGGCCCGTCGGGCGCGGCCTTCGTCTATTCGTCGATTAGCGTCGACGGGCCCTATTTCCTCGGCGCGCTGGTGGTCGCCCCGGCGATCCTCCTGGCTCTCGGGGCCGGGAAGGCGGCGGGAAGGGTGTAGGGAGGCCCCCTTCCCCGCCTTCGGCGGTGCTTCCCCTGGGGAGAAGAGAAACGCGCCTCTCCTCACGCTTTGGGGGCGGGGGACCCCGAAGGGGTGGAAGGGGCGCGGGGGCCATTGATCGACCCCAATCGTCCGGCCTAATCTTTTAGAACACGTTCTCATTATGCAGGGGGCCGAACCCCTGTGAGAAAACGGGGAAGGAGCGACCATGGCTTCGCGCGAGGAGATCATCGCCCAGCTCACGGCGGCTGGCCCGTTCGAGCTCGCGGAGGACACCTCGGCCGGCTATCCGATCCGGATCTACAAGAACGCCCCGGCTTCGTTCCGACAGGTCCTCGAGGGCGCCCGGACATTCGGCGACCGCACCTTCTCGATCTACGGCGAGGAGACCCTCACCTTCGCCCAACACCACGCCCAGGTCGCCGCCCTGGCTCACCATCTGCTGGAGCGGGGGGTGAAGAAGGGCGACCGGGTGGCCATCGGCATGCGCAACTATCCCGAGTGGAGCATCGCCTTTTGGGCCAGCCAGTCGATCGGGGCGATCGTGGTGGCGCTCAACGCCTGGTGGACGGCGGCCGAGCTGGGCTACGCCCTGGAGGATTCCGCCCCCGCCGCCCTGATCATCGACGGCGAGCGGCTGGAGCGTCTGCGCGGGGTGATCGGCCGGCCCGGGATCAAGGCCGTGGTGGTGACGCGTCGGGGCCATGCCGGCGCGGGCGGCGTGGACTTCGCCGAGGTGGTCGCCGGCGGGCCGGTCGAGCTGCCGGAGGCGGAGGTCGGCCCAGCCGACCTCGCCACCATCCTCTACACCTCAGGAACCACGGGGAACCCGAAGGGGGCGATGGCCACCCAGCGCAACCACATGACGAACCTGATGAACACCCTGCTGGCCGGGACCGTGGCGCGGGTGACGGCGGGACTGCCGGCCGAAGCGGATCCGGCCGCGCCCCAGTCCGGGGTGCTGCAGACCTTCCCGTTCTTCCATATCGGCGGGCTGACCGGGCTCTATCTGAGCGTCGCCACCGGGGCGAAGGTGGCGATGATGTACAAGTGGGCGCCGGCCGATGCGGTCCAGCTGATCGAGGCCCACGGCCTCTCGGCGGTCTCCGGCGTCCCCATCGTGGTGCGCCAGCTGCTCGAGACCGCCCAGGTGATGGGCGCCGACATGAGTTCGCTCATCGGCGTCACCTCGGGCGGAGCGCCGGTGCCCCCTGACTTGATCCGGCGCATCGGCGATCAGTTCCAGGCCAAGGCGGCCCCCGGCAACGGCTACGGCCTGACCGAGACCACCAGCGCCATCATCACCAACGGCGGCGCCGACTACCTGGCCCGGCCCGACAGCATCGGTCGCGCCGTGGTCACCGCAGACGTGCGCATCGTCGACGACACCGGCGCCGACGTGCCGCGCGGCCAGATCGGCGAGCTGTGGATCCGGGGGCCCAACGTCATCCCCGGCTACTGGAAAAACCCGGAGGCGACGGAGGCGGCGTTCGGCGGCGGCTGGTTCCGCAGCGGCGACCTGGGCTATGTCGACGAGGAGGGCTTCCACCATGTGGTCGACCGCATGAAGGACGTGATCATCCGCGGCGGCGAGAACGTCTATTGCGCCGAGGTGGAGGCGGCGCTGCTGGAGCAGCCCAAGGTGCGCGACGCCGCCGTGGTGGGCCTGCCCCACCCCGAGCTCGGCGAAGAAGTGGCGGCGGTGATCCAGGTCGACCCGGTCGACGAGGTCCCTTCCACGGCGGAGGCCCTGCGCGCGGCCCTTTCCGAGCGTCTGGCGCGGTTCAAGATCCCCACCAGCATCCGCCTGACCACCGGCGAACTGCCGCGCACCGCGACGGGGAAGATCCTCAAGCGCGAGCTGCGCAGCGGCTATTTCTGAAGGATATCCGCCACCATGCTGCTCAGCGACGTCCCGGTGCTCGCCGCGCACCATGCGCCCGACACCCCGGCTGTCATCTTCCAGGACGAGACCATCACCTATGCGCAGCTGCGCGACCGCTGCTGGCGGCTCTCCAACGCCCTCACCGCGGTAACCCAGCCCGGCGACCGGGTGGCGATCCTGGCCGAGAACTGCCCGGAATATGTCGACTGCTACTATGGGGTCCCCGGAGCCTTGTTGGCGCTCACCCTGCTCAACTACCGCCTGGCGCCCAAGGAACTCGCCTACATCATCGGGAACAGCGGGCCGCGCATCCTGGTGGTGGAAGCCAAGTACCTGCCGGCCATCAGGCAGATCCGCGACCAGATCCCCTCCGTGGAGCGCATCCTGCTGATCGGCGGCGAGGCGGGTGATTGCCAGCCCTTCGCCGCCTTCCGCGACTCCGGCGCCGCGGTCGAACCCGACCGGCGACCGGCCGAGAGCGACCTCTGCTGGCTGCTCTACACCTCGGGCACCACGGGGCTCCCCAAGGGAGCGATGCTCACCCACCGGAACCTGGTGGCCGGGGTGCTCAACTCCATGACCGCGTGGGAGGTGGGCGGAGCCGACGAGGTGGCGATGTTCACCTTCCCGATGTTCCACGTGGCCGGCTATGTCATGCCCATGCACCATCTGAGGGCGTTCCCGGTGGTGCTGCTGCGCAGCTTCGATCCCACCACCCTGCTGGCCAATGTCGAGCGCTATGGCGTCACCAACACCGCCATGGCCCCCACCATGGTCGCCATGCTGCTGGAGAACCCGGAGACCGAGCGCTACGACCTCTCCTCGCTGCGCCGCCTCGGGTACGGCGCGGCGGCGATGCCGGGCGAGGTGCTGCGGCGGGCGCGGGCGCGCTGGCAGGGGCTGGCCTTCTCCACCGGCTTCGGCATGACCGAACTGGCCGGCAACGTCATGACCATGGGCCGCGTGGACCACGAACGCGCCGCCGAGGAGGGACTGGAGATTCTCAAGTCGGTGGGCAGGCAGATGCCCCTGGCGCGGGTGCGGGTGGTGGACGAGGCGGGGAACGACGCCGCGCCGGGGGTCCCCGGCGAGATCCTGGTCAAGGGCGACCAGGTGCTGAGCGGCTATTGGCGCAATCCGGAGGCGACGGCGGCGGCCTTCACCGACGGCTGGTTCCACACCGGCGACGTGGGGCGGTGGGACGAGGACGGCTACCTCTATATCGTCGACCGCAAGAAGGACATGATCCTCACGGGCGGCGAGAACGTCTATCCGCGTGAGGTGGAGGAGGTGCTGTATCGCCACCCGGCCGTCGTGGAGGCGGCGGTGATCGGCGCCCCGGACCCCAAGTGGGGAGAGAAGGTGGTGGCGGTAGTGAGCGTGCGCGACGGCCACGAGGTCACCGGCGCCGACCTCGTCGCCTTCTGCCGCGAGGAGATCGCCAGCTACAAGAAGCCCAAGCACGTGGTGTTCGTCGGGGAACTGCCGAAGAACGCCTCGGGCAAGGTCCTCAAGCGCGAACTGCGCGACCAGATCGCCGCCGGCGCGCTGGTGCTCGATGACCTGTAGGCGCGGCGAGGGGGAGCGGCGATGACGACGCCTGACGGTTTCCACGACGCCCTCGCCGCCTCGATGCGGCGGCGGTTCGGGCCCGACGCCCGGGTGGTCGGGCTCGAGCGACTGTCGGGCGGGGCGAGCCAGGAGCTGTGGGCCTTCGACGTTCAAACGACGGGTGGGGAGGCCCCCGGCGAGGCGCCGCGCGAGCTGATCCTGCGGCGCAACCCGGGCGGCACCGTCAAGCGCGAGAACGCCGCCGCGATGGAGACCGAGGCGCGGCTGATCGAGCTGGCTCGCGAGGCCGGCGCGCCGGTCCCGGCGGTAGCGCATGTGTTCACGCCCGAGGAGGGGCTGGGATCGGGCTACGTCATGGCCCGGGTTCCAGGCGAGACCCTGGCGAGGCGCATCCTTCGCGATGATCTGTATGCGGACGCTCGCCCCCGGATGGCGTTCCAGCTCGGCGCCGCAGCGGCGCGCATCCACACCATCGATCCTGCCCGGGCCGGGGCGCTACGCCGGACCACGGTCGACCTCAGCCTGGACGGGTCCTACGCCCTCTATCAGGCGAACGGCGGCCGGCGAGCGGTCGTCGACTGGGCTTTCCGCTGGCTGCGCGCGCACCGTCCGCCCACGGACCCGACGCCGACGGTTGTTCACGGCGACATGCGCCTGGGCAACGTCATGGTCGGGCCGGACGGCCTGCGCGCCGTGCTGGACTGGGAGGCCGTGCACCTGGGCGATCCGATGGAGGACCTGGCGTGGATCTGCGTGCCGTCCTGGCGGTTCGGCGTGATCGACAAGCCGGCCGGCGGCTTCGGACCGCGCGAAGAGCTTTGGGCCGGCTGGGAATCCGTATCCGGTCGACCGGTCGACCGCGAGCGGGCGCGCTGGTGGGAGGTGATGGGGACGCTGCGCTGGGGCCTCTCCTGCGCGATGATGGGCCGGGAGTTCCAGACCGGCGAACGCAACGTGGAGAAGGCGGCGATCGGCCGCCGCGCCAGCGAGACCGAGATCGACCTCCTCGGCATGCTCGCGCCCTTCGGAGACCGCCCGCTTGTATGATCAGCCCACCGCTTCCGAGCTGCTCGCGGGCGTCGCCGGCTTCCTGCGCGACGAGGTCTCGCCGACCCTGTCCGGCCGGCTGGCGTTCCACGCCCGGGTGGCGGTCAATGTGCTGGAGATGGTCCGCCGCGAGCTGGCCCTCGGGCCGGCGGCCGTGGAGGGGGAGGCGGCGCGGCTGAAGGCGCTGCTGGGCCGCGACGCGCCCTTGCCGGAGCTGGAACAGGCCCTCTGCGGGGCGATCGCCGG
>JAQGIW010000008.1 GCA_028290905.1 Caulobacteraceae bacterium | reverse complement strand
CGCTTCGCCGATGTCACCGACGAGCAGTGGGGGAACTGCGACGCCCTCGTGGGCCCCTCGCCGCCGATCGCGGTGCTGGACAAGCTCCCGCGCTGCCGGATCTATGTGAAGCCGGCCGTGGGCTTCGACGACGTCGACATCAGGGCCTGGGGCGAGCGGGGGATCCCGGTCTGCAACACCCCCGATTACGGAACCCGCGAGGTCGCCGACCACGCCATGGCCCTGATGCTCACCCTCACCAAGTCCATCGCCTTCCATGACGAGAGCCTCCGCCAGGACGTGAAGGCGAACTGGCGCCCGGCCCTCAACCCCTTTGGCCAGAGGCTGGCCGATTGCACCTTCGGCATCGTCGGCCTGGGGCGCATCGGCACGGCCGTCGCCCTTCGGGCCAAGGCCTTCGACATGGATGTGGTGTTCCATGACCCCTACAAGCCCAGCGGCGCGGAGCTGTCGCTGGGGGTGCGACGGGCCGACAGCCTGGCCGAGCTCCTCGCCCAGTGCGACATCGTCTCCATCCATGCCCCCCTGAACGAGGAGACCCGCGACCTGATCGGCGCCGAGGCCCTGGCGAGCGCCAAGCCCGGGCTCATCCTCGTCAACACCGCCCGGGGTCCCATCGTCGACATCGACGCCCTGCACGATGCGATGAAGGCGAACACCGTCCTGGCCGCCGGGCTCGACGTGCTGCCCGAGGAGCCGGCCAATCCGGCCAAGCCGCTGGTCGCCGCCTGGCTGGCCGGCGAGGCCTGGCTGAAGCACCGACTGGTCGTCACGCCTCACTCGGCCTTCTATACGCCGCAGAGCCTGCGCGACATTCGCCTGTTCTCGGCCCGTACGGCGGGCCGCTACCTGCGGAACGGACGGCTTGAAAACTGCGTCAACGAAGCCTTCCTCACCGGTCGCCGGTGATCCCAGGGAGGACCTCGCCGTGAGCTCGAAGCATCTGCTCGACCGCGACTGGACGACCCCCGTCCGCTACCCCGATCCGGCGGTGGAGATCCTCGACCGCCGCTTCGCCCCCTATCGCCTGGGCAGCGCCGCGGTGGAGCGACTGTGGACCGGCGCGCGCTGGGCGGAGGGGCCGGTGTGGCTCGGCGACCTTCGCTGCCTGATCTTCAGCGACATCCCCAACGACCGCATGCTGCGCTGGAGCGAGGAAACAGGCCAGGTCAGCGTGTTCCGCCAGCCCTCCAGCAACGCCAACGGCAATACGCGCGATCGCCAGGGGCGGCTGATCACCTGCGAACATCGGGCCCGGCGGGTCACCCGCACCGAGATCGACGGCTCGATCACCGTCCTCCTGGACCGCTTCGAGGGCCTGCGGCTGAACGCGCCCAACGACGTGGTCGTCCACCCTGACGGCGCCATCTGGTTCACCGACCCGGGTTACGGCCTTCACTGGCATTATGAGGGCGACAAGGGCGAACTGGAGCTCCCCACCCGCACCTATCGCCTCGATCCGCGGACGGGCGCGGCCTCGGTGGTGGATGAGTCCCTGGAAAAGCCCAACGGCCTCGCGTTCTCGCCCGACCACCGGCGACTCTACATCGCCGACACCGGCGCGTCCCATAAGCGCGGCCATCCGCGGCAGATCCACGTCTTCGACGTCGAGGGCGGCCAGACTCTGGCCAACGGACGGGTGTTCCACGACTTCGGCGCCGCCAGCCCCGACGGCTTCCGCGTCGATGTCGACGGCAACGTCTGGGCCGCGGTGGGCTGGGGCGGGCCGGAACTAGATGGCGTCCACGTCATCGCCCCTGACGGCGAGAGGATCGGGGCTGTCCACCTGCCGGAGGGCGCCGCCAACCTCTGCTTCGGCGGCGCCAAGCGCAACCGCCTGTTCATCACCGGCTCCCAGTCACTCTACGCCCTCTACGTGGACGCCCAGGGAATGCCCTATGGCTGACGAGGTCGCTCGCGCCGCCATAGCGGCGGCCTGTCTGGCGACCCTCGCCGCCTGTCAGAAATCCGCGCCGCCTGCCCCGCCGCCTTTCAACACCACCATTCCGCTTCACGAACTGATGACGCGCGTCATCGATCCGGCGACCGACGCGGTGTGGGCGGCCTCGGGGGTGGTGGTCGACCTGCAGGGCGAGCACGATCTGTCGCCCCGCACCGCCGCCGCCTGGGCCAGGGTGCGCGACGCCGCCGCCGTCGTGGCGGAGAGCGGCAATCTGCTGCTGCTGCCCGGTCGCGTTCGTCCCGGCAGGACCTGGACCCGTCAGGCCCGGACACTTTCGGCCCTGGGCCTGGCCGCGATGAGGGCGGCCGAGCTGAAGGACAGGACGGCCATGCTGCGCATCGGCGGCGACATCCACGACGCCTGCGAGGAATGCCACCGCGTCTATGTGCTGGGCGAGGCGCCCAGGCCATGAACCCGGGGTCGCTCGCGAGCCTTGCTTCCGTTCTCGATCTGGATGGCGTTGTCGAGCGGCTGGCCGCCCAGCCGGGCAGCATTGCTCTGCACGAGTCCCTCTACGCGTACACCTTGATCGAGACGGCCCATGTGCTTGGCGTCACCCTTTTCGTGGGTACGATCGCCATGGTCGATCTGCGCCTCCTCGGCCTGGCGTTTACCCGCGCGCCGGTGTCGGCGATGACCGCGAGGATCCTCCCGTGGACGCTCGCCGGCTTCGTCCTGATGATCATCACCGGCGCGCTGCTGTTCTACGCCATTCCGGTGCGCAGCTTTCACAGCCTGTGGTTCCGCGCCAAGCTCCTGCTGATGACGGTGGCGGCGATCAACATCTTCGTCTTCCACGTGCGCGTCGAACGCGACCGGGCCCGCTGGGACAGGAGCGTGACGCCGCCGATGGGCGCCAGGATCTCGGCGGCGATCTCCCTGGCGGCGTGGGCCGGGGTGATCGTCACCGGGCGGATGATCGCCTACAACTGGTTCGACTGCGACAAGCCGCAATCCAGCTTCGTGCACGTCCTCACCGGCTGTCCGGCGGGGCCCGCCGAACGATGAGCCTCTATCACCAGTTCGAGGCGCTGGAGGCGACGCCGATCGGCGACGGCATAAAGACCTCCGTCTGGCTGTTTCCGGCCATCGAGGCCGTGCACCTGCTGGCTCTGGCCGTGCTGGGCGGGGCGATCCTGATGCTCGACCTTCGCCTGCTGGGACTGGGCCTGACGTCCCACCCGGCTTCGAGCGTGGAGCGCGAGGCCCGTCCGTGGCTGATCGGCGCCCTGGTCGTGATGGTCATCACTGGCGGCCTGCTCGGACTCTCCGAGGCGCTCAAGCTCTACGACAAGCCCGCCTTTTGGGTGAAGATGGTCGCCCTGGCCTTCGCTCTCGCCTTCACCTTCGCCGTGAAGGCCCCGCTCGCGCATCGAGGTCCGGGCTGGGCCGCCAGGCCGCTGGCGGCGGTATCCCTCGCCC
The DNA here is from genome assembly GCA_028290905.1 of Caulobacteraceae bacterium. Taxonomy (GTDB): domain Bacteria; phylum Pseudomonadota; class Alphaproteobacteria; order Caulobacterales; family Caulobacteraceae; genus Acaudatibacter. Next base: position 16,136 of record JAQGIW010000008.1, on the reverse strand, counting down.
TCTGGCTGACGGTGGCCATCGCCGGGCGCTGGATCGGGTTTTCCTAAACGCCTCAAAGACTATCCGGTTCCACGAAGATTCGAATACCCGCGAGAGAGCATAGCCCATGAGCGTCTCTGGGTAAGCCCGGCGCGACGATCCGAGACATAGTCATCAGCGTGTCACGAAGGCGTGCTCAAATCTCTCAGCGTCTGATTGGATTGGCGGGTTCCGCCTTGGCGCCTGCCCTGAAACCTTTGACTGGGAAGTTCTGCGATGTGGTCTCGGCTTTTCGTCTCTGCCGCTACGGCGGCCTTGCTCAGTCTCGCTGGGGGAGGGCCGGCCCTCGCCGATGGCCACCCTCGGCAATGTCAACCACGTCATCATCGTGATGCAGGAAAACCATTCCTTCGACAATTACTTCGGCGTCCTGCCCTTTGCCCCGGGCAGTCCCTATCACCGGGCCACTCCATTTTGTTCGATCACCGACCATAGCTGCGTCGACAGCCTCAGCTGCTACCACGTCAAAGGTGTACTTACTTGTTCCAACGCCAACCCGGACGTGAATTCGGTGGCGGTGAAGGCCTTCCACAGCCCGACCCGCTGCATCGTCCCGGACCTCGATCACGGCTGGGTCGCCACTCACAAGGAGCTTAATTTCGCGAAGCCGAACGCCACCCTGGCCTACTCTCCGAGCAACGGTTTCGTCCGGGTCAACGACGCGACCGAGCAGATCGACACGGGCGAGACGCCTACGGAAGACCAGACCATCTCCTACTTCGACCAGACGGACCTTCCGTTCTACTATGGCCTTGCCGAGACCTTCGCGATCAGCGACCGGCAGTTTTCATCCGTGGTCGGTCCGACCATCCCCAATCGCTTCTATCTGATGGCCGCCACGTCGTTCGGTCACCTCACCACCAACGACACCGTCCCGCCGGCCGGCGGCTACAAGCCGACCACCGGCACGATCTTCGATCTCCTCGACGCCCACGGCGTGACCTGGGCGGACTATTTCGAGGAAGAGCCGCAATCCTTCCTGTTCCGCGCGCCCGACACGCACACCCTTCCATTCTCGGTTTTCCTGAGCCAGGCGGCGGGGATCGGCCCTCCCCTTCCGTCGGTGGTGTTCATCGATCCGAATCTGGGAATCACGGGGACGGGCCTGGAAGATGACGAGCATCCGCCGACGGACATTCAACGCGGACAGGCGCACGTCTCGCAGGTGATCAACGCCGTCCGCAACGGCCCCTATTGGAAGGACTCGATCATCTTCGTCACCTATGACGAACACGGCGGCTTCTATGACCATGCCAAGCCGCCAGCCGCGGACCAGGGCGGCGCCCGAACCCCGGACGGCATCGCGCCCGGCCAGTGCGCCGATCTTTCGGCGCCTCCCGGCAGCATCATGCCCGGGGGCGGCGCGGAATGCGCGACCAATCCGATAAGCACCACCGACACCAGCCTCAAGGACGCCGAGGTCCTGTGCCCGCAACTGGCCCGCAATCCGACCGGCCCCTACCCGGCCAACTGCGCCAGCTTCGACCAGTTCGGCGTGCGGGTGCCGCTGATCGCCGTCTCGCCGTTTGCGAAGCCGGCCTATGTCTCTCACGTGGCCCGTGACCACACCGCCATGCTGGCGCTGATCGAAAAGCGCTTCATCGGCGGAACCCCCGTCCCGCACCTGACCGCCCGAGACCAGAACGCCGCCTCGCTCGAGGACCCGTTCGACTTCGACCACGCGCCCTCGCTCAATACTCCGGTCGGGTCGGCCTCTGGGCCCGCCGCCGACTGCACGCCGGCGCGTGTCGGTCCGTAGGAAGCGCGTCCGGAAGAGCGGGAACCGGTCGTGGAAAGGACCGGCGAACAAAGTGCCAGAGCGCAAGCGATCTTGGTTTGCGCCAGATTGGATCGATCCCGGGGAAGGGCCGTCGGTCGCCGGATTTGCCGGCCTGTCAGGCCGCCGATACGTGAATCCGCCGGGATCGCATCGCCAGGCCCACGCCGCCGAAGCCCAAAGCCCGGCCCGTGGCCCAAAGCTAAACCCACGGGATAAGCCGACGCAGGGCCGCGAGGTGCTGGTCGGGCGCCAGGCCTCGCTCCATCAGCCACAGGTGCTCAGCCATCGCCGCGCGCTGTTCGGCGCCGAAGGCGTCCCAGGTGGCGTCCGCCGACAATCGCCAGCGGTAGGTCCAATGGCGGGCGCGGGCGAGATAGCGCAGGGCCGTGAGCCAGCCGGAGGCGTAGTCGAGCACATGCTGCAGCTCGTGCTGCAGGACCGCCATGCCGCGCTCCCGTCCCGGCGCCGAAAGATCCGCCGGCGCCGCCGGCCACCAAATCACCTCGCCGCGGGTGAGGATCGGCGTCCCGCGGCGCCAGAGCGCGGCGACGCGGGCCGCGGGATGGGCGCGTGGTTCGAGCCTGGGGGCAGCCCCGGCCTCGCGCAGGGCCCGCGCCAGGCCGGGGCTGACGGCGTCCCATTCCCCCAGCGTAAGGGGGCGGAAACGGACCCTAGCGCCGGGTGTCGCTGGGGTCGGCGCCATCGCGCGGAGCCCCCGTGCCGCTTGAGCCCACGAACAGCTTCTGGCCATTGGGCAGGGTCACGTCGCGGCCGTTGGCCTTGCAGGCCGGGGTGCAGAGCCTGTCCTTGCTCTGGTAGCCGTGAACAACGATCTCGGTCCCGGGCCTCAGGGTGTCGCGGTTGATGCCCACCCGCAGCAGGGTGTTGGGGGTGCCGCCCTCCACCATCCATTCCCTGGGTGGCCCGCCGGACGCGTCGACGGTCATGTGGATCCAGGTGTGGGGGTTGATCCACTCCACCTTGGTCACCTTGCCGCGCAAAAGCACCGGAGCGTGGGCGTCGAACTCGGCGGCGAAGGCGTGGTGGGCGAGGGCGGGCGGCGCGGCCAGCACCAGCAGGCCGACGGCCAGCGCTCCGGGGACCCGGACCGGGGCGGCCGAACGGCGGAGGATCATTTTTGTCCTTTCGCGGCCAGCGCCGCCGTCTTTTCCTGTTCCCGCGCCCCGGCAAGAATGTCGGCCAGAGCGTAGTTGCCTTCGTGACAGGCGTATTCGTACATCGGCCCCTTTGTGGCGTGCATGGGGATCTCCCCACGCCAGGTCTGGGTGTAGGCGTGCGGCTCCTCGACCTTGAATTCGTAGAGGATGTCGCGGTCGGACACGCGCGTGAAACGCTCGGTGACCCTGGACGCGGGCGCCAGGTAGATCTGGTGAAGGATGTCGGCGGTGAACGCCTGTCCGGGATTGAGGTTGGTGGTCTCCACCACCAGGGTGTCCCCCTCCCAATGGCCGACGGAATCTCCCATCCACGGTGTGACGTTCGCCGGCGGGTGCGTCCCGCCGAGGCGGACGATCCGCGCGTCGTGGTTCATCTCCACCACGATCACCACATAGCCCGGCGACTGCACGATCTGATAGTTGTTGTTATACAGAACGTTGAGCATCGGCGGGCCGCCGGTCGAGCCGTAGCCGACGATGCACCGCTCGCCCAGTGAGCGCACCTCAGGCCCGCTGAAGTCGCGAACCTGCCGCATGCCGGTGGCCATGGCCGCGCGGCCGCCCTCGGGGGAATAGGGGATGCGGCCGGTAGGCGGATCGACGATCCATGAGGTGCGGATCTCTCCGTTGACCACCCCGAGTTTCGATCCGGGATCGAGCCAGAAGGAGTTGTACCCCCCGACGTCGTTCCGCTCGGCGGCCTTGTCGTTGTCGGCCAGCCATTCCTTGGATTTCGCTTCGGCCACCGCCGCCTCCTCCGGCGTGAGGACGAGCTTGGACGCCCAGGCGGGGCGCTCGAGCCGGGTGATCGAAGCGTTGGTCCACAGGCCCTGCAGGTCCGGGTCGCCGAACTCGGTGCGCGAGGCGTGGTAGGGTTTGGCGGCCTGGGTCTGGGCGGCCGCCACCCCGGCCGTCGTCAGGGCGAGGGCGAGACCGCGGGCGACGGCGCGCGTCACGGCGTTCATTTCAACGGCTCCTTGCGCAGGTTCCCGTACATCAGTTCCTCGACGAATTCGACGCACTTGAACTGCTGCAGCCGGGCGTCCTCGCCGACGCGGCGATAAAGGGTCATGCGCATCGTCCACGGCCTGGTGAACACCTCCGGGTCTGTGATCTCGGCCTCGTAGCGGAGGGTGTCGGGCCCCGCCGGCGTGTAGCGCTCGACCACCTTCAGCTGGTCGGAGTGGAAATCCCCGGCGCGGTCGAACCATGTGCTGTCGTTCTGGCCGGTCACTTCGACGACCAGGGTGTCGCCGACCCAGTGGCCCACCGACTGGCCCATCCAGGAGTCCACCGGCGCCGGGCCGGGGTCCTGGAAGAGGATGTTGCGCACGGCTCCGGCGTATTCGTAGGCGATCAGCAACGCCTCGCGGCTTTGGAAGATCTGCAACGGATAGGACATGTAGGTCGCCCGCGGAACGCCGGGCAGGTAGCACTTGATCTCCGGATCGCGCTCCAGCCAGTGCGCCTGGTTGTCCGCCTTCCGCCCGGCCGCCGCGGGCTTGTAGGGGATGACGCCGCCGTCGACCACGCCCGCGCCCGCGGGGACCGCCCCGACCGCTCCCAGGGCGAGGACCAGCTTGTCGGGGACCGGTCCCATGGGACCCGGCCGCAAGGCCATCGCCGCCCGCGCCGTATGGGGAAGGATGTCATAGTTGGCGGTGTTCAGGACCTGCCAGACGCCGTTGAGATCGGGGTGGCCGTCCGGCGTGAGGGGCGCCCGGTAGACCGTTGCCGCCGGCGTCTGGGCTCCCGCAACCCCGACCGCTCCGGTCGACGACAGGCCCGCGACCGCGGCCGCGAGAAAGGCTGTTCCGGCCCTGCCCCTGATCATCCGCGCCTCCCCGGTATCGGTCGCGTCCCCTTAAGGAGGAACTGCGCCGAGATCGCGAAAGGTTATGCTGGATCGGATCCGAACGCCACCACGGGAACACCAGGAGCCGCCAATGACGTTCACCAAGCGCCTGCACGCGCCGATCATGGCCGGCGAGGTCACCTGCAGCGTGCGCATCTGGCGGCGCCCGCATGTGAAGGTGGGGGGCGTCTACCGGCTGGGGCCGGGGGCCGTCGAGGTGACGTCGCTGCGCGAGATCGCGCTCTCCGACGTCACCCCTGCCCTGGCCCGGCGCTCGGGCTTCGCCGGCATGGTCGATCTTCTGAAAGTCGCCAAGCACGGGGCTGGCGAGCGGGTCTTCCTGGTGGAGTTCGAATATCGTGGGCCTTCGCCGTTGATGGCGGATGGAGTGTCATGAAGAGGCGGAATCGCCGAGGAACCGGTGCGACCTTCGCGCGTTCGCCTGCGGTCGAGAAAAAAGGAACACCGGATGGGGGCGATTGCGGTCTGCGGCAGCCCGGCGCACCCTCGCGGCCCGGCCATCCTGGTGGTGGAAGACGAGGTGCTGATTCGGCTGTCGCTGGCTGAAACCCTGCGAGACGCAGGGTATTCGGTGGTGGAGGCGGCGAGCGCGGACGAGGCTCTCACGGTGCTGACCAGTTCGACGCCGGTCGATGTGGTCTTGACCGACGTGAACATGCCCGGCTCGCTGGACGGCATAGCCCTTGGCCGGTACGTGCGCACGACGAGACCCGAGCTGAAGGTGATCGTTGTCTCCGGCAGGGTGGTCCCGGCGGCCGTGACAGAGGTGGCGGACGCCTTCGTCGCCAAGCCCTATGACGTCGCGAAAATCATCGCGACGATTGTCGATCTGCTTTCGAACGAGGCGCCATGAGCGGCGACGACACGCGGGCCTCGCCTCCAGCGCCCCAAGCGGTCCTCGTCGTGGACGCCGAGGTGCTGATCCGCATGACGGTCGCGGACTATCTGCGGGACTGCGGCTACCGGGTCGTGGAGGCGGCGAGCGCCGAGGAAGCCCTGGCGGTGCTGCGGCAGACCGAACTGGGGATCGACGCCGTGCTCGTGGATATGGATCTGCCCGGATCGATGGACGGCTTCGGACTGGCGCAATGGGTCCGCGAACATCGCGAGGGGCTGAGCGTCATCCTGGCCGGCACCCCGGCGCGGGCGGCGGAGCGCGCCGCCGAGCTCTGCGAAAACGGTCCCGACCTCGCCAGGCCCTACGAGCCGCAGGTCGTGGTCGACCGTATCCGACGGCTGCTCGCTGAGCGCGACAAGCCAGGCGACGCCGCGGCGAGCTGACTCGATTCCGGTTCCGTCTGGACGACCCGGGCGGGCCGTGCTTGTTCCACGGCTAGAGCAAGATGACTTTAGGCGGATGCGCCCAAAGTCTGAATCTTGCTTTAAATTCAAAGTGTAGAGCCTGATTCAGACGTTCGTCGAAACGTCTTCCGGCTCTTGCATCGGAGGGGACCGCGTGAGCGCGATCGAACTGAACGGCGTGATCAACTTCCGCGACTTCGGCGGCGGCGTGGGCGCGGGCGGGCGGCGTATCCGCACGAGTCGGCTGTTCCGCTCCGGGCATCACGCGACCGCCACCGACGCCGACCTGGAGCGGCTGGCCGCGCTTGGGTTCGTACTCTTCGTCGACCTGCGCCGGCCGCCGGAGCGGGCGCGCGACCCGGCCCGCCGGCCCGCCGCCGCCCTGGCCCGCGTCCTGGAGCACCAGGGCCCCACCGAACAGCTGGTCGCGCCGCACCTGGCCTTCCTCGCCGAACCGGGCGCCACGCCGAGGCGGGTGAGCGAACAGATGATCGTCGGCTATCGGGGCTATCCCTTCGACCCGCACTATGTGGCGGTCTATCGCGACTACTTCGCCCTCCTCGCCGAGCTGGACGGGCCGGTGCTGATCAACTGCCACGCCGGCAAGGACCGCACCGGCTTCCTGTGCGCCCTTACACTCCATGTGCTGGGCGCGCCCCGCGAGGACATCTCGGCCGATTACCTGGCCACCAACCGCCACAATCGGGCCGACGGCCGCCTGGCCGAGCTCGCCGTCCAGTTCGAGCAGACCCACGGCCACGCCCCCTCCGAGGCCCTGCTGCGCGCCATGCTGTCCGTCGACCCCGCCTGGCTGGACGCCGCCTTCGCCGCCATCGCCGACAGGCACGGCGACATCGACACCTATCTCCGCGACGTGATCGGCGTCACCGCCGCTCGGCGGCAAGCCATCCGGGAGCGGTTGCTGGTTTAGCGCCCCCGATCGCCCTGGGCATGCGCGGCCGAAAGGGCGGCCCTGAGTAGGACCGCCCTTTCCTCTTTCGAGCCGTGGCGCGACTGGATCGCGCCGGGCGTCATTGAGCCGTGGCCTCGACGATGGGAGCTGCCGTTACAGTCATCGACACGGCGCCATCGGTCAGCCCGAAGAGGGGATTGCTCACGACGACTTTCCTCAGCACCGTCTCCACGGCCGCGTCGGCGTCAGGCGAGCCGGAACTGCGCACGACCTGAATGCCGGTCAGACGCCCGTCGAGGTCGACCTTCGCGCGGACCGATACCGACTGGCCCTTGAGGTCGAGCCGGGTTGTGCGCAGCAGATTCTGCGCGTTGACCTTGGCCCTATCGGCGTAGCGCTGCAGCTCCGAGGGAGCCGCGTGGGAAGCGGAGGCGGCGAACACGAGGGCGGCCGCGCTTAGCAGGAAAACCTGAGTCTTCATGGACTTCATCCTTGTTTTTGCTGGTTAAAATCAACGGCGCCGTTGGGAAGGATGTACGTCGTCCGAGCGCGGCTCGCGAACGATAGATTTTGCCCTAGGTTGTTACGTGCGCTAACAACTTGGAGCCGTGAGACGCCTCCCGCCCTTCTTCGCGCTTCGTGCGCTCGAAGCCGCCGCGCGGCACCGCAGCTACAGCCGCGCGGCCGAGGAGCTGTCGGTCACCCACGGCGCGGTGAGCCAGCAGATTCGCCGGCTCGAGGCGGAACTGGGCGCGCAGCTCTTCGCGCGGCGCGGCAACGCCATGGTCCCCACGCCCGCGGCGCAGCACCTGGCCAGCGAAGTCGGCCGGGGCCTCGACGTGCTGCAGGAGGCAGTGGCGCAATTCAACACCGCCGCCGAGCGAGATCCCCTGGTGATCAGTCTCGATCCGCAGTTTGCGAACCGTTGGCTGCCATCGAGGTTGCCGAAGCTGCTCTCCGACGGCGCCGGCGCCAACCTGGAGATCCGCGTCGAGGAGCGCCGATCCGATTTCACCACTGATGGCGTCGATGCCGCCGTTCGCTATGGGGCGGGCCGCTGGGAGAACGTGGAAGTACGGCGCCTGTTCGCCGAGACGCTGTTCCCGGTGTGCAGCCCGAAGATCGCCGCCCAACATCCGATGCGCGAGCCGCGGGATTTGCTGACCGCGCCTCTGCTGCATCACGGGTACCGGCCCTGGAGCCTGTGGTTCAGCGTTTTCGGCCTGGAGTCGCCGCCACGCAAAGGGCTGTTGTTCGAGGATTCGGTGATGCTGCTGGAAGCGGCGGCCCAGAGCCTGGGCGTGGCGCTGGCGCGCAGCGGACTGATCGAGGCTGACCTAGCCGCCGGGCGGCTCGTGAGACCGCTGGAGAGCGCGGTCGCGTCAGACCTCGGCTTCTTCGTCGTGTGGCGAGCCGACAGCCGAAAACTCCGCCGCATTCACGCCCTGCGCGACTGGCTGGTCGCGGAAGCGGCGATCGGGCAGCCGGAGTTGAGTTGAGGCCTGGAGCGCGTTCCGAAAAGCGGGAACCGATTTTCGGATGAAACGCGCGGCAAAACAAAGAACTAGAGCAGGTTGCGATCTGATTCCGTCAGATCGCAACCTGCTCTAGGCTTCGGAGGGCATCCTGCTTCAGTTTTTTCGCCGGACCGGCGAAGCCCTTCAGGACAAGGCTTCTCTGGACGGCCATGCTCTCCGCCGACCCGGCTTGGTTCGACGCCGCGATCGCCGAGGAGGCCGGCGAGGCGGGACGCGATTGGCGAGTGGCGACTGGCGTAGGAACGGACCGCCGCCGGCCTGTTTCAGGGACCGATGCGAACCGCGTTGGAGGTTCCGGGGACCTCGGCGATGACGTGACCAGACAGATCGAAGATCTTCTGGTCGTAGACGCCGGAATAGGTGTTCGCGCCCGTAAGCTTGTCCTTCTCCGTCTCGGTGAAATAGCCGGTCAGGAGGCCCGCTGTAAACAGCCAGCCGACGTGGAATCGGATCACGTCCCTGGCGTCGACCGCTTTCCACGACCCGAGACACATGCTTCCGCCGGCGAGGGGCAGATTGATGTTCTCCCATTCCGTGCCGTCATTGTGCCATTGGATGAAGGCTTGGGCGAACAGCTTGCCGCCGGCCGTATAGGTCACCAGCCAGGTGCCGACGATACCTTGAGCCAGGGTGTTCGGGCCCGGCGGCGGCAACGAAATCTTCGGCGCAAGGCCCGCGACGATGAATCCCGGTATCATATGGACCGCGGCAGACTGCGAAGTCCCCGGGTTCGAGCAGCCGGCGCTCGCGGTTTCTGCGGCCATCATGGCGGTGGCGGCCGCAAGTGCGCCGGCAAGCTTGATCGTATGTTTCATGATCAGGTCATCTCCATGAACAGGCGGCGCCTTTTGGCCCCATCGGCCTTATTCGTGTCCGACTAAAGGGCGATGATTACCGTCCGGGAAGGGCGGGGAGCCGATCCATTGCCGATCAATTTCCGATCATCGCCCCCGATCTTGTGATGAACGACGCGACCGCCGCCATCGAGCTCGGGCGCCGGATCGATCTGACGCGGGAGGCGGACTTCCTTGTCGGCGGCGTGCGAATCAGGCCCACCGCGTGCGAGGTGTCGGCCGGCGGGCGCCGCATTCGATTGCAGCCGCGTGTGATGCAAGTGCTCGTCGCCCTCGCTCGGGCGGGCGGGCACCCGGTATCGCGCCACGCGCTGATCGAGGTCTGCTGGGGCCGGTTCACCGTGGGCGAAGACGCCCTCAATCGCTGCATCCAGAGGCTGCGCCGTTTGGCCAAGACCGAGGCCAGGAACGCCTTCACGATCGAGACTATACCCAGGATCGGCTACCGGCTGGCGGTCGGTCCGCAGGCGGACGCCATCGGCCCGCCAGTGGATCCGGGACGGGCGCGGGCGTCGCGGCCGATTGCCGCCACTTTGGCGGGATTCGCCGTGATCGGCCTGGGCGCCGCGGCGGTTCTCTGGGCCATCCACGATCGGCTGCCCTCGGTGTCACGGCCGATAGAAGGCCGGGTCGCCGTGATACCGTTTGAAACACCGGAGTCCGGCGGAGATCTGCGCGCCTTCGCCGATGGCCTCTCGGAGGAAATTGTGGGTATGCTATCGGGCGTTCAGGTGCAGGCGGTCTCCAGGACGGAGAGCCAGGCGTTGCACGGCCCAGATGCGGGCCCTGCGATCAAAAGGTTGGGGGTCGACCTGCTCCTCGACGGAACGGTCGAACGCGCGGGAAAGAACATCGAGGTCCGCGTCCAGTTGGATGACGCCCGCGAGCACGTGACGATCTGGTCCGAGAAGCTCCAGGGTCCCGCGGACGCGCCGGAGGCCCTCCAGGCGAGCGTGGCGGCGCATGCCGCCGACGTCGCCCACTGGGCCAAGCTCGGACTTTCCCGAAAGGTGAAGCTCGATGCGGCGAGCCTCGCCGCGTTCATCGCCGGCCGTGACAGCACGATCGGCGTGCGCAAGGGTAGCCGTGCAGCGGCCTTGTCGGACTATCAGAAAGTCGTTTCCGCCTCGCCCGATTTCTCGTGGGGTCACTCGGGCGTGGCTTCCGCCGAAGCCTTCGGGGCGCTCGATCTGCCGCCGTCACCCGAAAGCCAGGCTCTGCGCGCCGACGCACGCAGAGAGGCCGAACGCGCCCTGGCGCTCGATCCGCACAATGGAGAGGCCTATCTGGCGCTGGAGCTCTCGGCGCCGCTGCTGGATTGGAAGGCGCGGGAAGACCTGATCCTTCGCGGCGCGGCCGCCGACCCGAGCTTCGAGCCCGGCGCGATGATGGAAGGTCGTCTCCTCTGGGTCGTCGGCCGCGGGCGGGAGGCTCTCGCGTGGCTCGAGCGAGCCCATGATCTCGATCCGCTGCACAACAGCGAGAACTGGTCACTCGCTCTGAACCTGGCGTCGGAGGGCCATCCGTCCGAGAGCCAAGCCCTGGTGGCGCAGATGGAGGCCCAATGGCCGGAGCACGGCGCGACCAAGGACGCGCGCTTCTGGACGAGCATCGTCGCGGGCGCGACGGAGAACACCCTGGCTCTGCTTGCCGACCCCGTGGCGCGGCCGTCCGGAATGGACGAGATCTCGGTCGAGGCCTGGCGCGCCGCGCTCAAAGCCGCGCCGACGAAGAACAGAGCCGCCAAGGCCCACGCCGCAAAGGCGGTGCGGGCCGCGGCCGACGCGGGATCGCTCAGCCATGGGGAGGCCCTTACCCTTCTGGCGATGCTGGGCGACCTCAACGGCGCCTTCGCTCAAGCACAGCTTTACGTGCCCCTCGACCCTTACACGGCGCCCTATCTGTTCCTGCCGCCCACCGCCGCCATGCGCTCGGACCCGAGGTTCATGGCTCTGGCGCGCAGGCTCGGTCTCGTCGCCTACTGGCGCGCCACCAGCCGATGGCCGGACTTCTGCGCCGAACGCGGCCTGCGCTACGACTGCCGCGCCACATGACAGGCTCAAGGGGCCGAAGCGTAGGCGCGAAGGCTGGTGCGGGCGGTCGGGGTCGAACCGACACTCCTTTCGGAACCAGATTTTGAGTCCGGCGCGTCTGCCAATTCCGCCTTACTTTTACTTGAGAATTTATCGATTGTCAGGGTTGGGTGCTAATTTCATGTACTAATTTCACCAATCTTCGCACCGCTCCGGCGGCGGGCGGCTTGGCGTCGTGTTCATGCAGAGGGTAAGAGCGAACCGCCCCAGAGGCGATTTGCGACGGATCGCATAAGGGCGTGTGGCCGCCGAGCTAGGCCTGCATGAGACGTTGCTCCGACGATGGATGATGCAATTCGGCGCGCAGGCGACGGGGCCGGCGAGGCGATCCGACCACTTCGGTTCGGCGCTTGATCTCGCCGTTGACCCGGTCCAGCGGGTTGGTGCTGTGGAGCTTGGCCCGGTGGGCGGCCGAAAGTCATTTAGGCCAGGACGTCGGTCTCGGCTTCGTCCCGGCGAGTTGGGCAGCTTGGGCTTCGGGTGATCGGCCACTCTGCGCCAGGGGGGTGGCTGTTAGGTGCCGTACAGGTCCCCGGCCGTCGCAAGACGGTTGAATTTTCCGCGGCGCCCGAGGATCCCGCTGACCAGCGCTGCCGGACATGCGCGAAGTTCACCCAGACCCGACCACCCCGCCCCTTCGTCGGCATCGAGAACCGCGGCGGACTCTAACGCCTCCAGTACAGGCATCCGTAACGTTTCCGCGACGTCGGTCTCACAGATGAGCCGCATCGACCAGCCGCCGAACGCCCGCTGCTCAATCGGCATGTCCATCAGCTTCGTCATCCGCCGATGGCGCGTGTCCTCGGCGATCTGGTCGTAGAGCCATCGAACGGCGCCGCGATCCCCCTCCAAAACCTGCAGGAAGCGATTTCCAGCGACGAATAGAATCCCGACGATCCCGAGCGTCTGATTCCGCTCGTCCGCGTGAATCGCCAGCTTCGCAAGCTCGTCGTCGGACAAGGGCGCGCTCATGCGACTGCAGTAAGCCATCGACCAGAGTGCGTTCGATCCGCTCAAGGAGATAGGGCCGGAGATGTAATCCCGCGCGCTGGGGCGAGCAATTTTCATGGACTCCCGTGTTTCTCTTTGCTTGTCGTGTTGCGGCAGGCAGAGAACTGTCAGATAATTGCCGTATCGCTTCGGCGCAAATAGGATAACTGATGTGGCACCGAGAATTTATCGACGGTTATTTCCGCGCCATCGCGGAAAAGTGTCTATACCGATAACAAATCTCAGTATATGTGTTGGCGTCGCCGATAACCTATATTGATTGTTATTTTAGAGACAGTTGCTCTGCATGTTTTCTGGATCGCGAGAATGTCCTGCCGGCGATTGTTTGCAAATATTGGGGCTCCACTTGTGCCAGTTTTTCCTCCGGTGGTGAGTTGGAATCGTTCACGACCCCCCTTTTCTGCAGGGACGGCAGCTCGGCCGCAGAATAGTCACTGATCGCTCGCAGCAGCACCTCCTGCTTGATCGGTTTGCTCAGATACGCCGTGCACCCTGCCGCCACGCAGATCTCCCGATCCCCCTTCAGGGCGGAGGCCGTCAGGGCGATGATGGGTGTCGGGCGCCGTCCATTTATCTTTTCCCAGGCGCGCATGGCCCGTGTCGCGGTCAAGCCGTCCATGACCGGCATTTGCCTGTCCATCAGGACAAGATCGTACTCTCCGGTGGTGAACATCTCGCAGGCGATAGCCCCCGTCGCCGCCACGTCGGTTCGGTATGGGGTGTCCTTCAGATAGGCCAGGGCGATCGTGCGGTTGTCGGGCGAGTCTTCCACCATCAGGATCCGAAGCTGCCTCAGCGCGGCTGGCGGCGTATCGGGATGGGCGAGCACGGCTGTTGTCTCGGGCATGGCTGGGACCTCCAGGACCTCGAAAGGCGCCGTAAACGTAAACACGCTTCCCTGACCCACGACACTGACGCACGATATGCGCCCGCCCATCAGTTCCACGAGCTGCCTCGAAATGGTCAGCCCCAGGCCAGAACCCCCGAAGCGGCGCGTCGTCGATGAATCCGCCTGGGTGAATCGTTCGAACACGGCGGCCACCTTGTCGCACTCGATGCCGATCCCCGTGTCTGTGACGATGAATCTCAAGGTCGGTGGAACCGAGCCATCAGGAACCCGCACCACTCTCAATGACACGCCGCCGGTCTCGGTGAATTTTATCGCGTTGCCGAGCAGGTTGAACAGAACCTGCTCCAGCCGTGCGGAGTCTCCGACCAGCGCATTGCTCACGTCGGCAGCGATCTCGCAGGACAGGGTCAGTCCTTTTTCGAGCGCGCGCGGCGTCACCAGCTCGATCACCGCTTTCAGGTGGTCGTTCAAAGAGAATGCGTCGTGCTCAAGTTCGATCTGCGAGGCCTCGACCTTGGACAGGTCAAGGATGTCGTTGATGAGGTTGAGCAGATTCTGGCCGGAGCGGCGGAAAATCTGAACGTATTCGTCTTGCTCCTGGGAAAGCGTCGTCTTGGCGAGCAGGTCGGCGATGCCCATGATCGCATTCATCGGCGTTCGGATTTCATGGCTCATGCTGGCGAGAAAAGCTGATTTTGTCTGGCTCGCGCTTTCGGCAGCGACTCTGGCTGCTTTCAGCTCCGCCTCGAAGCGCTTTCTCTCCGTTACGTCGCGCGCCGAGGCGAAGACGCCCTTCAGAGTCCGGGTCCGATCATAAAAGGTCGTCGCGTTGAAGGAAACGAACGTCTGCTTGCCGTCCCTCGCCCATGCGGTGAGTTCGTAGTCCGTGACCGACTTCTCGAGCAGCACACGGTTGATGCCCGCTTCGGCCCGATCGGGATCAGTGAAACAATCCTTGAAGGGGGCGCCGATAAGCTCGTCTCGCGTGCTGCCGGTCAGCGCCTCCATCTGCCTGTTCACGTCGGTAATGATTCCGTAGGCGTCGGTCGTGATCAGGGCGTCGATGTTGGATTCAATCAGCGAGCGCGTGTAAAATTGCTGATCCCGGAGGCTCTGATCGGACTGCTTCTGCTCTTCCTCGACCCGCTTGCGGGCGGTGTTGTCAGTGCCTATCAACAGATAGCCGATGATGGTCTCCTCGGCGTCGCGGAGCGCCGTGACGGAGACTATCGCCGGAAACCGGGTTCCGTCCTTGCGAATGTAGGTCAGCGGATAGATGTCCTCGATCCCGCGCGAAGCCTTGAACACAAGAGCTTCGAAGCCTGGCTTGATCGGGGACTTCGCCTCGAGGCTCAGAGCCTGGCCGCGCACGATCAGCTCCTGGGGATCGGATATGTCGGCCGGGGTGATGATGTTGATCACATCGGCGGCGGCATAACCCAGCATCCGCTCGGCGCCGATATTGAATATCTGGATCACGCCCTTGGCGTCGGTCGCGATGCTGGAGAAGTTGGCGCTGTTCAAAATCGCGGTTTGGAGGGCGACGGATTTGAGGATCGATTCGTCCGTCTGACTGCGCGCCTCGCGCTCCGGTACAATGGAATCGTCACGCTTGCCGTCGACGCACTGGCCAGCGTCACCCACCCCCCCCATCGCCGAACGCAAACCGATCCCAGTGTCAGGCCCGATCGAGATTCGGTTGGTCATGGCATGCCCTTTCAAGCGGAGCGGAGGCTCGCGATGCGAAAGCCGTACCCGATAGAAATGCCGGCTAGAATGTCGCCCAGCACCTACAGCTGTTGCGAACAGGATTGTTAATATCACGCGGCTCTTCAATGACCCATGCGACTAAATGATTCAAATGGTCGGGATTTGCTAAAATCCTAGCTATCTATAAACTAAAGGCGCGATCTCTATAAACTAAAGGCGCGATTCCTATAAACTACAGGCGATTTCGATTCGGCCGCCAGCCGTCTCTAGACCATGTGATCTTGAGAAAATTAATTACGGACAGCGAAAGGGAGATCTCTTATCCGGGAACGCAATACTAGTGACAGTGTTCATGTGGACGTCGACTCGGCCTCCGGCACTATCGTCTCTTTGGTCGACGTGGCGCGAACCTCAAGCTTGGGTATGGAGTATCATGGTGGCGTCCACCCAGAATCTTCTCCTCGTTGAGGATCATGTACTAATCCGAAACGGGTTGCGTGACGCGCTCACGGGCGCTGGCTACGAAGTGGCCCGCGCCAGCGACGGCACGAAGACCTTTCGACGTCGTGCTCGGAGCGGGACCGGATGGCTGGAAAGTCGGTCACCGCGCCTGCGAGCTCTCACCCCATATTCAGGTCGTCTATATTACTGGCCAAAGCGGCCTCGATTGGCGTGCCAGGGGCGTGCCCAACAGCCTGATGACATCCAAGCCTTTCGCCGTCGCGCAAATCGTGGCGGCCATCTCCACTCTGCTGGTTCAGGAAGACGCCTGCAGAGGCGGCCACGTGACCCCAGGTTGAGGTTGCGACGGTCGCGCCGGGCCGACAGTCTATCGCCAAGACTTCAGATCTTAGAGGGTTCGGGCGCGGGGTTTGGTTGGTCGCGGAGACCGAGCGAGTTGACCCGGCCTTCCAAGGGATAGAGCAAGGTCCGGCGCTAGAGCACGACTCCTTCACACGGAACCATAGCCTGAGTTTTTGAGGTAGTTGGCG
>JAQGIW010000007.1 GCA_028290905.1 Caulobacteraceae bacterium | reverse complement strand
TTGCATCGGGCGTTTCTTGAGCCACCGGACGCGCATGCTAGGCTCGTTGGCCCCAACATAAGGACGATACAAGCTCGATGGCCAAGACCAATCAGCGCAAGCTTAGCCGTGCGGAACGGTCCGAGCTCACGCGCAGCCAGCTAATCGAGTCAGCGGCCCGGATGGTCGGCGAATTTGGGTATGATGGCGCTTCGATCTCGCGGATTTGCACCCACGCGGGTATCGCGCAGGGCACTTTCTACAATTACTTCGAATCCCGGCAGGAAATATTCGAACTTCTCCCCATCTATTATGGCGAGAGCATGCTCAATTATTTCCGCCATCACATAGATCCTCACGTACGAGGACTCGACCGCGAAGTAGCGCGGCTCGAGGCGTTCATCGATTTCTTCGAACAGCATAACGTATCTGAACGCATCATCAACGAAGCGCCGATCATGGCGGCGGAAGGCTACCGGCGCTTCTACAAAATGATCCGGGAAGGCTATCGACGTGCGCTCGAACGGGACATCGCCTCCGGTGCGATGCGCCACATGGATGAGTCCGAATTGCTCGTTCTGATCGACATGATGGTGGCCATTCGTAACGGTTTGTCGCAGCAGATCCTGCTGGGTGAGTCCAAGGACGAGCGCGAGCGAAAAACGATCTTGGCCCTCTATCGGGACATCATGGCCAAGGCTATTTTCACCTGAAACCTCGCGCAGGGGCGGGCGGCGGCGCATTATTGCTTCGCTAATACTACCTGGCTCGAATGACCTCCGAAAGCAACCTGACTGTCATTCGCTCCTCACGGTCCACGCGGCGCCGTCAGCGGGGTGGGCGCGGCGCGGCAACAGAATTCTTATCGCCGCGGGCGACGGTCGTGCCGCTGGAAGAGAAGCTGACGATCGTGCGCGAGGCGGATGTCACACAACTTCGACGCCGGCGGCTTCAAGGAGATCATCGCCTCGATCGCGGGCGAGGGGGTGTTCGGGCGGCTGAAGTTCGAAAGCGGCGTGCACCGGGTGCAGCGGGCGCCCGACACGGAGACGCAAGGGCGTATCCACACCTCCGCCGCCACCGTCGCGGTGCTGCCGCAGGTCGAGGACGTCGACATCGTGATCAACGACGCCGACATCCGGATCGACACCTACCGCTCCAGCGGCGCCGGCGGCCAGCACGTCAACAAGACCGACTCGGCGGTGCGCATCACCCACCTGCCGACCGGGATCGTCGTCACCTCGTCGGAGAAGAGCCAGCACCAGAACCGCGCCCGGGCGATGAAGGCGCCGCTGGCCCGCGGGCGCCAGCAGAAGCGCGACGCCCTCGACGCCCAGCGCTCGGAGGCGCGCAAGAGCCAGGTCGGCAGCGGCGACCGGTCGGAGCGCATCCGCACCTACAACTTCCCCCAGGGCCGGGTGACCGACCACCGGATCAACCTGACCCTCTACAACCTTCCCAAGGTGATCGAGGGCGAGGCGCTCGACGACGTGATCAACCCGCTGATCGCCGAGGACCAGGCGGCGCGGCTGGCGAGCCTGGAGGAGAGCTTGGGGTGAGGGGGGAGTTGGAGGGAGAGCTTTTCAACAGCTGACCCGGCCGATCGAGGGCGACTGGCCCTACCTGTGGATCGACGCCACCTACGTGAAGGGTCACCTCGGGCGATGAGTTGAGCCAGCGAAACGGGTTGAACAGCTTGGTCATCCGGCCGCCCTACCCCGCCGGGATCAGCACTCGGTGAATTTGAGCTGACAGAGCGCTCATGAATTCTCAGTCGTCCTCAGCAGCGTTCCAAGGACCACCCGCAGGTCCGAGAGTAGCGTTCCAATCCACAATTGCGCACGGGTAGTGACGCCCTCTTTGGAAGGCCCGGCAATGATCTCGTAGTCAAAGCATCGGCATGACCGCGGCGCTGGCGACACTCAGCAGGGCGCTCGTTCTCGAACTACGAAGAATTGAAAATGTCCCAACCGGAACACTTTGAAATGCTCGTCCTCGGTAGTGGAGAAGGCGGCAAATTTCTGGCCTGGCACACGGCCAGATCAGGGCGCCGAACCGCTGTCGTCGAACGCAAGTTGATCGGCGGTTCCTGTCCGAACACCAACTGCCTGCCCAGCAAGAATGAGATTTGGAGCGCGAAAGTTGCCGATCTCGTTCACCACGCCGATCGCTTTGGGATCGTGACGGGTTCCACGGCCATCGACATGAAGCGAGTGCTGGCACGAAAGCGCGAGATGGTCGACGGCCTGATCGCCATGCACCTCGACCGCTACAAGGCCAGCGGCGCGGAACTGATCATGGGTATGGGCCGCTTCATTGCGCCGAAAACCATCGAGGTTGAATTGAACGATGGCGGTACCCGCGTGCTGACCGGCGATCGCGTGGTTCTCAATCTCGGGACGCATGCGACGATCCCGGATATTCCGGGTCTCGCGGCGGCAGAGCCGCTCACCAATGTCGAGGCGCTCGAGCTCGATCGACTGCCCGACCACTTGATCGTGCTTGGCGGCGGATATGTCGGCCTGGAGCTGGCACAAGCCTACCGTCGTTTCGGCAGCCGAGTGAGTATCGTGGAGGTCGGACCACAGCTCGCCGGCCGGGAAGATTCCGACGTCGCGGATGCAGTTCTGGAGATGCTGCGCGACGACGGCATAGAGGTGCATCTTGGAATTAAGGTTCTTGGTGTGCAGGGCCGATCCGGACAGACCGTCAGCCTCCAGATGCGCACGCCGGCGGGCGATCAGACCGTCGATGGCAGCGATCTCCTGGTCGCGGCCGGACGCACCCCCAACACCGACGGGATCGGGCTCGACCTCGCCGGTGTCGTGCTCGACGACCGCGGATATATCGCGGTCAATGACCGGCTGGAGACCAGTGCGCCCGACGTCTGGGCAATTGGCGAGGCGGCCGGCAGCCCACAGTTCACCCACGTCTCGTTCGACGATTTCCGCATCGTCTGGGCCAATCTGAACGGCGGGAAGCGCACCAAGCGTGATCGGATCGTCCCGTACTGCATGTTCACCGACCCGCCGCTCGCGCGCGTTGGCTTGAGCGAAGGCGAAGCCCAGCGCCAGGACATCGCCGTTCGCGTGGCGAAGCTACCGATCGCCGCCGTGTTGCGGTCGCGGACGATATCGGAGACGCGCGGCTTCATGAAGGCGCTGGTCGAGGTGGGCGGCGACGCCATTCTCGGTTTCACCATGATCGGCGCCGACGCCGGTGAAGTCATGGCCGTGGTCCAGACCGCAATGTTGGCGGGCATGCCTTACACAGGCTTGCGTGATGCGATTATCGCGCACCCGACAATGGCGGAGGGCCTCGGCGCGCTCTTCTCGAATGTGCCGGTGCGATAAGGGCGGCCGGTCCCGAAGCTCATCCATGTGCGAAACTCATCAGCGAATCGCTTTTCACCGCCTTGTAGCGGCGCGCCTTGAACTTCCACGCCCCGCCATCCTTGACGTATTCGTCGTGGTAGTAGCCGGTCCCGACCCAGTTCATGTCCTGGGTCTGCGAACGCAGTTCGACATAGCAGGTCCCGACCGCCCGGCCGTTTCCCTGCAGCTCGACCACGTGGTTGTGGATGTACGGGCGCGGCTTGAAGTTATCCTATGCGAGCCAGCTCGGTGCGGTGGTGGTCTCGGTCGATTATCGTCTGGCGCCGGAGACGCCCCATCCGGGACCGGTGGAGGACTGCTACGCCGGTCTGGCCTGGCTGCACGCCCAGGCGGCGGCGCTCGGCGTCGATCCCGGCCGGATCGTGGTGACCGGCGAGAGCGCCGGCGGCGGGGCGAATACGCCGTGGCCTTCCAGCACCTGGTGTTTCCGATGCTGGACGACCGCACGGTCACGCGCCCGGACCCCTCTCCCTATGTCGGCCAGTTCGTGTGGACGCCGGACAGCAACCGTTTCGGCTGGACCTCGCTGCTGGGCGGTCCGCCGGGCGCGGCGGACGTCTCGCCTTTCGCCGCGCCGGCCCGCGCCACCGACCTGTCGGGCCTGCCGCCGACCTTCATCATCTGCGGCGCCCTCGACCTCTTCCTCGAGGAGGATCTGGACTACGCCCGCCGCCTGATCCGCGCCGGCGTCCCCACCGAGCTGCACATCTATCCCGGTGCGCCGCACGGTTTCATGTTCCTGCCGGAGGCGCGGGTCAGCCGGACCTTCGCCCGCGATTCCATGGCCGCGCTGGCGCGTGCGGTAGGCAGGAGCTGAACGCGCGACGTCCGCGGCCTGCAAGGCGCCCGCCCCGAAAGTTTTGAGACCGGAGCCGACTGAGAATGCGGGCCAGGACCCGCCTCGCGCCCGCCGGGGTGTTCGGCTAGGGTGCAGCCAACGATACAGCGCCGGGAGGGGCGAATGATCCGGGGACCCATCACGGGCGGCGCGCATGAATGGGCTTTCGGGCGCCCGCTCTTTGATCTTGCCGCCCATGGCTATGTGGAGGCCGAGTACGTCCTCACCGGCGAAGCGACGACCTACCGACGCGCCCCACGAACCGGATGGGGCCGCGACGGACGCTGGACCGCCGAGGCCGCCGGCCGCGCACCCTTCACGACACGCATGCTCGTCTATCGGCCCGCCGACCCCGTGCGGTTCAACCACACCGCCATCGTCAGCTGGAACAATGTCACGGCCGGCTACGAGCTCTTCCAGGGCGAAAGCCCCGAGATCCTGCAAGGCGGCTACGCCTTCGTCGCGGCGTCGGTCCAGCGCGTCGGCGTCCACGGTTTCCCGGCCAACAACCAGGGGCTGGCCGCCTGGGACCCCGAACGCTACGGCTCGCTCAGCATTCCCACGGACGACGCCTCCTACGACATCTTCACTCAGGTCGCGCGCGCGGTCGGCCCGAACCGCGCCCGCGGCGGCGTCGACCCGATGGCGGGGCTCGACGTGCGCAAGGTCATCGGTATCGGCGCCTCGCAGTCCGCCGGCAGGCTCGCCACCTACGTCAACGCCGTCCATCCGCTGGAACGGGCCTACGACGGCTTCCTGCTGCAGATCTACTTCGGGCGCGGGACGCCGCTGGAAGTCGGGCCGGCCACGGTCAACGTCGACATGACGACGCCGCTCGGCAAGCCCGATCCGGCGGCTCTGATCCGCCAGACCGGGCTTGCCGGAACGAACCTGATCCGCGACGACCTCGACGTCCCGGTCATGGTGGTGAACTCCGAGCTCGAGGCCATCGCCTGCCATGGCGTTCGCCAGCCGGACACCGATCGGTACCGCTGCTGGGAGTCGGCCGGCACGAGCCACGTCTCGCACGCCGTCTCCCTGGTTCGCGCCGCCAAGTACCAGCGGGACTTCGGCGAGCCGCTGCCGGTGCTGGAGCACATGAACCGGATCGCCATCACGCCTCTTTACGATGCGGCGATCCACCATCTGAACCGCTGGGTGTACGGGGGCGCGCCGCCGCCGAGCCAGCCGCTGGTGGCGTTCGCCGGCGATCCCCCCGAGGTGCAACGCGACAGGTTCGGCATCGCCGTGGGCGGGGTTCGCCTGCCGCAGGCCGACGCGCCGGTCGCCACCAACAGCGCCGTTCCGCTCGCGGGCGATCTCGCCCATCTGCTGCGCGGCTCCTGCCGCCCGTTCGACGCCGAGACGCTGGATGCGCTCTATGGCGATGAGGCGACGTACCTGGCGCGCTTCGAGGAAGCCGCCCGCCGCGCCGTGCGCGCCGGCGTCCTTCTCGCCCGCGACGTCGAGCCGGCCCTCGAAGAAGCGGCGCGCGAGTACCGCCGCGTTCGTGGCGCCCAAGCCCAAGCGGCGGCTCAGGGAGCCGCGATGCCGGACCACAAGCTCAATCCTCGTGGCCGCGACGTTGCGGTCGTCGTCGGCGCCACGTCGAAATGGCAGGCCGACGGCCGCAACACGCGACTGGCGCACGGCGCGGTGCTCGACGACAGCACCGTTCCCGTCAGCGCCCGCTGGGGCGTGGGCGGCGCGATCGCCCAGAAGTTCGCTGAAGCCGGCTTCTTCGTCGTGATGACGACACGCGCCGCCGCCAACGCCGCCGGCCTCGCCCAGGCCATTGCCGAGCAGGGCGGCGCGGCCACGGTCGTCGAGATGGATCTGGCGTCACAGGCCTCCATCGCCGCGGCGTTCGAGGCGATCCGGCGCGACGCCGGCGATCCGGCCGTGCTTGTCTACAATGCCGGCTACCTGGAGGGCCGGGCCCTCCCGCGCGAGCAGGAACTGCTGGAGTTCTTTCCGGTGGAGATGTTCGAAACCGCCCTCGATATTGCCTGCCGCGGTCCGTTCCTCGTCGCCAAGGAGGTCCTGCCGGCGATGCGCCAAAACGGCCGTGGGACGTTCCTGTTCTCGAACAATTCCGAATCCCTCCGCGGTCGCAAGCGCCGGACCGGTGCGTCGCTTTACTATCCGCGGGTGATGATGCGGGCGTTGGCCCAGGCGCTGACCGAAGAATACTCCGAACACGGCGTGCACGTGGCCAACGTCATCATCGATGGAGCCATCGATTCCCCCGGCACCCGAGCTCTCCCCAACATCCGGGCGGACGCCCTTATCGACCCCGCCAAGATCGCAGAGGCATTCTACTACCTCCACGTCCAGGATCCTTCCTGCTGGACCCATGAAATTCAGCTCACGCCCGCGGTGCAAAGGCCGAGCTACTGAGGGACCGCCAGGAGCCGCTTCGCGCCATCTGAGGAAGTCGGCGAACCGTTCCGGCGCGCCGAACCGCCGGCCGCGCGTTTTCGCTCCGCAGTCGGTTGAGCGCCGCGAGCAGACACTGGCACAGCTCCAGAAACTCGCCCTTCCGGTGCACCAGCCCTGGGCGATCGATACGGCAGCATCAATCACGGTCGTCACCAGCAAGCGGACTCGCCGCCTCGACGGCGGCTATGCCGTCCAACAGCAGTTTGAGTGCGCCAGCGTCGCTCATGGACTTTCGTGCAAACATGTCGATCGGCAGCGTCGTGAGCGCACGATAGCGACTAAGGGCAGCGACCGCCTCGTTATCCAGGCCAAGCTGGGCGCAGCCGCCCGCAAGCATCAGGTGTGACATGGGACCGTCCGCGGTCCGGACAGCCTCCCGGGCGAAAGCCACCGACTCGTCGAACCGGCCTTTCCGGAACAGAGCGGTGGCCATGGCGCCCACGACGTTGGAGCGATGAGCGATGGGCTCCAGCCGCAGCGAGGTCAGAAGATGCTCAAGGGCGGTGTCGGCATCGCCGAGTTGCGCCTGGTAGAGACCGCTGAGGAACCAGATGTACGAATTGGCGGGATTTAGGGCGACGGCGCGCGCAAGCAGGTCGGCCGCGGCGGGATCCCGGTTCAAGAGCGAAATCGCCGTACCCGCGTGGGCCAGCACCACCGCATCGTCGCCGGCGAGCATGATGGCCCTTTCGGCGAGTTCAGTGCCTCTTGCGCGGTTCGCCTCCGGATCTTCGGCCCAACCGAACAGATCGACGAGACTGTGCATATGGGCGGCCAGAGCCAGCGCCAGCCGATATTCGGGGTCCAGCGCGATCGAGCGGTTCAGAAACTCGATCGCGATTCGATATTCCTCCGGGTCACGTTTCCGGCAATGACGCAGCCCGCGCAAGTAAAGTTCGTAGCTGTTTGGATTGTTGCTCGGGTGCTTGAGAACCCAACGCATTTCGGCCGCGACCACCGCCGGCTCGACGCACCCTGCGACGGCGATCGCCACGTTGTCCTGCAACGTGAACGGGTCTTCCGAGGCCTCGTCGAAGCGACCCCCCCAGAGCTGCACGCCGTCCGAGGGGTTGGTCAGCTTGGCGTCGATGCGTATGCGCCCGGCTTCCTCGCGGACTTTGCCGCTCAGCAAGTATCGCGGGCCGAGTTCGCCGGCCGCATCGCTCCGCTCGGATCCCCTGTCGCCTAGGGGCAGGCGCGGGCCGTCGGCGACGACGAAGAGTGTCCTGGCGCGCGACAGGGCCATCGCGATCGCCTCGGTGACGCCATCAGCGAAATAGGCGCGGTCTCTGTCGCCAGTCAGGTTGGCGAAGGGCAGCACGGCGACCGAGGGCTTGGTGGGCGTCGCGGAGACGGGCTCGGCTTGTCTCGCCGACGCGAGGACCACCCCTCCTACGGTCAGGCGATAGCCGACCCTTGGAATGGTTTCTACGGTGAACGCGCCGTTCGCCACCGTTCCAGCCAGGCGGCGCAGCCGCTGGATGCAGCGGTTGAGAGCGTCCTCGCCTATGGTTACGTCGCCCCAACAGGCCTCGATCAGCGTCTCGCGCGACACCGGCTCGCCACCGGCCCGGGCCAGGGCGATCAGCACCTGCATGACGCGCGGTTGCAGATGGACGCGACGCCCGGCCGCCGACACCTCGCATGCCGTCGGCCTGATCCGAAAGCCGGCTACAAGAATGTCCGGCTCACGCGCCAGATCGATCCGCCGCCCCAGCGCGATGGCGGCGCTTGCGTCGTTCATCGCCAGCTTAGAGGTGATGATCGGAAATTGATCGACAATGGATCGGCTCCCGGCCCTTCCCGCCGTACGGCATTCGCAGTCTAGCACTGGCTGTCAAGTCTGGCGCGGCCAAATCGGTGGCCCGTCCAGTGGAGGGACATCGCTATGAAACCTCTAGTGACCCTTGCCGCGGCGGCCGTCGCCCTCGTGGCTGGCACAGTCTCGGCGCAGGCAGGATGCGCATACCCC
>JAQGIW010000314.1 GCA_028290905.1 Caulobacteraceae bacterium | reverse complement strand
TCGATGTCTCGTTCTACCGCTTCCTCGGCGATCGCATCGGCGTTCCAACTGCGCCAGCCGTGCCCAGCCTACCCCACCTCGTCACGTTGGCCGCCGCTTAGCCCGCACGGGAATTTGCCCCGGTTACCTGGACCATTTCGTAAGGGTCGGCAAAAGCGTGGGGAATTCCGAAATGCCTGGCCGTTTCGTCGGCCGTTTCCTGGCGGCTCGTGCTGACCGCCGTGATCTCGAACTCAGGAAGCGCGCTCAACGCCGGAATGTGGGCGTCGCGCCCCCAGCCGTTGCGCAGACTTGCTCCAATGACGCCAACACGGATTTTCTCTGTCGCCATGACGGGGTCGTAGCTCCTCTCGATTGTGGACGCCGGCCCCGCCTTAGGGCGAGCCTATGCGCTACGAGGGATCTGGGGCCTTGGTGCACTCACGTCGAGAAGGCACAATGTAGGGACGTAGTCACCATTTGGGGACCATGAGATGCCTGAGTCCAAGCTGATCGTGCTCGAAGAGGATTGCGCGCCCCGCCGCGTGCTGGAGCTGTTCAGCGTCAAGTGGACCACGATGGTGCTCCACTCGCTGCACTTCAACGGTGGCACGTGCCGGACCGGCGCCCTGGCGCGGAGCCTACCGGGGTGCTCGAAGAAGATGCTCACGCAGACGCTGCGCGAGATGGAACGGGACAGGCTGATCGATCGGAAGGTCTATCCGGTTGTCCCGCCGATGGTCGAATACTCCCTGACGCCCATGGGCCGGCTCTTCATCGAGCCGATCGAGATGCTTTATGCGTGGGCGGCCAGGAACGACGACGCGTTGTCGAAGCTCAGGAGGAGGCGGAAGAAGCACACGACTTCGAGAGACAAAGCGAGAGAGGCTCAATAATCGTCGGTCACGACCGGCCGATCGAGAGCGCCGTGAGTACGTCCCACCGGCCATTACAAGGCCGCTCTCGCTAAGCGCTCGTTCGTCGGCCCTGTATGGCCGCGGCCGTCAAGCCCGAGGAGGCGGTCGCGTGCGCCGATTGTGGATGGCCTGGATGACCTCCTCGATCAGGCGCCGGGTCTGGTCGAAGACGTCCGCATCGTCCTCGCCGATGGGCCGCAGGACGAATTTCGTCACCCCGGCGGCTTCGTAGTCGAGCATGCGGCGAATGATATCGGCCGCGCCCCCGACCACGATCACGTCGTCGGGGTTGCTGGTCGGGAAAGCCTTTTGAAATGCGAGCCGCCGGCGCTCGGCGACCGCATCGCCCTTGGCGCCGAAGCGATACGAGAAGCCCGCGCCGAAATGCTCGGGATCGATGGCGCGGCCAGCCTCGATGGCGGCGGTCCGGATCGCCTCCACGGTCCGGGCGACCTGCGCCGGACCCTGCAGGCCCGCGATCCATCCCGTGCCGATGCGGGCGGTGCGGCGGATGGCGGCCGGCCCGGAGCCGCCGATCCACAGCGGCAGCGGCTGCTGGACCGGCAGGGGGGCCAGGCGCGCGCCCTCGATCCGGAAGTGCGGTCCTTCGGCGTCTACGGTCTCGCCCCGCCAGAGCCGGGCGATGATGTCGAGCGCCTCGTCGACGCGCGCGCCCTGCCCTTGTGGCTGGCGACCCATCGCGGCCCAATCGGGCGAGGCCAGGGCGCCGATCCCGAACGCCGGCAAAAGCCGCCCGCCGCTGAGAAAGTCGATCGTGGCGCATTCCCTGGCGACGAGGAGCGGCTCGCGAAAGCCCAGCGCCAGGACGTTCATGCCGAACTTCAACCGTTCGGTCGCGCCGGCCAGCGCGGCCATCACGCTCATGCAGTCCAGGAACGGCTGGGCGGCGACCAGCCGGTCGGACTGCCAGATCGAATCGACGCCGCCGTCTTCGCAAAGCCGCACCCAGCGCCAGAACGCCTTGGCGCTCGAGAAGGGAAAGTCGGCCAGCCCAAGCCCAACCCGCACGCCCATGGTCGACCCCTCCGCCTGCATTTGCAATTCCGACGCCGCGCTGATCCTAGGCCTGTGGGCGGCGCGGGGGCATACGCAATCTTGGACGCGGTCCTGGGCTCTTGCCTGTTTACGGGCTTATGCGAGGGCCCATTGCCGATCAAACACAGGCGGTCACGTCTGTGGCAGAGAAGTCGTCGCCCTTGAAGAGCAAGGGCGCGTTGACGCTGCGGGCGAGCGCGTAGGCGGCGCAGTCGGCGAGATTGAGTCGCGCCTTTGCATGAATGCCTTTGCCGTAGCGCCCGAAGGCGGCGAGTGCTTCGAGCGCCTGCGCCTCGTCAAAGGGGACGATCTCGAAGTCGTTCTCCTCACGCAGGAACCGCCACATCCGGTCCTCGGCGGCCTCGCCGCGACGCGCGCGGAGCACCATGCCTGTCTCGTGGACGTTCACGGCCGAGATGAGCAGGCGGTCGGCTTCCAGCACGGCCTGCGCATAGATCGCGGCGTCGGCCTCACGTTCGAAGATCGCGACCAGCGCCGAGCTGTCGACAACGATCATAGGGCGTTGAGATCATCCATGATCTCGGCCGGTGAACGCGGATCAAGAACCGGCATCGAGGCGATTTCGGCGCCGACTGCCAGCATCTCCTCGACGTTCATGCGACGACGGGGAGCGGGCTCCGGCTCGACGCCAGCCGCGCGAGCCTGATTTTCCAGGGCCCGTTGAATGACCGCCTCGACCGACAGGCGCTGCGCGGCCGCCAGTCGGAAAGCAAGAGCTTCAGTTTTCCGAGAAAGGTTTATCATCCGAAAGGCCTGGGTTCCGATAAGGCGTTTAGTTGATGAAAACCGACCGCGCTCGGGTCGGTTTAGGTCCTACGCGCGAGGGCATCGGCGTTCTTTTCGACCGCCGCCTCTACGGCTCGTCTGATCTGGTCGATTGAAAACCGAGTGCGTCCACCCGTAGGCTGAAGCCGGACGCCACGGTAGATCGCGCCGACCTTGGCCGGGCGAGTGCGCTTCGCAAGCTTGGGAGCCGGAGTGCTCATGGCCCCAAATATGCGGGCGCCGAGTCTCGGAAACAATAGACTTTGTGAACGGCGTCTAGCTGCTTGTTTCGGCGTCGCACGGAGCCCACCTTGGCCATACCAGACTACCAGACGGTCATGCTTCCTGCCCGCGGCTTCCGGTGCAGGGCCGCTTCCGTGGTTCCGGGCTGGCGACCGTGTCAACGATGATTAACGGTGAAGTGGGCGTCTTGGAGTCTACGATGGCTGGTCCATCTAGGCGCCATAACCTCCTTATGGTAAAGGGCGCCGTATGAGCGAGATCCGTAAGGTTACGGCGTTTCTCCCGGCCAAGCTCCTGGCCGACGCCCAGGTTATCGCCGGCGCCGGGGTGACCGAGACCCTGCGCGCCGCCTTGGAGGCGTTCAATCGCGCGGCCTGGTATCGAAAGATGCTGGAACTCGAGGGCAAGGTCGCCATCGACATCGACCTCGACGCGCTACGCGAAGACAGGGAATTCGATGAGCACGGCGCCGTCATCAATTGATCGCCGTTGACACAAGCAGCCTCGTCAACTTTCTGGCGGGGGAAGACACTCCGGACCGCGATCTCATACGCCGAGCGATGCGGGCGCAGGATCTGTGGTTGCCGCCGCCGGTGAAAACCGAGCTGTTGTCGGGCCGTTCCCGCGGTATCGATCTGGGGGCGCTGTTCGATGCGGCGCCGCTGTTGGCGATCGCGTCGGGGTTCTGGGACCGCGCCGGCGACGCCCGTCGACTTCTTCTTTCCAAGGGGCTCAAAGCCAGGCTGGCGGATACGCTGATCGCCCAGTGCTGCATCGACGCCGATGCGCCCCTGATCACGTCCGACGCGGATTATCGCCATTTCGAGCGCTGGTGCGGGTTAAAGCTGGCCTCGTGAACCTCTCCATAGTCCGCGCGGCTATCCGTATTCATAGTGGATAAGCTGACTAAGGTTAAAAACTCGGCGCTGATTGTTCCTCGCGTGAGATCTCCTGCACGAAATCGAGGAAGGCGCGCACCTTGGCGGGCGGCAGGTGACGCGAGGGATGATAGGCGTAGAGCGGGTAACGCTCCTCCGCCCAGTCGGGCAGGATTTGAACGAGGCGCCCGCTCGCGAGCCAGGGGCCGAGGCCCATCCCGAGGCACTGGAACACGCCCTGGCCGGCGGCACAGGCCGCGACCGCCGCCGACGGGTCGTCCATCACCAGCCGGCCGGCGATCTTCGCCTCGATGACCTCGCCGCGACGCTGAAATTCCCAGGGAAAGGGACGACCGGTCTGCGGATCGCGAAACAGCAGGCATTCGTGATGCGCAAGGTCGTGCGGCGTCCGCGGCTCGCCGTGCTGCGCCAGATAGCTCGGCGCGGCGCAGGTCAGCACGGGCGTCTCGAACAGCTTCCGGGTGATCAGCGAGGCGATGTCGGGCGGCCCGAAGCGCACCGCCACGTCCACGCCGGTCATCATCTCTTCCCGGTAATTGCTGCAGGCGAGATCGACCGACAGCTGCGGATGCCGAGCCATGAAGCGCGGCAGGCGAGGCGCCAGCACCATTCTGGCGAACCACGGATCGACGGACACGCGCAACCGGCCATTGACCACGACGGCGGCGCCCGCGGCGTCGGCGGCCGCTTCCTCGATGCCGGCCAGCAACGGCATGATCTGGGCGTGAAAGCGTCGCCCCTCCTCGGTGAGCGTCACCGATCTCGGGCTGCGGTCGAACAGGCGAACGCCGATACGGGCCTCGAGCCGAGCAACGGCGCGGCTCACCCCCGATGGCGTCAGGCCGAGGATCTCCGCCGCCCGCGCGAAGTTTCCAGCTTCGGTCACCGCGGCCAGCACGCCTGCGCCCGTCACCAGTCGCGCATCGAAACTCATGACGGCCTCCGATCCTTCGAACTCACGGGCATAAAACGTGGCCGCCATCATAGAGCACAGTGATTCCGAGTCACTGCTCTATTGACCTTAATGCGCGCGTCTCATCGCTGAGGAAGGACTAGGACGCTCGCATCGCTCCACTGCGGAGCAGGCGACCGCCGGGCCGTCCACCTGAAAATGAGGCAAATCATGTACGCCATCACTGGAATCACTGGAAAGGTCGGCGGCGCGCTCGCCGAGGAACTGCTCGCCGCGGGCCGGCCAGTCCGGGCCGTCGTCCGCGACGCCGCCAAGGGCGCGGCCTGGGCCGCACGCGGCTGCGAAGTCGCGGTCG
Organism: Caulobacteraceae bacterium; assembly: GCA_028290905.1. GTDB lineage: Bacteria > Pseudomonadota > Alphaproteobacteria > Caulobacterales > Caulobacteraceae > Acaudatibacter. Next base: position 12,570 of record JAQGIW010000314.1, on the reverse strand, counting down.
CCGGGATGGAGGACGCGGCCGCGCTGACCGCCGCCTTCTCGGCCGCCGAGGCCGTGTTCATCCTGCCCCCGTCGGAATTCGATCCCGAGCCCGGCTATCCCGAGGCGCGCCGCGTGATCGACGCGGTTGTCGCGGCGCTGGTCGCCGCGGGGCCGGCCAAGGTGCTGTGCCTGTCGACAATCGGCGCCGATGCGCCGCACGACAATCTGCTGACCCAACGCACGCTGATGGAGCAGGCGCTGTCGGCGCTGCCGATGCCCGTCACCTTCCTGCGTCCCGCCTGGTTCATCGACAATGCGGCGGGGGACGTGGCCTCGGCGCGTGACGAGGGCGTGATCCGCAGTTTCCTGACGCCGCCCGACAAGCGGTTCCCGATGGTTGCGGCGCAGGACGTCGGCCTCACCGGGGCCAGCCTGATCCAGCAGAACTGGACGGGCAAGCGCGCGGTCGAGCTCGAAGGCCCGCGTCGGGTGTCGCCGAACGACCTGGCGCAGAGCTTTGCCGAAGCCCTCGGCCGGCCGGTCCGGGTCGAGATCGTGCCACGCGATTCCTGGGAGGCGCTGTTCCGCTCGCAGGGCGCGGAGCACCCGATGCCGCGCATACGCATGCTCGACGGCTTCAACGAAGGCTGGATCGAGTTCCGCGATCGGGGCCACTCGCCGCTGAAGGGAAACACCTCGCTTGCCGCGGTCGTCGAGGCGCTGGTCGCCGCCGCCCGAAACGGCGAAGCGGCCTGAGGCGGCGGCATTCGATGGCGACCGTGTCTACGGTGATTAACGGTGGCGAACCGGCTTGGACCGCAGCGGCCGCTACGGCGCAGGCGTGCGGTAGCGCTCGAACCAGGCGAGGATCGCGCTCGCCTCCGCCGCCTCCTGCGAGGGGCGCTCGGCGAGGCCATGGTGGGAAGCGCCCGGCACCCTGACCATGGCGGTGGGGACGCCGCGCAGCTTCAGCGCCTGGTAGAACTGTTCCGCCTCGCTGCTGGGGGTGCGGCGGTCTTCCGAGCCGACCATCAGCAGGGTCGGCGTCGTCACCTTGCCCACCAGCGACAGCGGCGAGCGGCGCCAATAGTTCGCCTGGTCTTCCCAGGGGTTCTTGCCGAACCAGTTCTGAGCCTGGTCCACATACATGTCGACGGTCAGAACCTCGCTGGTCCAGTTGATCACCGGCTTCTGCGACACCGCCGCCTTGAAGCGGCCGGTCTCGCCGACGATCCAGGCCGTCAGCAGGCCGCCGCCCGATCCGCCGGTCACGAACAGATTGTTCGGGTCGACAAAACCCTTGGCGACGGCCGCGTCGACCGCCGACATCAGGTCGTCGTAGTCGTGGCTGGGATAGTTGTAGTTGATCTGGTCGGCGAAATCGAAGCCGTAGGAGGTCGACCCCCGCGGGTTGGCGTAGAGCACCACGTAGCCCGCCGCCGCGTAGAGCTGCAGCTCGGAGGCGAACACCGGTCCGTAGCTGGCGTAGGGGCCGCCATGGATCTCCAGGATCAGCGGATACTTCTTCGCCGGGTCGAAATCGGGCGGCGTGATCGTCCAGGCGTCGATCGGCTTGCCGTCAAAGCTCGAACTCACCTTCAGCGGACTGACCTGGCCGAGCGTCTTGCCCATGAAGAGGTCGTCGTCCAGGTGGGTGAGCCGGCGCACCACGCCGCCCTTCACCACGGCCACATCCCCTGGCTCCAGCGGGCCGCCCTGGGTGAAGGCGATCGCGCCGTTGGCGGCGACGCTGTACTCGCCGCCCGTATAGGGTCGGTCGGGCTCGGCCCCGCTCATGCCGGCGGCCAGATCCTGGACGTGGCCGTCCAGCGTGACGCGCGCCACCTTGCTGACGCCGTGATCGACGTAGAGGACGAAAAGGCTCTTGCCGTCCGCCGCCCAGCGGGGCGACTCCACCGACCGGTCCAGACCGTCGGTGACCGGGTGGGCGTGCGCCCCGTCGCGATCCATCACATAGAGCTTGACGTTCTCGTAGCCGCGATGCCGCTCGTCGAAGCCGGTGTAGGCGATCTTGTCGCCCTTCGGCGACACCTGCGGCTCCCGGTTGGGCCCGAAGCGGTGGGTCAGCTGCGTGAGCGCGCCATCGGCGACGGAGAGTTGGAAGAGGTCCGAGTCCTCCGGCTGCAGCGCCCAGTCCTTGGTCCGGTTGGCGCTGAGGATCAGGGACTTTCCGTCCGGCGTCCACGACAGCTCGCCGCGCTCGTTGAACGCCCCGAACGTTAGCTGGCGCGGCGCGCCGCCGTCCGCCGAGACGACGTAGATATGGCTGAAGCCGGGCTTCAGATAGCCTTCGCCGTCGGACCGGTAGGTGACGGCGTCGATCACCACCAGGGGGTCCGCCCACTTGGCTCCCTCCGGCTTGGCGACGGGCGAACCGAGCTTGGCGGGATCGTCCTCGGTCAGCATCGAGAACGCGATCGAGCGGCCGTCGGGAGACCACGTCAGGTTGCTCGGCGCCTGCGGCAGGTCGGCGATGCTGGCGGTCGCGCCGGTCGCCATCCAGCGGACGTAGAGCTGCGGCTTGCCGCCTGCCTTGGACACATAGGCCAGGCGTCCGCCATCCGGCGACCAGCGGGGCTCGAACGCGGCGCCCGCGCCGGCCACCAGCGGCGTCTGGGCGCCGGTGTTCACATCCACCAGCCAGATCGAGCGCCGGGCGCCGTCTGTCATGATGTCCTCGCTCGAGCGCACATAGGCGACGGCGAGCCCGTCGGGCCGGATCTGCGGATCCTGTGCCTGTTCCAGCGCGAAGAGATCCTTCGCCTCGAAGCGCCGCGACGGACCCTCGGCCGGGTTCCCCAGCGCGGCCGACGAAAGTGACAGCAACGCCGCGCCGGCGAGCAGGATCGTGCGCATGTGGGTGAAGCCCCCTTAGTCTGAGTTTCGCCCTTCCTCCCACGTACGCCCCGAATTGGCCATGCCCCTTCTCGGCGGCAGTAAACAAGAAAGATTCACCACAGAGACACAGAGGGCACTGAGGCGCTAGTCCTGCAAAAGAAGAACCTGTCGCAAGGAATCGCGCGACGCGCGCAATAATCAACAGGCGAGATATTCCAGAACTATCGCCTCTGTGCCCTCTGTGTCTCTGCGGTGAACTTCTCTTGCTTTCTACACCAGCCCCGCCGCGATCAGGCTGCGGGCGCAGTCGAGGACGGTGTCATCCATCGGGCGTGGCTCCCAGCCGAGGACCGCTTTCGCCTTGGCGGATGAGAACGTCCGCTTGCGGCCGAGGCCGTCGGTCACGGCCCGGAGATCGCGGTCGAACAGGGCGACGACCCGCAGCAGGATGTCGGGGGCCTTGGCCGTGGGGACCTTGGCGGCTTGCGGTCCGAGCCGCTCACGCAGGATCGCCGCCAGGTCGGCCATCCAGGCATATTCGCCCGAGGCGATGAAGCGTTGGCCAGCGGCGGCCGGGTCGGTCATGGCGCGCATGTGCAGGTCGGCGACGTCGCGCACATCGACGATGTTGAACCCCAGCCGCGGCAGGCCGGGGACCTTGCCCGACAGCAGGCGCTGGATGATCTGCACCGAGTCCGAGAAGTCGCGCCCCAGCACCGGCCCGAGCACCAGGGCGGGATTGACGACGGCCAGGCTGGTGGCGCCGCCCTCGGCGGCGATCACATCCCAGGCCGCGCGCTCGGCGATAGTCTTGGAGCGGGTGTAGGCGTCGGCCTTCGGATCGTCGGGGTGGGTCCACACCGTCTCGTCGCCGTCGCTGTCCAGGCCGCGTGAACCGAGGCTCGTCGCCGCGACCGAGGACGTCATCACCACCCGCGCGGCGCCGGCCTTGATCGCCGCCCGCACCACCCGCATCGCGCCGTCGTGGGCTGGTGTAATCAGATCGTCCGGGTTCTTCGGCGGCGGCACGCCCAGGGGCGAGGCCACGTGCAGCACATATTCCGCGCCCTCGGCGGCGGCGTCCCAGCCCTCGTCGCTGGCGAGGTTGGCGGCATGGACGCTCAGGCGATTGCCGGGATCGACTTGGTTGGCGACCATGGACCGCACCTCGGCCTCGCGGCGCAGATCGCGCACCGTGGTGCGGACGGTGTATCCCCGCTCCAGCAGGGCGATCACGCACCACGAGCCGATAAAGCCCGAGCCGCCGCTCACCAGCACCGTCCCGCGTTCGCTCATTATTGCCTCTCCAGGAAATCTTGACATCGCTAAGATGCAGCAACCGAGGCCGGGCGCCAAGGCCTTCCCGCGCGGTAGTTCTGCCGTTGACTTCAGGAATTCGCCCGCCTAGAAAACGCCACGTCGCGGGCATTGGGCCGGCGATATAGCGAGCACACCACGGATGGCGAACGTCTCGTTCACAATCGTGCCTCAAGCTGGGGCGGCGCCGCTGGGCGCCGGCCCCCGCCTGTCCGCTCGCGAGGAGATTTCCGCCTAGGGACCGCCACACCGGACCCTGACGTTTCCACCCCTCCCGAGCCGCGCGGCGCTTCGGAGGGGTTTTTTGATTCTCCGCCCCCCCATTCGGCGTTCGCGCGGTTCGGCTTCGACCAAGGTTCAAGTCGTGACCGACCTGCTCGACAAGACCGAAACAGTAGAACGCCGGATATCCGCCGGCGGGCGCGGCGCGCCGTGGCTCGCCGAGTCGCGCGCCCTGCTGACCCTCGCCGCCCCCCTGGTCCTGACCCAGCTCGCCCAGATGGCCATCGGCACCACCGACCTCATCCTGCTGGGCCGCTACAGCCAGTCGGCCCTGGCGGCGGTCGCCATCGGCAACACCGTCTACTGGTTCGCCTGGCTGCTGGGCGGCGGTCCCGCCTCGGCGGTCTCGCCGATGATCGCCCACATCCTGGGCGAGCGCGCCGGCAACCGCGGCGGCGTGCGCGCCTCCCTGCGCATGGGCCTGTGGGCGGTGGGGATCGTTTCGCTGGTGGTGATGCCGATCATGTGGTCGGCCAAGCCCATCCTGCTGATGCTGCATCAGCAGCCCGACCTCGCCGACGGGGCGGGCAAGTTCGTCACGATCGTCTCCATCGGCCTGCCGTTCTCGCTGTCGACCATGGTCCTCAGCGGCTTCGCCACCGCGCTCGGCCATCCGCGGGCGGGGCTGTGGGTGTCGCTGGCCACCATCGTCTTCAACGGCCTGGCCGGCTGGACGCTGATCTATGGCCACTTCGGCGCGCCGCGCCTGGGCATCGTCGGCTCCGGCCTGGCGACTGCCGGATCGGCGGTGTTCGGCTTCCTGGCCATGCTGGCGATCATCCACCGCAACCCCGACCTGCGCGTCTACCGCATGTTCCGCCGCTTCGGACGGCCGGTGCACGTCAAGCTGGCCGAGGTGTTCCGCCTGGGCCTGCCGATCGGCGTCACCACCCTCTTCGAGGCCATGCTGTTCAACGCCATGACCCTGCTGATGGGCACCTACGGCGCCGCGGCCCTGGCCGCGCACCAGATCGCCATGAACGCCGCCTCGATCACCTTCATGGTGCCCTTGGGGATCGGCATGGCCTCTACCGTGCGGGTCGGCCTCGCCGCCGGAGCCGGCGACATCGTCGCCGCCCGTCGCGCCGGACTGGTCGCGCTCGGCATGGGCGGCCTGTTCATGGCGACCTCGGGCGTGGTCATGGCCCTCCTCGGCGCCCAGCTGGCCGGCCTCTACCTGGGGAACGGCGCGCGGGACGACGCGGCGGTGATCGCCCTGGCCGCCGTCTTCCTGCGCTACGCCGCCGCCTTTCAGCTGTTCGACGGCCTGCAGGTGGTGGGCGCCCGGGTGCTGCGCGGCCTCAAGGACGCCCGCGTGCCGATGATCCTGGCCGGCGCCAGCTACTGGATCGTCGGCGCGCCGGTCTGCGTCTTCCTCGCCGTCGGGCTGAACCTGAGAGGGGAGGGGATCTGGATCGGCTTCGTCATCTGCCTCGCCGTCGCGGCGTTCCTGATGTGCGCCCGCTTCCTGCGCCTCACTCGCGCGGGAGGCGCGCGAACAAGAAAGTAGGATTCACCACAGAGGACACAGAGATCACAGAGGCGCTAGGCCTGAAGCGTTTCCGCTTGTTCTTGAGTGCGCGCGAAGCGCGCTATGATCAGCGAGGCGCTCCCTCTCCACGCCAAATCCCTCTCCGTGTCCTCTGTGTCCTCTGTGGTTAAGAATCATTCTTCCCTCCCCGCCGCCCAGGCGCCGGGCTAGGTTCGACGGGTCATCAGCAAAGGGGGGCCGGACATGGCCATCGAGAAACAGGTCGTGCGCTACGGCCCGCTCAAGGACTTCATCGCCCAGGGGGTGCGGGTGGGCGACACCATCCACCTCTCCGGGCAGGTCAGCGTGGACGCCGCCGGAGCCACGGTGGCGCCCGGCGACATCGTCGGCCAGGTAAAGCAGGCCTACGCCAACGTCGCCGAGGTGCTGGGCCACTTCGGCGCCACCCTCGACAATGTCGTCGCCGAGACCTGGTTCGTCACCGACATCCCGGCCATGATGAAGCAGGGGCGCGCCGTGTTCGCCGCCCGCACCGAGGCCTATGGCGGGCCGCCCGACACCGCCCAGACCCTGATCCAGATCAGCGCCCTCTTCCAGCCGGACCTGCTGATCGAGATCCAGTGCGTGGCGCGCGTCTAGGCTAGAAGAACATCTTGCTCCCGACCAGGGCCAGGGTCGAGGCGAGGATCGGCCGCAGCACCCGGTCGGAGGCGCGCGAGGCCAGCAGGCTGCCGATGATGATCCCCGGGATCGAACCGGTCAGCAGGGAGCCCAGCAGGCCGAAGTTCACCGTCCCCACCACCCAGTGGCCAAGACCGGCCAGGAACGTCAGCGGGACGGCGTGGGCGATGTCGGACCCGACAAGCTTGCTGGCGGGCAGGGTGGGGTAGAGGACCAGCAGGACGGTGAGGCCGATCGCCCCGGCGCCCACCGAGGACAGCGAGACCAGCACCCCCAGCGCCGCCCCCAGCAGGACGGTGAACACCGTCGTGCGGCCCGGATCGAGCGGCTTCGCGCGGCGGAGGAAGAAGTCGTGGATCACCTTGCGCAGCAGGATCGACAGGGCCGAGAGGATCAGCGCCCCGCCCAGCACCGAGTTGAGCAGGCCGTGCTGGGTGTCGATGGACTTGCCCAGGTGCGAGAGGACCAGCAGGGTCAGGGCCGTCGCCGGCACGCTCCCCGTCGCCAGGCGCAGGACGATGCGCCAGTCGATGGTGCCGGTGAACCCGTGCACCACCGTGCCGACGCTCTTGGTCGCCGCGGCGTAGAGCAGGTCGGTGCCGACCGCGGTCGAGGGGTGCAGGCCGAAGACCAGCACCAGCAGCGGCGTCATCAGCGATCCGCCGCCGACGCCGGTCAGCCCCACAAGCGTCCCGACCACGAAACCGGACAGGGCGTACAGGGGATTGATCAGTGTGATCAAGGTCATGTCCGCTCGCACCGAGCGGCCCCCGCCGGACCGCGCGCGCTCTATAACGCCTCGCCCTTGGCCGGGCGCCCCAATTTTTATCAGGCGCCGCTCAGATCACCTGGGGCGGGCTCGCCTTGCATCTTTGCCGCCAATAGCCATGACGCCTCGCAGCCCCGTGGTCCGCTCGCGCGCAACGCGCGCAAAGGCCTCGCCCGGCGGCGATGGCCGGACGAGGCGAATTCAGACGGGCGCCGAACACCTAACCAGCGGTAAAGGTTGCTATGAGAGGAAGGCCGAGCCCTTGATCGGGCCGTAGCCGCTGGCGCTCGGACGCGAGGGCGAGGCGGCCATGCCGCTGTTGTCCATGACGCCCTTGAAGGCGACCTTGAACTTGGCCATGTCGTCCGACGTGCCCACCGTCACCCGCACGGCGTTGGGCCACACCGGCCAGATCCGCCCGATATAGACGTTCTGCTTCTGCAGGGCGGCGATCACGCCGTGGCCCTCGTGGCCGGTGTCGATCATGAAGCAGTTGCTTTGCGGCTCGCCGATCACCTTGTAGCCGTTCTGCTGCAGCCAGGCGATCGTGTCGCGCCGGACGTCGCCGATGATCTTCTTGCGCGTCGGCACCAGGTCGGGATCGGCGATGGAGGCGCGCGCCGCCACCAGGGCGGTCACCGGCATGGGGTTCGCCCCGTACGGCGCCAGCTTGGCCAGCAGGTCGGGCCGGCCCATCGCCACGCCGCAGCGGATGCCCGCCATGCCATACACTTTGGAGAAGGTGCGCAGCACGATGAGGTCCTTGCCGGCGGCGACCTGGTCCAGGACGTCCTTCCCGTCGGAGAGGTGGATATAGGCCTCGTCGACCAGCAGGATCGATCCCTTCGGTTTGTTCTCCAGCGCCCACAAGATGTCCTCCCGCGAGGTGACCGTGCCGGTGGGGTTGTTGGGATTGCAGATGTAGATCACGCCGGCCGAGGGGTCGGCCGCGACCATCGCCTTGACGTCGTGGGCGTAGGTGCGGGTGAGCGCCACCTTGTGGATCGGCGCGCCGCCGTAGGTCGCCGCCAGCATGGGCGATTCGTACGATGGATCGGCCGTCACCAGGCTGCGGCTCGGCGAAGTGAAGGCCAGCACCGTATAGTGCAGCGGCTCGGACGAGCCGGCGTAGACGAGGACGTTCTCCGGCTTCAGCCCGTGCTGTTCGGCGAAGGTCTTGATGAAGGCGTCCTGGTCGTCCATGCGGTCGTAGCGGCCGCCGTGCGGGGCGATGTTGGCGATGGCCTCGCACGCCGCCTTGCACGGTCCGAGCGGGTTCTCGTTGGCGTTGATCAGCACGGCGTCCGGCGGCGGCACGCCGAGGCCGGCGCTCAACCGAGCGTGGGCAAGTGTGCCCTCGGTGACGATCGGGATGGCGGTCGCCAGGGCCGTGCCCCACAGGAACGCCCGCCGATCCAATGCGGGCCGATCCGTCGCGTCGACATCGTTGGGTGCGTCACTCATCTGGAAGTCTCCTTGCCTTTGGCCGCGAGCCCCCGCGGCCTTCTCTGAACAACCTGCCGACGAACTATGAAGCGAACCGAAGCCTTGGCAAGCATTGATCCTCCAGGCCTCTCTCGCGGCAGGGAGGGCGCCCAAATGTCGGGCAGGCGAACTTCCTCGCGCCCTTGGTATCGACGGCGGGGACTCCTCGCCAGGTTCCCGCCACATTTCATATTTCCACCCTCGCGGGCGCCGCGCGGTCAGATCAGAAGTTCGATCAGGAACGGGCCTTTGCGCCCCAGCGACCCGGCCAGCAGGTCGCCGAATCCGTCGGCGGTGTCGGCGCGCGCCGCCTCGACGCCCATGGCCTGCGCCATCCCCGTCCAGTTCAGGTCGGGATTGCCCAGGTCCATCATTTCCAGGGCGGTGCGGCCGGGGTTGGCGCCGACGTTGGCCAGTTCGCCCAGCAGGATCTGGTACTTGCGGTTCGAGAGCAGCACGGTGGTCACGTCCAGCTTCTCCCGCGCCTGCGTCCACAGCGATTGCACCGTGTACATCGCCGAACCGTCCGCCTGCAGATTGATGACCCGCCGGCCCGGCGCGCCCACGGCGGCGCCGGTCGCCAGGGGCATGCCGCCGCCGATCGCTCCCCCGCTGGGGCTCAGCCAGTCGTGCGGCGCCGAGGCCCGCGTGTAGGCCCCCAGTCCCCGGCCGTAGGTGATGGACTCGTCGGCGATGATCGCCCCCTCCGGGATCAGGGCTCCGACGGTGGCGGCGAAGGATTCGGGGGTCAGCGGGCCGCGGCCCGGCTGGGGCTTCTCGCCGAGGTCCGGCGGCGGCGCGTCGGGCGCGTGGAGCACATCGGCCAGCCGCGCCAAAGCCTCGACGGCGTCCTGGTCCTTGCGCGCCAGCACCTGGACCTCGGCGTCAGGAGGGATCGCGCTGGTCGGCTTGCCCGGATAGGCGAAGAAGGTCACCGGCTTGCGCGCGCCGCACAGGATCAGCCTCTTCGTCCCTGCCATGGCCTGCACCGCGGCGTCGACCACATAGGGCACCCGCTGCGGGGCCGCGCGCCCCCGGCCGCGGGCGATCTTCGGCGCCGCGTCGGCGAACAGGGCGCAGCCGGTGGCCACCGCGATCCGGTGCGCCAGCGCCAAGCCCGCCTCGCCGAGCGCCTCGCCGCCGAGCATCAGCACGACGCCGTCGCCCCCACGACGCAGGATCGCCGCCGCCTCGTCGACCTGGTTCGGCGCGGCCAGGGGCGCCGCCAGGCGGGGCAGGGGAGGAGCCACCACGCCGCCCTCGTTCCATGAGGTGTCGGAGGGAAGGATCAGGGTGGCGATCTGGCCGGGGGCGATCATCGCCGCCTGCACTGCCGCGGCGGCGTCGGCTCCGACGCTGGCGGCGTCCGTCGCGGTGCGAACCCAGCCCGAGGCGCCCCGCGCCCAGCCCTCGGTGTCGGCGGTCAGCGGCGGGTCGTTGGGTCGATGGTAGGTCGCCTGGTCGCCGACGATGTTGACGATGGGCGTCGAGGCGCGGCGGGCGTTGTGCAGGTTGGCCAGGCCGTTGGCGAGGCCCGGCCCGCAGTGCAGCAGGGTCGCCGCCGGCTTGCCGGACACCCGCGCATAGCCGTCCGCCGCCCCGGTCACCACCCCTTCGAAGAGGCCCAGCACGCAGTGGACGCCCGGGATGCGGTCGAGCGCGGCCACGAAGTGCATCTCCGAGGTGCCGGGATTGGTGAAGCAGGTGTCCACCCCGCTCGCCAGCAGCGTATGCACCAGACTCTCCGCACCGTTCATGCCCGTCCCCTCCGTTGGTCTGGGTCGCCACCCTGGGGCGACCCGCGCCCGGCCGCAAGCCGGGAGGCACATTCTCCCGCCGCGCGCCTTGACCCGATTGCTGCGACGCACCACGTAGACTTTGCCGTCCCTATGAGGAGGCACGCCTCATGATACTGGCGATTCTGCCTCTCTTACGGGCGATAAGTGAACAAGGGTCAGGCATACTGTTGTGCGCCGCAGCAGAATGTCGCAGGCCATTGCGCCTGCGGCGAAGCCGATTTACGTATACGTCAACCACCGCGGCGTTGGTGTTGGAAACGGCCGGGCGAGGGGTTCATCAAACCTCAAGTCTGGGACACTCTTCATGTTTCGCACACTCGCCATTGCCGCCTTCGCGGCTTCGTTCGTCGCCGCGTCGGCCCTGCCTGCCGCTGCCGACACCACTGTCAAGGTCGACGTCGCCGGCCTCTCCGCCACCGCCGCCAAGGCCAAGATCTTCAAGGCCGCCAAAGCCGCGTGTAGGGTCGAGCTGCGCGACGCGACCTCCTTCGAGCAGTACTACCAGTGGAGCGGCTGCATCAACGACGCGGTCGCCAACGCGCAGTCGCAGCTGAAGACCACGACCGCCTCCGCCAGCTCCTCCGTGGCCGGCGGCCGCTGAACCGTGCTTCAACGGCTTCTCCTCCCCTTCATTGGGGGAGGGGACCGAGAAGCGGTGGAGGGGGCCGCTGCGGCCGGGCTCTGGCTCGGTATCAACGGCACTAACAGGCCTGCCAGGAATAATCGCCGTCGCGACCGCCCCGCTCCGTCTTCGCCCTCGTTTTACGGCGCCCATATCCCTGGCGTGACGGTCCCTCCGATCCGCGGGACCGTCGAAGGAGACGAGTTCCCATGTCCATCGACACCCTGGCCCCCGTCCGTCCCGCCGCCGCCCAAGCTCTGGTCACAGGGGCGGATGTCGTGGAGGGGAGCTTGACGTTCGTCGCGCCCGGCGCCGACAAGCCCTACAGCTATGCCTTCGAGCCGCTGGCGGGCGTGCCGACCAGCAACATCGCCTACGAGGCGCGCACCGTCCGCATCGAGAACGCCCGCCCTGTCGCCGACTTCCTGTCCCTGGATGTGCACGGCCTCGCCGTCGTCCGCCACCCCTCGGCGGTGCGCGACTTCTGGGACGAAGCCCAGACCCTGGCCCTGGGCCATCCCGAGACCGCCCAGCTCGTCAAGGACATCACCGGCGCCTCGCGCGTCGTGGTCTTCGACCACACCCTGCGCCGCCGCGCCGCCGGAACCGCCGACCGCACGGCGGGGGGGCCGCGCCAGCCGGCCACCCGCGCCCACGTCGACCAGACCGTGCTTTCCGGACCCCAGCGGGTGCGCGATATCATGGGCGCCCAGGCCGAGGCCCTGCTGGCCGGCCGCGCGGCGGTCATCAACGTCTGGCGGCCGATCCGCCATGTGGCGCGCGACTGGCCGCTGGCCATCGCCGACGCCCGCAGCGTCGCCCCGCGCGACCTCGTCGCCTCCGACCTGATCTTCCCGCATCGCAAGGGCGAGATCTATCTCGCCCGCCATGACCCGGCGCAGCGCTGGCTCTACGTCCCCGACCTCGCGCCGGACGAGGCGATCCTCATCAAGTGCTGGGACTCCCACCCCGACGTCGCCCGCTTCGCCCCGCACACCGCCTTCGAGGATCCCACCACCCCGCCGGGGACTCCGCCGCGCGAAAGCATCGAGTTCCGCACGATCGCCTTCTTCGATTGAAGAGCGTTCCGAAAAGTGGGAGCCGGTTTTCGGAATGAAACGCGCGTCAAAATAGAAAACCAGAGCGCATTGCGATCTGATGTAATCTGATCGCAATGGGATCTGAACCCGCCATCAAGCGCGGATGACGGCTTACGTCGCCCTGCTGCGCGCCGTGAACCTCGGCGGCGCGGGGAAGCTGCCGATGGCCGACCTGCGCGCGAT
>JAQGIW010000312.1 GCA_028290905.1 Caulobacteraceae bacterium | reverse complement strand
GACGACGCGGCTGCGCAAGGGGGACCGGCCGTGGTGCTCGATCTCAGCGACCAGCATCCCGCCTCTCAGCCGGTCGACAGCCAGGGTCCCAAGCCGGGCGCCAGCGTCCCCACCATCACCACGCTGGTGAACGCCAACGCCACCCCCGAGGAGCGGTTCTCCGATCGCCTCTCCGCCTCGTCCGTGCAGACCGCCCGCGCCTCGCGGCTGCGCGACACTGCCCTGATCGCCCCGCAGGGGACGGTCATTCCCGCCGTTCTGGAGACGGCGCTGAACTCGGACCTGCCGGGCTTCGCCCGCGCCGTCGTCAGCAGCGACGTCCGGGGCTACGACAACTCGACGGTGCTGATCCCCAAGGGCTCCAAGCTGGTGGGCGAATACAAGAGCGCGGTCTCGCCCGGCCAGTCGCGCGCCTTCGTGGTCTGGACGCGCCTCTTGACGCCCGAGGGGGTCTCCATCGACCTGGGCTCGCCCGCCGCCGACGAACTCGGCCGCGGCGGACTCGCGGGCGAGACCAACACCCATTTCCTTCGCCGGTTCAGTTCCTCGATCCTGACCACGGTGATCACCGCCGGCCTGGCCGTCGCCGCCAGCGGCGGCGGGGGCAGCACGGCGATCATCCTCAGTTCGCCGGCGACCAGCGCCGGCGCCACCGCGCCCCTGGCCCGGGACCTCGACATCCCCGACACCATCAGCGTCAAGCAGGGCGCGGCCATCAAGGTCATCGTCGCCAAGGACCTCGACTTTTCCAGCGTGACGCCGCGCAGGCCGGAATGAGCGTGCTCCTGTGAGCGTCTTCCTCAACTCGTTCATCGCGCCGTTGCGGCCGTGGCTGGAGCGCAGCGACGTCTCCGACATCCTGGTCAACCGGGCGGGCGAGGTCTGGGTGGAGACCCTGGGCGGCGCCATGGAGCGTCTCGACGCGCCCGAGTTGACCGAACAGACCCTAACCCGCCTCGCCCGGCAGATCGCCGGCGCCAGCCACCAGGGCGTCAGCCGCGAGCACCCTCTGCTCACCGCCGCCCTCGCCGACGGCGCCAGGGTGCAGATCATCACCCCGCCGGCGACGCGGAGCGGGGTGGCGATGGCGGTCCGCAAGCACACCCAGTCGGGGCTCTCCTTAAGCGACATGGGCCGCGCCGGCGCCTTCAACCGGGTCGGCTCGCGCGCCGATCGCTGCAATGCGCGCGCCTCGCTGCGGGCTCTGATCGACCGCGACGACATCGAGGGCGCCTTGAGGGCCGCGGTGCGCGCCAGGATGACGGTGGTGATTTCCGGCGGCACCGCCTCGGGCAAGACCACCCTGATGAACGCCCTGATGCAGGAGATCAGCCCCCGCGAAAGAATCATCACAATCGAGGACGCCCCGGAACTGCGGATCAGCCACGCCAACTGCGTGTCGCTCATCGCCGTGCGCGGCGTGATGGGCGAGACCCGCGTCTCCGAGGAGGACCTGTTGCAGGGCGCCCTGCGCCTGCGCCCCGACCGGATCCTGCTGGGCGAACTGCGCGGACCGGAGGCCTTCACCTTCCTGCGCGCGGTCAACACGGGCCATCCGGGCTCGATCACCACCATCCACGCCGACAGCCCGCCCGGCGCCATCGACCAGATCGTGATGATGTCCCTGCTTTCCGGGGTGAACCTCGACTGGACGAGCGCCCGCGCCTACGCGCTCAACACCATCGACGTCATCGTCCAGATGCGCCGCGACGAGGGCGGCCGCGGCGTCAGCGATATCCAGGTCCTGCGGCGGGCAGGGGATGCGCCGCCCCCTCCACCCCTTGGGGGTCTCCCTCAGGGGGAAGTGCCGGCGAAGCCGGGGAAGGGGGCTGACTGGGCGAGTCCTCCGGCGAGCCGCCTTGACCTTTCGCTCCTGCGGCCCGAGGTCTGAACTCCCTCGGACCCAGTCCGCGATTCGACAGACCAGCCCATGGGCGCCTTCTACGAATTCTTCGCCGGCGCCGGCATGGCCCGGGCGGGCCTCGGCCCGGGGTGGACCTGCCTGTTCGCCAACGACTTCGACGCCAAGAAGGGCGCGGCCTACGAGGCCAACTGGGGCAGCGGCGGCGAGCTTCGGGTGGCGGACATCCGCGACCTCACCGCCGCCGACCTGCCCGGCCGCGCCGACCTCGCGTGGGGCTCCTTCCCTTGCCAGGATCTCTCGCTGGCCGGCGACCGGGCGGGGCTGAAGGGCGAGCGCTCGGGGACCTTCTATCCGTTCTGGGGCCTGATGCGGGGCCTGGCGAGGGAGGGGCGGGCGCCCCGGATCATCGCCCTGGAGAACGTCTGCGGCGCGCTCACCTCGCACCGCGGCGCCGACTTCGCGGTCATCTGCCAGACCTTCGCCGAGGCCGGCTATCGCTATGGCGCCCTCGTCATCGACGCGGCCCTGTTCACCCCGCAGTCGCGGCCGCGGCTGTTCCTGATCGGCGTTCGCGCCGAGGTGGCGCTTCCGCCGCGCCTGGTGTCGGCCGAGCCGGCCGGGCTCTTCCATACGCCCGCGTTGCGCCGGGCCTTCGAGGCCGTGCCGGCGGCGGCCCGGGCCTCGATGCTGTGGTGGAGCGTGCCCGCGCCGCCGCTGCGCAACATCACCTTCGCCGACCTCGTCGAGGCGCGGCCCACCGGCGTCGCCTGGCATACCCCGGCCAGGACGCGCCGCTTGCTGGAGCTGATGTCCGACCGCAACCTCGCCAAGGTCGAAGCGGCCCGGCGGGCCGGGCGTCGGATGGTGGGCGCCGTCTACCGGCGCACCCGCACCGGCGAGGACGGCGTCAAGCGCCAGCGGGCCGAGGTCCGCTTCGACGACCTCGCCGGCTGCCTGCGCACCCCCGCCGGCGGTTCGAGCCGCCAGACAATCCTGGTCGTGGACGGCGAGACCATCCGCTCCCGCCTGATCTCGACCCGCGAGACGGCCCGGCTGATGGGCCTCCCAGACGACTACCGCCTGCCCACCAACTACAATGAGGCCTACCACCTCACCGGCGACGGTGTCGCCGTGGACGTCGTCCGCCATCTGGCCCAACATCTGCTGGAGCCTTTGTTGGATCGCCGGCGTCCCGCCGGCCCTTTCTGTTGAACAGGATGCCGGCGGGACGCCGGCGCTCCAGGAAACCTGCCCATGGCCCTCAAAGACCAGCACATCGTCGTCGTCGGCGGCTCATCCGGGATCGGCTTCGCCGTGGCGGCCGCGGCGGCGGCGGAGGGCGCGCGGGTGACCATCGCCTCCAGCAGCGCGGCCAAGGTGGACGCGGCCACCGCCCGGCTTGGGAACGCCGGCGCCGGCTTCACGGTCGACGTCACCGACAAGGCCGACGTCGAGCGGGCGTTCTCCAGCCTCGACCCCTTCGACCACCTGGTGTTCACCGCCGGCGACTGGGGCGGACCTCGCCGCGGCGCCCTCAAGGACCTCGACCTCGACACCGCGCCCGGTCTCTTCGCCGTGCGGTTCTGGGGGGCGATGGCGGTGGTCAAGGCGGCCCTGCCGAAGATCGCCCCGGAGGGCTCGATCACTCTCACCAACGGCATGATCGCTCACCGCCCGCGCCCGGGCTCGGCGGTGAGTTCGGCCATGGCCGGGGCGGTCGAGCACCTGGCGCGGGGCCTCGCCGTCGAGCTGGGGCCCATCCGTGTCAATTGCGTCTGCCCGGGCCTGATCCGTACCGAGGTGTGGAACTCCATCCCTGCGGAGTCGCGCGAGGACCAACTGAAGGCGCTCACCAAGAACCAGGCCATCCCCCGGGTCGGCGAGGCGGAAGAAGCGGCGCAAGCCTATCTGTTCCTGATGAACTGCGGCTACGCCACAGGGCAGGTCCTCAAGGTCGACGGCGGCTTCGGCGTCATACCCTAGGGGCGACGCCGCCAGAGCTTCGCCACGCAAGCCCCCTTCCCCCCTTCGGGGGACTTCCCCCAGAGGGGGAGGAGAATTCGACGCACGAAGGCTCGCGCTGTCATGGAGCCGTGATATGCCGCGTCTAAGGCGGTCCCTCGCCCCGCCCGTCGTTTGTCCAGAGGCCCCGTTTGAGAGTGAAGTGGTGTGCGGGGTCGGCGCTGTGCGTCCTGGCGTTGGTCCCGGCGTCCTGGGCGGTCGCCCAGTCCCGACCCCAACCTGCCGCCGCGCCCCCGCCGGCTCCCGCGCCCGCCGGGGCCGACGCGCCGCGCAGCGTCGAGGGCGTGGTGGTCACCGCCGTCCGGCCCAAGGAGCAGATCCTCCTCGACCGCCGGGTCT
>JAQGIW010000277.1 GCA_028290905.1 Caulobacteraceae bacterium | reverse complement strand
CGCGATGAACAGGGTCTTGGCCACCTCGTTGATCGAGGCGCGGACGTAGTCGGTGGGATTGTAGATGATCTTGTAGTCGAGGCCGGGCGGGTAGTTCTGCCGCAGCCGGGTCATCTCGGCCTTGATCTTCTCCACCGTCGCCAGGGCGTTGGAGCCAGGCTGTTGCAGCATGCCCAGGGCGACGGCGTTATGCGTCTGGCCGCCCACGCCCATGTAGGCGTTGGTGGTGTAGTCCTGCGCGCCCAGCTCGACCCGCGCCACGTCGCCGATCCGGGTCACCCGTCCCTGGGCGTCGGTCTTGACGACGATGTCGGCGAATTGCCGGGCGGTGGTCAGCCGGCCCAGGGCCTCGACGTTGAGCTGGTAGGCGCTGGTGATCGAGGCGTCGGGGGCCTGGCCGACCGCCCCGGCTGCCACCTGGACGTTCTGGGCCCGCAGCGCCGAGACGATGTCGTCGACCGTCAGGTTGCGTTCGGCCGCCCGGTCGGGGTCGATCCAGATGCGCATGGCGTAGTCGCGCGAGGCGCGGCTGCCGATGTCGCCGACGCCCGGCACCCGCAGCAGGGCGTCCTTGACGTGCAGGCCGACGTAGTTGGCGATGTATCTCTGGTCGAGCGAGCCGTCCGGCGAATAGTTGTGCACCGCCATCAGGAAGTCGGTGGACGCCTTGCGCACCACCACGCCGGCGGCGTTGACCTCGGCCGGCAGCAGGGGCGTCGCGGCGGCGACCCGGTTCTCCACCAGCACCTGCGCCTGGTTGGGGTCGGTGCCGAGCTTGAAGGTCACGGTGATGGTGAGGCGCCCGTCGCCGGTCGACTGCGACGACATGTAGAGCATGTTTTCCACGCCGTTGATCTGCTCCTCGATCGGCGTGGCGACGCTGTCGGCCAGGGTCTCGGCCGAGGCGCCCGGATAGCTGGCGGAGACGGTGACCGTCGGCGGGGTGATGTCGGGATACTGCGCGATCGGCAGGTTCGGGAAGGCGATCGCCCCCACCAGGGTGATCAGGATCGCCACCACCGCCGCGAACACCGGCCGCTCGATGAAGAAATGCGAGATCCTCATCGCTACGCCGGCCCCCTCCACCCCTTCGGGGTCCCCCTCCCCCACGCCAACGGGAGGAGAGGTGCGCCTCTCTCCCCTCTCTGGGGGGAGTACGGCCGAAGGCCGGGAGGGGGGCCGCCGCGGCAATTCCTCATACGAATATCCCCCCTAGCTGGCGGCGCTGACGGCGGTCGCCGTGGAGGCCGGGGGGCCGGTGTCGATCCGTGAGGGCGGCGTGGGCTCGGGTGCGATGCGGCTCATGACGGGCTTGACCGGCTTGCCGCCCTGGGCCCGCTGCACGCCGTCGATCACCACGTGGTCGTCGGGGCCGAGGCCCGTGCGCACCACGCGAAGGCCGTTGACCAGGGGCCCGGGTTCGATCGCCTTCATGTGGGCGGTGTTGCGGGCGTCGACGACATAGACGACCTGACGCTCCTGGTCGGTCACCACGGCGCGGTCGGGGATCAGCAGGGCGGAGTAGGAGCCCGAGCCCAGAAGGCGCATGTGGCCGAACATGCCGGGGGTGAGGAAGTGGTCCGGGTTCGGCACCACCGCCCGGCCTCTGATCGTGCCGGAGCCGGTGTCGAGCGCGTTGTCGACGAAGTCCATGCGCCCCTTCCAGCGGTAGGTCGGCTCGTCCTGGAGCCGGATCTCCACCGGGTTGGGGCGGATGCGGGAGGAGGCCCGGGTGCCGGCGGCGTTCTCGCGCTGGTACTTCAGATAGAGGGCCTCCGAGCCGGTGAAGGCGAAGCGGATCGGATCGAGGTTGACGATGTTGGTCAGCACCGTGGTGTCGGCGGTGACCAGGTTGCCGGGCGCCACCCGGCGGTCGGAGACCCGCCCGCTGATCGGCGCGGTGACGTTGGTGAAGGTCAGGTTGAGGGTGGCGGCGCGCACCGTCGCCTGGGCCGAGGTCAGGTCGGCGGCGGCCTGGCCCTCGGCGGCGACCAGGGCGTCGTAGGCTTGCTGGCTGATCGCCCGCGCCGAGAGCAGGGTCTGGCCCCGGGCCGCCTGGGCCTTGGCGTTGACCAGCGTCGCCTGGGCGCGGATCTGCTGCCCCTTCGCCTGGTCGAGGATCGCCTCGTAGGGTCTGGGATCGATGGTGAAGAGGCGCTGGCCCTTGCGGACGTAGTCGCCGTCCCTGAAGCCGACGCTGATCAGGTAGCCGGACACCCTCGGGCGCACGTCCACCGAATCGACAGCGACGAATTGGCCGACGTAGTCGTCCCAGTCGATGACGTTCATCCTGAGCGGCGTGGCGACGGTCACCTGGGGGGTCTGGGGGGCCGGGGGCCTCTTGGCGGCGCAGCCGCAGAGCAGCGCGGCTAGCATCGACAGCCCCGGCAGAGCGGACAAGATTGAGGAGGGCGGCCTGCGCATGAACGCGCGCTTTAGACACCAACGATGTCGGTGCGGCAATGCCGCCGGGCAAGCCTGTTCACGGGTCGCCGGGCGTGGTTCGATTTGAGAGTTTGATGAGTCGGCGGGGATTTTCATGAAGCACATGGTTGCAGCGCTGCTCGGGGCGACGATCGTTATGGCGGCCGCGCCCGCGCTTGCCGCGACCATGCCCACGTTGGAGGCGGTGCTCGGCTATCCCTTCCAGAGCGGCCTGGTCGCCGCCGAGCACGGCGGCGACGTCGCCTGGGTCCAGACCGTGCGCGGCGTGCGCAACGTCTGGGTGGCTCGCGCGCCCGACTACGTCCCGCGCCAGGTCACCGCCAATACCGACGACGACGGCCAGGAGCTTACCCAGCTGACCTTCTCGCCGGACGGGGCGCGCCTGGCCTGGGTGCGCGGCGGCGACCACGACGCCAACTGGCCGGCCGAGGGCAATCTCGCGCCCGATCCGGCCGCCGCGCCCGACCAGCCCCAGGTGACCATATGGGCCGCAGAGGTCGCCGGCGGGGCGCCGGTCAAGGTGGCCGAGGGCGACGCCCCGGCCATCTCCGCCAAGGGCGTCATCGCCTTTGTCAAGGACAAGCAGGTGTGGACCGCGCCGCTTGATGGCCAGAAGGACGGCAAGGAGGGCAAGCCGGAACGCCTGTTCTTCGACCGCGGCAAGGACGGCGCCCTCGCCTGGTCGCCGGACGGCGAGCGCCTGGCTTTCGTCTCCAACCGCGGCGACCACGGCTTCATCGGCGTCTTCTCCGGCAAGGACCGGCCGCTCGTCTACCTGGCCCCGTCCACCGGCCACGACGACGAGCCGCGCTGGTCACCCGACAGCCACCGTATCGCCTTCACCCGGCGGCGGGGCGAGGGCGGACCTCCCGAGCCGATCCTGGAAGAGCGTCCGGATCCCTGGTCGGTGTGGGTCGCCGACGCCGACGGCGGGGCGGCCCACCGCGTCTGGCAGTCTCCTCGGACCCTCGAGGGATCGTATCCGGACGTGGCGGGCGAGGCGAACCTTATCTGGGCCGCCGGCGACCGGCTGGTGTTCTTGGCGGAGAGCGACAACTGGCAGCACCTCTATTCCGTGCCGGCGGCGGGCGGCGAGGCCCTGCTGCTCACACCCGGGACATTCATGGTCGAGCACGTCGCCAGAAGCGTCGACGGCCGCTCCATCATCTACGATGCCAACACCGGCGGCGAGGCCAACGACGGCGAGCGGCGCCACCTGTTCGAAGTGCCCGTCGAACGCGCGGCCCCCGTGACCCTCACCCGGGGCGACGGGATCGACTGGACGCCGGTCGCCGCCGACGCCGGCCACGTCGCCTACATCGCCGCTGGCCCCAAGGCGCCCCCTGAAGTCGCACTGGTCGGCCACGACGGCGGCGCCCGGCGCATCCTGGCCGCCGGGGCCGCGGCGGGATACCCGACCGCCGTCCTCGTCGCGCCCCGGCCCGTCACCTTCAAGGCGCCCGATGGCCTGACTATTCACGCCGTCCTCTTCGAGGCGCCCCCTGTGCTTGAGCGGAATGGCGCGAGCCATGCCAAGGCCCGGCCTGCCGTCATCTTCGTGCACGGCGGGCCGCCCCGGCAGATGCTGCTCGGCTGGCACTACATGGACTACTATACCCACGCCTTCGCCATGAACCAGTTCCTGGCCAGCCACGGCTACGTGGTCCTGTCGGTGAACTACCGCCTGGGGATCGGCTACGGCCGCGCCTTCAACCACGCGCTCCACGCCGGCTTCCGCGGCGCCGCGGAATACCAGGACGTGCTGGCGGGGGGCCGTTTCCTGCAGACCATGGCGGAGGTCGATCCGGCCCGGATCGGAATCTGGGGCGGCTCCTACGGCGGCTACTTGACCGCCATGGCGCTGGCGAAGAACTCGGAGGTGTTCAAGGTCGGCGTCGATTTGCACGGGGTGCACGACTGGTCCGCCACCCTGGCCCGCGAGCTTCCGCCGGCGCCGGCAGCCTACGAGAAGGGCGATCGCGACGCGGCCATGGCCGTGGCGTTCCGCTCCTCGCCGGTGGCGGATCTCAGCCGCTGGACGTCCCCGGTGCTGCTGATCCAGGGCGATGACGACCGCAACGTCGCGTTCCACGAGACCATCGACCTCGCCCGCCGTCTCGACGCCCGGGGGACGACGTTCGAGGAGCTGGTCCTGCCCAACGAGATCCACGGCTTCCTGCGCTACGGCTCGTGGCTGGCCTCCGACCGGGCCACGGTCGACTTCCTCGACCGCCACCTCCGCCCGGGCGGCTAGAGGCGGCTAGAGGCGGCTAGGCTAGAGAGCGGTTGGCGACGCAAAGATTTGACATGCGTCAGGGCGCCGTCCTCGGGTTCTGTCAGGTTGAGGCGGCATCGCGCCCTTTTCTACAGCCCCCCAGGGAAAGGGTCGGCGCGGCGACGCCCCGGGCCCGAGCCTGGGGCGTCTTCGTCTAATCAAGCGGTAGGTCCGAATCGGAGCCGAGCCGCCGCATCCGGATGTGGCCGGCGATCGTGGGGTCGGCGGCGATCAGGGCGGCGAGGGTGGTCTCGAAGTTGTCGATCTCCCGCGCGCCCAGCAGGGCGCGGGTGTCCTCGGACTCGTCCCCTTCCCGGCGCAGGACCATGGCGACGGCGTCGACCGAGGCGGCCAGCGGCGCGGGATAGTCCACCACCCGCAGGGGATTGGCGGTCGGACCCGTGCGGATGAAGAACGGATAGCGGCGGCCGATGCTCAGCGAGCGGTCGGTGAGACGGCCGGCGTTGCGGGCCCAGAACCGCTGCTGGCCTGCGGGCGTGGCGTCCTCGAGGGTGGCCGGGATGATGATGTCGAAGGTGAAGTCGAAGTCCGGGCCCGCGAACTGCGCGTCGCCGATCGTCACCTCGTCGGCCGCCAGGTAGTCGCAGACCGGCTTAACGAAGTTGTGGAAATAGCCGATGGCGATGCCGGTCGAAGGCAGCAGGGCCGGCGGCGCGACCGCCCAGCACTGGCCGATCCGCTCGGCGATGGCGGCGGCCGGGCCTGCCAGGCTCTCGCCGCCGTCTCCCAGCGCGAGCCAGGGCGGTGCGAAGGACCCATCGAACAGGTCGGCCGGCAGGCGGAGGGATCCGGCGTCCGCGCCGGGCGCCAGCGCCACCAGGCTTCGGTCGCCGCCGAGGGCGCCGATCAGGAGGCCGGCCTCGAAGAGCACTGTCTCCCGCGGCGCCCCGCCCCGCGCGACCAGGTCGCCGGCCCCGAGGACCAGCACCAGGAAGTCATGCAGGCGGGCCTGGCGCAGCAGCTCGGCCATGGTCGTCCCAGGCGCCCGTGGCCCTTTCCCCTGGCCCTCGCCGCCAGGGTCCCGCCAGAGGGTGACGTCCGCCGCCTCTTCCATCCGTCCACCCACCGCCGCGGCGATGGGACCCGCGTCCGTCGTGCTGACCAGGAACACGCGCGGCCGCCGGGCGGTTCTGTCGATCATCGTCGTTTCCCAAGTACAATTGGGCCTGGTGCGCTAGCACGGGAAACGGACATCTCGCCACCGACGGAGGCTTTGGAAGCGACATGACCTACCATCTCTACTACTGGCCAGGCCTGCAGGGCCGGGGCGAATTCGTCAGGCTGGCGCTGGAGGAGGCCTGCGCCGACTACGTCGATGTCGCCCGCCTGCCCAAGGCGCAGGGCGGCGGGGTCGGCGCCCTGATGAAGGCGATGACCGATCCGGACCAGCCGTATCCGCCCTTCGCCCCGCCCTTCCTCAAGGACGGCGATCTGATCGTCTTCCAGACGGCCAACATCCTCGCCTACCTGGCGCCCCGGCTGGGCCTCGCTCCGGAGGGGGAGCAGCGGCGTGTGTTCGCGGCCGGCCTCCAGCTCACCATCGCCGACATGGTCGCCGAGGCGCACGAGACCCACCACCCGATCGCCAGCAGCCTCTACTACGAGGACCAGAAGGAGGCGGCGAAGGCGCGCGCCGCCGACTTCATCGCCCATCGGATCCCGAAGTACCTCGGCTATTTCGAACAGGTGCTGCGGCGCAATCCGGACGGGCCGGAGCACGCGGTCGGCGAGACCCTGACCACCGTGGACCTGTCGCTCTTCCAGCTGGTCGCGGGCCTGACCTACGCCTTTCCCCGCGGCATGGCGCCATTCACCGAGGCGTGTCCGCTGTTGTTTCGCCTCTGCGACGCCGTGGAGGCGCGGCCGAACATCGCCGCCTACCTCAAATCCGACCGGCGCGTGCCGTTCAACGAGACCGGCATCTTCCGCTACTACCCCGAGCTCGACCAGGACGGGACCTGGACCGTGGAGGGGGCCTAGGGCGTTCGCCGTCGAAATGGGAACGGGTTCGGCGATCAGCGAACGCCCCAGTGTATGAGTCTGGCGCAAATCATCACCATCCAGATGATTCCACCTGGATGGTGTTTGCGCTAGCGACGCGAGAGGGCGAGCCTCGCGCCGAAGGCGATGAAGACGCAGCCGGTCAGGCGGTCCATCACCGTCACCACGTCGGGACGGGCCATGTAGCGGCCGATCGGGACGGTGGCGGCGATCAGGGCGCCCGACCAGATCAGGCCCATCACCACATGGATGCAGGCCAGCATGAACACATAGGGGGCCATGGGGACGCCCGGCGGCGTGAACTGCGGCAGGAAGCTCACATAGAAGACGCCGACCTTGGGGTTGAGCAAATTGGTCAGCAGCCCCCGGCGCAACGGCGCGAGCGGACCGCCGTCCCGCCGGGTCGGCCCGACGTCGAGGACCAGCGCCCGCCGGGGCCTCAGGATCAACCGCGCGCCGAGGTAGAGCAGATAGGCTGCGCCCGCCCACTTCAGCACGGTGAAGGCCAGCCTGGAGGCCGTCAGCAAGGCGCCGAGGCCCAGGGCGACGCTGGCCCCCCACACCAGGCAGCCCAGGCCGATCCCCACCGCGGCCAGGATAGCGGGCCGGCGGCCTTCCACCGTCGCCGAGCGCAGCACCATGGCGGTGTCCAGGCCCGGCGTCAGGGTCAGCAGGCCGGCCGCGAAAAGGTAGGCGATGAGGGACGGCGCGAGGGTCATGGTCCCAGCCTTAGACCGCGACGGCGAGCCTTACCATGGCGCGCTGTTGGCGGTTGACGCGCCGGGCGGGCTTTGCACAAAGGTCGCCCAAGGCCAGCCGCAACGGGGCCGGGGAGAGAACATCATGAAGACGCGTCATCTGGTCGATCCGGCCCTGGAGAGCTTCATCGAGGCGCCGCCGCTGGAGATCACCAGGGAGACCCTGCCGGCGGTGCGCGAGACGCTGAAGGAGCTCTACGCCAGCTTCCTCGGCGAAGGCGACGCCGAGGTGACCGTCACCGAGCACCTCGTTCCCGGGCCGGCGGGCGCCCCGGACGTCAAGCTCTATGTCTATGCGCCGCCGGGACCGAAGACGGCCCGCCCGGCCCTGTTCCATATCCACGGCGGCGGCTTCATCCTGGGGGATGCGGGCATGATGACCCCGCTCAGCCAGGTTCGCGCCCGCGCCTTCGACTGCGTGGTGGTCAGCGTCGACTATCGCCTCGCGCCGGAAGCGCCCTTTCCCGGGCCGGTGGAGGACTGCTACGCCGGGCTCTCCTGGATGGTCGCCCACGCCGCCGAGCTGGGGATCGACCCGAGCCGGATCGTGGTCGGCGGCGAGAGCGCCGGCGGCGGCCTCTCGGCGGCCCTTTGCCTGCTGACCCGGGACCGGGGCGGCCCGGCCGTGGCCCTGCAGTTCCTTATCTACCCGATGCTCGATCACCGCACCGCGACGCCCGCCGACCCCTACGGCAACGGCTTCACCGGTGAGTTCGCCTGGACCCACAGCGCCAACCGCTTCGGCTGGAGCGCCATGCTGGGCGACATCGACCCGGCCGGCGAAGTCCCCGCCCATTGCTCCCCTTCCCGCGCCAGGACGCTGGCCGGCCTGCCACCGGCCTTCATCGCCGTGGGGGCCCTGGACCTTTTCGTCGACGAGGACATCGACTACGCCGCCCGCCTGATCCGCGACGGCGTGCCCACCGAGCTGCACGTCTACCCCGGCGCCTTCCACGCCTTCGACGCCGTCGCCACCGCCCCCGTCGCCATCCAGTTCCAGGAAGACTGCGCCCGCGCCCTGAACCGCGCCTTCAAGCGATAGGAAGAGTTCACCACAGAGACACAGAGGGCACAGAGGTTCCGTTGTTCATGCGGCGAGCCGCGATCCATGGCTGACACTCGTATTGTGGCGCCTTCGGCGCAGAGCCAGCCCTATCTCTGTGCCGTCTGTGTCGGTGGTGGACCTTTCTTTTCTGCTTTCCTCAGCCCGTCCCGCGCAGGAAGAGCCCCACGGTCAGGCACACGCCCAGCACCACCACGAAGCCGCGGATCAGGCGCTCGTCCACGCGCTTGAGGAGGTGCGCTCCGACGTAGCCGCCCAGGACCGCGCCCACGGCGACGATGCCGACCCGCGCCCAGGGGATGCCAGGGGTGAACAGGAAGATTGCCACCGCGCCGGCGTTCATCACCGAGGCCAGGACGTTCTTGATGGCCGCGGCCGTTCGCACGCCAACGCCGGCGGCGGCCAGGACGGCGAGCATCAGGAAGCCGATGCCGCCGCCGAAATAGCCGCCATAGACCGCGATCAGAAACTGCAGGGCCGCCGCCAGCCGCGGACCCAGGGGCCCGTGCTCGCTCGACCGGCGAAAGAAGCTGCCCCAGGCGAACAATCCCGTGGCGAACAGCACCAGCCACGGGACCAGCCGCGCGAAGAAGGACGAAGGGGTGAGCAGCAGTAGCGCCGCCCCGATTGCTCCGCCCACGACGCTGATCGCCACCAGGGCCCTGAACGACAGTCCCGCCGCGCCGCCGACCATGCGGCGACCCACCCAGCCGGTGCTCACCTGGCCGGGGAAAAGGGCGAGGGTCGAGGCGATGTTGGCGGTTCGCGCATCCAGGCCGCCGAGGATCAGGATCGGCAGGGTGATGAAAGAGCCGCCGCCCGCCAGGGCGTTCTGAATTCCGGCCCAGACGGCGGCGACAAACAGCACGATCGTCATGGCCGTCCATAGACGGCCCCGCTCGGGTTTGTCTCGCCGCTGCTCAGGCTTCGGCGCGATGACTTCGCTTTGGATTCTCGCTCCGCCTTAGGCGTCGAGAGCCGCCGCCTTGAGGTCCGGAAACACCCGGCCGACCTTCGCAAGAAGATAGTCGCCATAGGCCCCCTCATAGGCGTGCACGTCCGCGCCGTCCCAGCGCGGACCGCTGGCGCGTCGCCGCGCCGTCGCCGGCACGGGGGTCATCTGGGCCGCGAAATCCGGGTCGTAGAAGAACGGGAAGGACAGCCGCTCGCGGGCGGCGCGATTGACCACCCGGTGCGGCGTCGAGACGAACCGGCCTTCGGTCAGCCGCTCGAGCATGTCGCCGATATTGCACACCAACGCCCCGGGGATCGGCGGCGCGGCGACCCAGCCGGAGCGGGCCTTCACCTCCAGGCCGCCCACCTCGTCCTGCGCCAGGAGGGTGAGCAGGCCATAGTCGGTGTGTTCTCCCACGCCCCAGCCCCCCGGAGAGGTCGGCGGGTAACGGAATATGCGGAACAGCAGCGTCGGGCAGGTCAGGTAGGCGCGCGCGAAGTAGTCGCGCTCGAGGCCCAGGGCGAGGGAGATCCCCTCCATCAGGGCGCCGGCGGCGCGGGCGCAGGCGCTCATATACGCCTCTACCGCCGGATGCAGGCCCGGGATCGCGGCCGGCCAGAGGTTGGCGCCGTGCAGCGGCCAGCCGGCGGCGACGCGGGGATCTTCGGGCGGAAGTTCCTCCCCGAAGTAGATCCCCTCCTTGTCGTCGGGCCGCCCTGAAGTCAGCTCCCCGCCCAGGGGAAACCATCCCCGCCAGGCTGAGCCGCCGCGGTCCATGCCGATCCTGGCCTTTTCGGAGACCGGCAGAGCGAAGAAGGCGGAGGCCTGGAAGGCCAGCGTGGCGATCGTCCGCGGACTGACCCCGTGGCCGACCACCTGGAAGAAGCCGTCATCCTCGCAGGCGCCGGCGATTCGCGCCGCCGTTTCCCGGCGAGCCGGGGCGTCGTCGCCGAACAGCGGCGCCATGTCGATGAGGGGCACGCTCATCGTGGACTCCCACGACCGAATTCGGATGCAAGCCGGTTTGTCGGGAGTTTAACAGATCAGCCGGCCGAGCGGAATTCACGAAGCTCCAACCGGCGTCCGCCTACTCGTGAGCGCCGGGATGATCCATGCCCATGTCCGGGTGGTCCATGTGCCCGTGGGCGCCCATGCCCATGCCCATGCCGTGCCCCGTGAGTTCCGGGAGCGCGTCCAGCGTGCGCCTCTGTTCCGGGCTCAGCACCGCATAGAGCGCTTTCACCGCCGTCGCGTGACGCTGGAACCGCTCGCGCATCTGGTTCATGTGCTCGTCCATCATCCTGCCCATCGCATCCACGCGCTCGGGCGTGGTCATCCCCGCCGAATTCTGGGGCGCGCGATCCGTCTGCTCGGATTTCTCCCCGCGCTCGCCGGGCCTCATGGACGCGGCGAAAGCCTGGAAGGCCTGTTCCTGGTCCGGTCGGATGTTGAGCACGTCGTGGAGCGCCCGCACGCGGGCGACCTCGCGCATTTCGTGGTGCAGCTGCGAGCCGGGCGCCCATGTGGAGGTCCCCAGGGCCTGTCGCGGCGGCGGGGGCGGGGTTTGGGCGCGGGCGGCGGCCGAGGTGGCGAGGACGGCCGCGAGGGCCAGGGCGGAGGCGCGAAAAGCGATCATGACAGGCGTTCCATTCGTAGTCGTTCTTCCTCTGTAGCCGAGTTTGATTGCGGCGTGTTTTCCACCTGGCGCGGTTTTGGCACCCTGTCCGCAATAAACGGCCCGAGACGCGCATCACTACGCCCCCGCAGATGAACCCAGTCTGACCGCGCAGCATTCTGATCGCTGCCGCGTTGTGCAGCGGGGGGTGAGCAAGAAGGAGAACAGGATTGTCCAGGAGCGTCATGTTTTCGCTGATGATGGCCGGAGCGTTCGCCCTCGGCGCCGGAGCGGCGCTGGCCCAGGAGGGGCATGGCGGCCACGGCGGCGGTGGCGAGCGAATGGCGCCCCGCGCGGCCGAGCCTTACGCCGGACCGCGCGGCTACCAGCGGCCGGCCGAACCTCAGGGCTGGAATTCACGGCCGGCGAACGCGGATCGCGGAACCTATCGGCACAACTATCAGGTAGGCCGCGCCTACCACGTGGGTCCCTATCATCCGCCGCAGGGCTGGAGCGACCGGCGCTGGCGCTACGGCGAGATCCTGCCCCGCGCCTTCTGGGCGCCGGAATACTACCTCTCAGACTACTGGCTGTTCGGCCTTGAGGTGCCGCCGGTCGGCTATGAATGGGTGCGCAATGGGCCGGACGCTCTGCTGATCGACACCAACACCGGCGAGATCCTGCAGGTGGCCTACGGCGTCTTCGCCTAAAGCAAACTCGGATCAGGCGGAATCGCTTCCTGTTCGCCGAACCAGTAGCCACTTCAGCGGGAAGCGCTCTGAGCGCTTAGACATCTAAGCTTCCCCGCGCCCGGCGCCGCTGTTAGACCTCCGGTCAGACAATGATCGGAGGAAATCAGCCCATGCCCGTGCTTCGCCAGGTCCCCAAGGCGGAAGCCAAGGCCGAGATCGTCCAGCGCATGTACGAGCTGCTGTTCGGCGAGCGCGACCCGGTCGCCGAACCGGGGACGGCGACGGGCACGCCGGGCGACTGGTGGACGGTATTCGCCCTGGCGCCCGACATCCTGCAGCATGCGGTGGACGGCTTCGCGGTCTATCGGCATCCGGACCGCAAGATCGACCCGGTCCTGCGTGAACTCGGCCAGACTCGCGCCGGATGGGTGCGCGGCAGCCAGTTCGTGTTCTCGCAGCACTGCAAGTCGCTGCGCGGCCTGCGGGTTTCCGAGGAGAAGATCGCCGCCGTCCCCTATTGGACCGTGTCGGACGTGTTCGACGACCAGGAGCGGGCTGTGCTCGCCTATGCCGACTGCCTCTCGGGCGCCGGCGGCCGGGTTCCCGACGCAGTGTTCGACAAGCTGAGGACCTTCTGGAGCGACGAGCAGATCTTCGAGTTCACCTACATCACCTGCCTCTACGACATGCACGCGGTGATCTCCCGGGCCCTGCGCCTGGAATACGACAACCGTCCCGACCCGATCGTGGAGGTGCCCGCGCCGGAGAGCTTCACCGCGGGCGACTTCCTGGGCGGAGCGCGCAAGCAGGCGACCTGAGCGATCGGCCGCCCGCTAAGCAAGCAAGAAAGGTTCACCAGTAAATTTCTTTCTTGTTTCAAAGCGCCGCTCGCAGCGTCGCCAGGCGGTGGGCGTAACCGTGTTCGGCCAGCACCCGGCGGCGGCCCGCTTCGCCGATGCGGGCGGCAACATCGGGAAAACGCCGCAGGCGGTCGTAGGCGGCGTTGAGTTCGCCGACGTCCCGCCAGACCAGAACCTCCGAACCCGGATCGAAGCAGCGCTCCAGGTCCCCGTGGTCGTCGGTGACCAGCGGCGTCGCTGACAGGCAGGGATCGAAGCTGCGCTGGTTGAGGCCGACGAGCACATTGCGCTCGTTGCGCACGTTCAGCGCCGCCAGGTGGCGGGCATAGAGCCCGGCGACCGCGGCGTGCGGCAGTCGGCCGGGGTGCATGTCGTGGGGCGGCGTCCGGACCCAGCCTGGTCCATAGACCTCGATCGGCGCGGCGATGGCCTCGACGGCCGCGCGTCTCCCCGGCGTGGCGTTGGCGACGAACACCATTCGGGGCGCTCGGACAGCCGGCGACGGGGCGGCGGCGAGGTTGGCGGCGTGGGGCAGGAAGATCGCCCGCGAGGTGAAGCCCAGGGTGGCGTGGCGCTCCAGCAGGCCGCTGTCGGTGTAGGCGACAAGATCGTACAGCGCCGCGGTCTCGCGGGCGGTGTCATCGAAGATGTCTCCCACCCACCCGGCCAGGGGCGGGCGACCGGGCAGGGCGGCGAGGCGGCGCAGGAATGGCGCCGGCGAATGGTACCCGCCGAGCGCCAGGATCAGGTCGGGCGCGAACCGCGCCGCCGTCTTGGCCATGGCGTGGGCCAGCGGTTCGATGAAGGCCGCCTCGACCTGGGCGTTCAGCCACGGCCGCCGGACGAGCGCCACCTTGACGGCGTGGCCCTCGGCGCGGAACGCCGCCCCGGCGTCCTCCAGCCAATGGGTGATGCTGGCGCGCTTGCCGATGAGAAGGATCTTCACCGGCGCGGACGCCTACCTGGACTTGGCGACCCGGGCGGCGCCTTCCGGGCGGACGACGTCCGCGAGATCGCCCATGGCGAGGTCTACGCCGACGATGTGTGTCAGGCCACCTTCACCCGCGCGGCGGCTTCCGGCAGGTCGGTCCCGAAGGCGCGCTGGTAGAACTCCGCCACCGTCGGACGTTCCAGCTCGTCGCACTTGTTCAGGAACGTCATCCGGAACGCGAGCCCCAGGTCGCCGGCGAAGATCTCGGCGTTCTGGGCCCAGGTGATCACCGTGCGCGGGCTCATCACCGTGGAGATGTCGCCATTCATGAAGGCGTTGCGGGTCATGTCGGCGACCCGCACCATGGCGGCGATCGTGCGCCGGCCCTCGGCGGTCTTGCCGTAGTTGGGCGCCTTGGCCAGCACGATCTCGGCCTCCACGTCATGGGCCAGGTAGTTGAGGGTGGCTACGATCGACCAGCGGTCCATCTGGCCCTGATTGATCTGCTGGGTGCCGTGGTAGAGCCCCGTGGTGTCGCCCAGGCCGATGGTGTTGGTGGTCGAGAACAGGCGGAAGTACTTGTTGGGCCGGATCACGCGGTTCTGGTCGAGCAGGGTCAGTTTGCCCTGGGCCTCCAGCACCCGCTGGATGACGAACATCACGTCGGGCCGGCCGGCGTCGTACTCGTCGAAGATCAGCGCCACGGGCCGCTGCAGCGCCCACGGCACGATGCCTTCCTGGAACTCCGTCACCTGCATGTCGTCGCGCACGACGATCGCATCTTTTCCCACCAGATCGAGGCGGCTGATATGACCGTCCAGATTGATGCGCACGCACGGCCAGTTGAGCCGGGCCGCTACCTGTTCGATATGCGTCGACTTGCCCGTGCCGTGCAGCCCCTGCACCATGACCCGGCGGTTGCGGGCAAAGCCGGCGAGGATCGCGGTCGTCACTTCCTGGTTGAAGCGATAAACCGCATCGATTTCCGGAACGTGGTCGTCGGGTTCGCTGAAGGCGGGCACCATCAGGTCGGAATCGACGCCGAACACATCCCGTACCGCGACCATCTTGTCCGGCTTGTTCACTGCGCTTATTCCGCTGGTCGCACCATCAGTCACTTCCGTCTCCTCTCTTGTGTCACCGCTGCGACGCGTTCATCCACGCAGTCGGCTTACTTGCGCTCATCATAGCTTTCTTCTTTTTTAGATACAAATCATACCGTTTATTGTAAATGTGG
>JAQGIW010000240.1 GCA_028290905.1 Caulobacteraceae bacterium | reverse complement strand
CAGCCACTCGCGAGAATCCCCCCTGCGATCACATTCGATTCATCTCAGCGGGCGACTGCGCTAGATGGCCGCGGTCGGCAAGGTGAACCGGAAGACCGCGCCGCGGGGCTCGTTCGGCTCCGCCCAGAGCTTTCCGCCGTGCGCAGAGATGATCGACCGGCTGATCGACAGACCCATGCCGGTTCCGTTAGGTTTGGTCGTAAAGAAGGTGTCGAAGAGCCGCTCCGCCTGCTCGGGGGGCAGCCCAACGCCGGTGTCGCTGACCGACACCATGATCTGCTTGTCGTCGGCGATCTGTGATCTGATCGCTATCTCCCGGCGCCCCTCCACCTCTCTCATCGCCTCGATGCCGTTCAGAATGAGGTTCATCAACACCTGCTGCAACTGCACGCGGTCCGCCACTAACTCTGGGGCGCCCGCCGCCAGGAAGGTGCGGATCGAGACCGCATAACGGGAGGCCTCGCTGCCCAGCAGCAGCACCGTCTCCCGGACGACGTCATCGATCTCGAGCGGCTCTCGTTGCGGCGCGCCTTTCTCGAACAACCGGCGCGTCCGGCCGATGATCTCCGCGGCGCGCGCGCCGTTTCTCACGATCGCCTCGGCGGCCGCGCGAACCTCCTCCAGGTCGGGCGTGTCGGCGGCGAGCCAGCGCAAACAAGCATTGGCGTTGGCGACGGCGGCGGCGATCGGCTGGTTCACTTCGTGCGCCAGGGACGCTGTCAGTTCTCCGATGGTGGTGATCCGGTTGACGCGGGCGAGGTCGGTGTAGGCTTGGCGAAGCGCTTCTTCCGACTGCTTGTGATCCGTCACGTCCATCACCGTGCCCGTGTACTCGACGAGCGCTCCGCCCTCCCCGAACACCGGGTGGGCCACGCTGTGGACGTGCCTTATGGTTCCATCCGGGCGGACAATCCGGTGCTCGAACTCGAAGTCGGCTCCTGACTTGGCGCCGCGTTCCACGACCTGGTTGGTGAAGGCCTGATCGTCGGGATGGACGCTCTCGCGCGTCAGCGTAACGTTCAGCAGGTCTTTCGCGGGGTCGCGGCCAAAGATGCGGACCATTTCGGGCGACGCCGTCATCACGCCCGTGGATAAATCCTGCGCCCAGCTTCCGATGTGACCAAGTCTCTGAGCCTCTTGCAGATAGGCTTCACTGCGACGCACCGCCTCTTCCGCCTCCTTGCGCTGTGTGATGTCTTCGCTCGAGACCAGGAAGATTGGCTCGCTGGCGCCCCAGCGCACAAACTTGGCGTTCACGCGCGCCCAGAGGACGGCGCCGTCCTTGTGAATCTTGCGAGCTTCCCAGACCCGCGACTGTCCGGGCGTCTGAGCGCACAGCGTGAGATTGTCCTGAACCAGCGATCGGTCCGCTTCAAGGAATATGCCCATCACGGGTTGACCGGCGAGCTCGCTCACCGCGTAGCCCAGTTGTGCGGCGCCAAACCCATTCACCGATTGCACTGTCCCATTGGCGTCGATCAGGAAGTACATAGTGGGGGTTTGCTCGAAGATCGCCCTCCAGTGGTGCTCGCTTTCGCTCAGCGCCGCGGCCCGCTTGCGAACGCCCTTCACCAGCCATGTCACGATCAGCGTCGTGAGGGGGAAGGCGATAGCGAGCGCGACATCTCTCGTAATATAGGCCTTCAGGTCGACGACTATCGGTTTCGAGAAGATGTACGCCAACGCTGCGACGGCTGCCGCCGACAGCAGGACCGAAGACGTCAAGCTGCCCCTTAGGGACAGCAACACCAGCGCGGTCAAACAGATGAAACCGGTGGCCGCCACGCCGAGGCCGAGCCGGAAGCCAGCGAAAATCAACACCGCGAGAACGACGCCCCCGAAGAGGCATTCCGCAGCGATGCGCCGCAACTGGGATGGCCAGTCGCCCGTCATCTCAAATGGCGGAGCTCCGAAGTCGCCGTCACGGATCGGACGCCACGCCTTATCGCCTTCGCTGCGGCGCGTCGCAAGTCGATGCGCGCTGCCCGAGAGGGCCATGACTGCGAAGCGGCCTCTTTTCCGGAAGGCGACGCTGCCGCCGCAAACGGAACTCGGGCCGATTTCAGGATTTCGGATCGCCTTCTGACGTCCGTCGATCTTCTTTCGACCCGATCGCCCGTAATCAGGATGGCCGCCGCGATCATGTCGAAAAAGCCTTTGTACGCGTGCTCTGTGAGCCCGACGACCCTCAGGTTAGCGGGGCAATCAGCCTACGAGGGGGAGGGTACGCTGGAGTATTTCGAACTGACATGAGGCGTGGGAAATCGACTGTCAGCCATCTGGATGTGGTCACCGCCCAGACCACCGGCCTGCAGGCTCCGAGCACGGCGAGTGTCGCAGTTGTCCGTGGCGAGGGTCCGAGGGGTGACGCTCAGACCTTTCTCATCAAATCTCAGGAACGCTCCAAGGTCTCCCCGCGGATCCGAGCCTAGGCTGAAGCCCTCACAGCCGCAGACGACGAGAAGCGTCCCTCCAGCAATGACCGCTCAAAGTCGAAGCATCGGCATGACTGCCGCGCTAGCCACACCCACCGAGTTGGAATCGAACGCAATCAAAGACCTATCGCAGGCGCTCTACGTATTGCTTGCGGACACGTTCGCGCTCTATGTCAAGACCAAGAATTTCCATTAGTACGAATCTGGGCCGCAGTTTAGAGATTATCATCTACTGCTTGATGAGCAGGCTGACAGATCTTCGCGACAACCGACGCCATTGCTGAGCGCGTTCGCAAGATCGGCGGAACAACGAAGAAGCGCCGAAACGACCAAGATCGCGAGGGACTTATGAGCACAGTGGACGACGATCCAATCTATCCAATGTGGAGAACCGCGCTGGCGCGCCTCATTCAGACCGAGGAACGTCTCAACAACGCCAACGATGCCGACAAGCCACGTTTTCAAATGGAGTTCGATGACGCGCTGGCCGCTTATCTCGCCATGGTAGACGAGCTGTGATCAGCCGCGGCTGCGAACGCCGGCGCCCGCCACACCACCCACATGGTCGAGTGGCACACACCAAACTTCCGCGGGGCGGTTGAGCACGCGCCGCATGTGACGTTCTTGCCCGCGGCGTACAGGTGGCAGGCGCCCTTCCCACCGCTTCGGGCCGCAATGTTCGGGTTACCGCAGGACTCTCAGGGCATGACGTGGACCTCGTCGGTCTCGACGAGGCTGATTCGGCGCAGATCGGCCAACGTGCGGCCGTCACGCTGGGAGATGGTGTCGACGAAGCGCATGCCTGGGCGGATGTCGCGGGCGAAGTAGGCCTTCATGTCGTAGACCATGGCCGCCAGCTGCGGATCACGGGCTTCGAGGCTGAGGATGATCGTCATCTCGGTCTGGACGAGGGCTTGGCCGTCCAGCCCGGCGAGCGGGCTGTGTTCGTCGATCTCGTGCATCAGGAGAAGCACCATAGGAAACACCGGAATGGACGAGCGGGCCAGCGGCAGCTCCTGAAGTCGCCGGTATTGTCCTCCTTCGGCGGTGGTTTCCTTGACCAGGGCGTTCACCTCCACATGCACCTGGGTCATGACCGAGGCGCGGGCGTTGCCGATCCGGAACATCAGGGTGGGGCGGCCGTTGTGGCGGGTGATCACGGCCACGTCGGAATAAACGATCTTGGCCTTGGCCTTGGAGAAGCGCACGAAGACTAGGCCGGTCATGATGGCGGTGAAGGCCATGCCGGTGATGATCTCGGCCGACGACACCATGTGGCCGTAGAGGTTGGCGGGCGCCATCACGCCATAGCCGACCGTGGCCAGGGTCTCGATGCTGAAGAAGAAGGCGTCCCCGATCGAGCCCGGGCGCGCGTTGGCGATGCAACCGGGGTGGGCCAGGTAGAGGGCCGCGAAGATGAGATTGATCACTCCGTAGAGGACGAACGCGCCCAGCACGAAGGTCGGCCAGCGCACGGTCAGGGCGAGGTGATAGGGGTCGGAAAGGTCGTATCGGCTCCCACCGATCTTCGCGAACTCCAGACCGAAGTTGGTCTTGATCACGCGGGCGGAGGGCTGGCGCGGCGGCCGGATCGTCATCGCCCCACCTTAGAGCAGGGAACGCCCCCTCCGTCACGCCGCGGCGTGGCGGAGGGGGCGAGCGTCCGAGCCTACCTTAGCACTTGAAGTACATGTCGAATTCCACCGGGTGGGGGTGGAGGGCCAGGCGCATGACCTCTTCCATCTTCAGCTCGATGTAGCTGTCGATGAAGTCGTCATCCATGACGCCGCCCTTCTTGAGGAAGGCGCGGTCCTTGTCGAGGTTGTCCAGGGCTTCCTTCAGGGAGCCGCAGACTTCCGGCACCTTCTTCTGCTCGCGCGGCGGCAGGTCGTAGAGGTTCTTGTCGGCGGGCGCGCCGGGATCGATCTTGTTCTCGATGCCGTCGAGGCCGGCCATCAAGAGGGCGGTGAAGGTGAGGTAGGGGTTGCCCATGGGGTCGGGGAAGCGGACCTCGATGCGCTTGGCCTTGGGGCTTTCCACGTGCGGGATTCG
>JAQGIW010000237.1 GCA_028290905.1 Caulobacteraceae bacterium | reverse complement strand
GGCTTCGGTTGCGCCTTTTGCGGAGCGGGCGTGGGTTTGGGCTCCGGCGCGGGCTTGACCTCCTTCACCGGCGGCGTCTTTGGCGTGGGCGGCGCCGGCATGGGTGCGGGGGTCGGCGGTGGGGCCGGGGCCTTGGCCTGCGGGACCGGGCTTTCGGTCTGGGCGGCCTGCGTCACCGGCGCCGCCTCGGCGGGACGTGAGTCGGTGGTCGGGCCGCGGGCGACGACGGTGATCGGCACCGCCGTCCCCAGCGGGCCCATCGGCGGACGCGGCGCGTAGAGGGCGATCAGGGCGACGCCCAGGTGCAGGGCCACCGCCGCCACGAACGCGGGGGTCAGGGACTCGCGCCGCCGATCCGCGGTAGGCGTCATGGCCGTGACGCCGGCGCTCCCGTCTGGGCCAGGTTCCGGGGTGGCGAGGCGGAGCCCGAGGACGGACCGCCGGTGTCGGTGATCAGGTCGATGCTGGAGAAGCCGGACTGGGACAGGGCGGCCATCACCTGGGCGACCGTGGCATAGGAGGCGCGGCCGTCGGCGCGGACATAGATCGGCTTGGCGTAGGCGTCGCCCGCCATCTGGCGCAGGGTCGCCGACAGGGACCCGAACGGAGTTTCGGTCTGGTTGATGAAGATCCGCCCGTCGGCGCGCACCGAGACGGTGAGTGGCTGCTGCTGGTCCTGAACCGCCGATGCCTCTGTCTTCGGCAGTTCGAGCGGCACGCCAACGGTCAGCAGTGGGGCCGAGACCATGAAGATGATCAGCAGCACCAGCATCACGTCCACGAGCGGGGTGACGTTGATCTCCGACAGGGCTCCGCGGCGGCCCCGGCGTGCGCGGCCGCGCCGGCGGCCGGCGGCGAAGGCGTCGTGAGCTCCCAAAGCCATGCGTTATTGGGCCATGCGACTATTTGCGCTCGGCGAGACGGCGCTGGATCGATGTCACGAGGTCGTCGGCGAAGCCCTCGAGGCGGGCCGAGAACTTGCCGGCGTCGGTGGAGAACTTGTTGTAGGCGATGTAGGCCGGGATGGCCGCGGCGAGACCCACGGCAGTGGCGAACAGGGCCTGGGCGATCGACGGGGCGACCACGGATAGGTTGGTATTCTTCTGGATGGCGATCGACTGGAACGCGGTCATGATCCCCCACACGGTGCCGAACAGGCCGATGAACGGTGAGGCGGTGGCGACGATCGCCAGGCTCCCCAACCCCTCCTCGACCCGCTGGCTCTCGCGGGCGACGGCCGAATCGAGCACCCGGTCGATCCGCTGGACGAGGAAGACGGCCTGGGCGTCCTCATGGCCTGCGGTCAGCAGGCCCTTCTCCCGCGCTCCTCGCCACTCGCGCAGGGCGGCCTGGAGCATGCGGGGCAGGGCGTGGCGCGGCGCCTCGCCGGCCTCGGCCGCGACGTCCTCGAGCGGGCGGCCGGAGACCACCTTGTCCTCGAAGCGGTCGGCCTCACGGTCCAGGGCGGCGAAGCGGAAGGCCTTGTCGATGATCACCGCCCACGACCACAGGGACGCCAGCAGGAGACCGACCAGCACGCCCTTCACCACCCAGTCGGCGTGGAGGAAGAGATGCAGGGGCGAAAAGCTCTCGGGGGTGAGGGTGGCGGCGGGATCCATCCTGGTCCTTCGCTGGCGTCTGATGATTTCGTACCGAAATCCTCAGACGCTGTTCTTTGCATGGGTTCGGGCGCGCCGCCCATCGCGCGGAGGGGTGGTGAAACTATGACCGGGGTTCAGGTAGCAGCAGGGGGTTAAGGGAGTGCAAAAGCTCCGGCGGCGGCCGGCGCGGGCGGCCGTCCGGGCGGATGCAGGCGGCCTCGACTTCGGCCGTCGCGATCACTTCCTCGCCGCGGGTGATCGACTGGGTGATCCACATGCGCGGCCCCCGGACGGTGTCGTAGGTGGTGCGCACGATGAGGGCGTCGTCGATGCGGGCGGCCTTGCGGAAGTCGACGGCGATGCGGGTGATCACGAATGCGCCGGGATCGGGCCGCTCCAGCAGGGCCGCGTGGCTGATCCCCGCCAGGCGCAGGTAGTCCGACCGGCCGCGCTCGAAGAAGCGCAGGTAGTTGGCGTGGTAGACGACGCCGGTGAAGTCGGTGTCCTCGTAGTATACCCGCACGGCCAGCCGGTGCTCGCGGCCTTCGAACCAGCCAGCGGAGGGCGCCTCGCTCATCAGGGTCCCTCGTCCTCGAAGAGAGTGGGCTGGACCGGCGGGGCTGCGGGCGCCGTGAGGCCCAGGTGCAGCCAGGCCTTGGCGCAGGCGAGGCGCCCGCGCGGCGTGCGCTGGATATAGCCCTGCTGCATGAGGAAGGGCTCGATGACGTCCTCAACGGAATCCCGCGCCTCGGCGATGGCGTAGGCCAGGGTCTCCACCCCCGCCGGCCCGCCGCCGTAGTTCTCGATGAGGGCGGTGAGGTAACGGCGGTCGAGGGCGTCGAGGCCGGCGGCGTCCACCTCGAGGCGGGCGAGGCCACGGGCGGCGCAGTGCCGGTCGATGACGGGGGCTTCCTCGGCGGCGGCGAAATCGCGGACCCGGCGCAGCAGCCGGCCGGCCACCCGGGGCGTCCCGCGGGCCCGCGCCGCGATCTCGGCCGCGCCGTCGTCGGCGAGCTCCAGCCCCAGCTTCCGTCCCGCTTGCCTCAGCACCCGCTGCAACTCCTCGGGGGTGTAGAAGTCGAGCCGGATCGGGATGCCGAAGCGGTCGCGCAGGGGCGTCGCCAGCAGGCCGGCGCGGGTGGTGGCGGCCACCAGGGTGAAGGGGGCGAGGTCGATGCGGATCGAGCGCGCCGAAGGCCCTTCGCCGATGACGAGGTCCAGGGCGTGGTCCTCCATGGCCGGGTAGAGGATCTCCTCGACGTTGGCCGCCAGCCGGTGGATCTCGTCGATGAAGAGGACGTCGTTTGGTTCGAGGTTGGTGAGGATGGCCGCGAGGTCGCCGGCCTTGGCCAGCACCGGACCGGAGGTGGCGCGGA
Organism: Caulobacteraceae bacterium; assembly: GCA_028290905.1. Taxonomy (GTDB): domain Bacteria; phylum Pseudomonadota; class Alphaproteobacteria; order Caulobacterales; family Caulobacteraceae; genus Acaudatibacter. Next base: position 1,696 of record JAQGIW010000237.1, on the reverse strand, counting down.
AGTTCACCCCCAGCTCGCGGGCGACGATCTGGGCGAGGGTGGTCTTCCCGAGCCCCGGCGGACCGAACAGCAGCACATGGTCGAGCGCCTCGCCCCGGGCCCGCGCAGCGTCGATGAAGACGCGCAAATTGGCCTTGGACTGCTCCTGCCCGACGAACTCGGCCAGGGTCTGGGGGCGCAGTGCCCGGTCGGCCGGCTCGAAGGGCGCGGGCTCGCCCGAGACCAGCCGGGTCACCGGCCCAGTTCCTGCAGGGCGGCCTTGATCAGGGCCGCCTCGGGGGCGGTCTCGCCCAGGCGGATCAGGGCCTGGTCGACGACGCGGCGGGCGGCGATCTCGGCGACGCCCAGGCCCATGAGGGCGGCGACGGCGTCGCCGGAGGGGGTCGGGGCGGGGGCAGCGCCGGCAGACGGCCCGGCGTGGGCCGCGGCGACCAGGCCCTCGGCGATCGGCTTGTCGCGCAGTTCGACGATGATGCGCAGGGCGAGCTTGGGCCCGACGCCGTTGGCGCGGGCGACGGCGGCCTTGTCCTCCCGCACCACGGCGCCCGCCAGCTCCTGCGGCGAGAGCACGTCGAGCACCCCCAGGGCCGCCTTGGGGCCCACGCCCTGGATGGCCTGGAGCATGACGAAGGCGCGGCGCTCCTCGCGGGTGATGAATCCGTAGAGGCGCGTCCCGGCCGCCTCCGACCAGTGGGACTCCACATGCAGGAGAGCCTCGTCGCCCGGAGCCGGCAGCCGGCTCAAGGTTCGCGCGCCGCAGCGCACGACATAACCCACGCCTCCGACGTCGATCAGCGCGTCCTCCTCGCCGACCTCGGCGACGACGCCCCGCAGGCGGCCGATCATCGCGCCGTCTCCAGCCGCCGGTGGGCCGTGCGGGCGTGGGCGTGGGCGATGGCGACGGCCAGGGCGTCGGCGGCGTCGGCCGTCGGCGCGCCGGCGGCGGGGAGCAGGCGGGCGATCATGAAGGCGACCTGCCCCTTGTCGGCCCCGCCGGTGCCGACCACCGCCTTCTTGACCACCTTGGCAGCGTATTCGGCCACGATGAGCCCGGCGCGGGCCGGGGCGATCATCACCGCGGCGCGGGCGTGGCCGAGCTTGAGGGTCGAGGCGCCGTTGGCGGTCATGAAGGTCTCCTCCACGGCCGCTTCATGGGGGGCGTGCAGGTCGATGATCGCGGTGACGCCCTCGAACAGGGCCAGCAGCCGCCCGGCCAGGGGCAAGCTGTCGTCCGGCGCGATCACCCCATGGGCGATGTGAACCAGCCGCGACCCGTCCACGGCCACAACGCCCCAGCCGGTGCGCCGCAGCCCCGGATCGAGCCCCAGAATGCGAATCGCGTTCGTCATGTGTTCCTGCCCACCATCGCCGATGGCGGCAGGCAGGGGAAGCGCGGTCGGAGGTCGGGAGCGTGAACCGGCGATTCAGCGCGCTTTCCGGCGGAGCGGCGCCGCCGGCCGGGAATCAAGCCGAGGCGGTAAGGCCCGACGGTGCGTGTCCGGTCACGGCGATCAGGGGTTGGGGGGTGGCCGGGGTCGTCGAGGCGACCGCCGCGCTGGAACTGTGCGCGGCGCCCATCGAGGCCATCGCATGGGCGAAGGCGGTGGCGCTCTGCCCGGTTCCGACCTGCAGCGCCGGCGCCCCGCCCTGGATCTGCCAGCTGGAGTCGACGCTGGCCAGGATGGGGGTGGAGAAG
>JAQGIW010000230.1 GCA_028290905.1 Caulobacteraceae bacterium | reverse complement strand
CGGCGTGCCCCAGATCTGCAGGCCGAGGAAGAATTCGACCATGGCGTCGACGCCGCCCGGCTGGTTCATGGCCGCCTGCATCGGCGCGTAGGCCTCGTAGCCCTTCATGGTCTGCAGGTGCGTGCCCTTCAGCTCGTAGTGGCGCACCACCGACTGCCAGTAGCCGCCGATGTGCCTGACGGCCATGTCGCGCGCCCGGCCCTCGTCCTCGTCGCAGATGACCCATCCGGCGTTGATCGGCGCCGGGGCCTCGGCGTTCATCGTCTCGCGGTAGATGCGCCGGTAGTCGGAAAGCTCCTTCTCCACTGCCTCCCAGGGCTTCTGCGGGATGATCAGGAGGCCGATGCCGAGCTTGGCCATGATCGCGGAGGATTCCGGCGACACCGCCGCCGCGTAGGTGCGGCCGCGGAAGCTCTTGAACGGCCGGGGCCGGATGTCCCGGCGGGCCTGTTTGACGAGCTGCCCGTCGAATTCGCAGGTCCCGGTCTCCAGGCCCTCCAGGATCATCTGGGCCGCCTCGACGAAGTATTGCCGGCTCTGCTCCTGGTCCCTGCCGAAGCCTTCGAACTCCACCCGTCCGAGGCCCCGGCCGAGGCCAAGGATGAAGCGTCCGTTGGACATGTGGTCCAGCATGGACACCTGCTCGGCGACCCGCATCGGGTCGTGCCAGGGCAGCACCACGACCATCGAGCCCAGCTGCACGGTCTTTGTGCGCGCGGCGAACCAGGTCAGGTACTGCAGCACGTCGGGGCACATCGTGTAGTCGGTGAAGTGGTGCTCGACGCCCCAGATCGACTCGAAGCCGAGCGGCTCGGCGAGGTCGCCCATGGCCAGCTCGCGGGCGTAGACCTCGCGGTCGGTGACGCCGTCGTGACGGCCCTGGAAGATGAGCGCCATGCCTACGTGCATCTGGAAGTCTCCCGGTCTCTCCCCGAGGGCCAGCTTGCGCCCTCAGGAGAGGGCTTGCAACTCGGCGCGCTGCTTGCGGGTCATGGCGGCGCAGACGAGGCCGTAGGACTGGTCGGCCAAAGCCGGCGATGTCGTCTGGGGCGACGCCGGAGGGCGCGCGGTTCTCGGCCTACATGAAGCTGGGCGGCCGCCAGGCGACGATGGCCCGGCGCTTCATCAACGACAAGACGATCGCCTCCACAAAGCGCTTCCAGGCCATCGCCGCCGAGGCGGGGATGAGCGTCGTCACCCTCGCCACCGCCTGGAGCAAGCAGCACGACTTCGTCGCCTCGACGATCGTCGGGGCCACCCGCGAAGACCAGCTGGACGACATCTTTGCCGCCGCCGACCTGACCCTGAGCGACGACGTGCTGAAGGCGATCGACGCAGTGACGAAGGAGATCATGTACCCGATGGGGTGAGGGGCGACAGCCTTTCCCGGAACAGGTTCGACCACGCAGAGGCCGGGAGCCCGGCCTTGGCCTGGCGGCGTTCGGGCGGGAAGGCGAGGCCTTCAGGCCACGCCGGGGTTGAGGAACTGGTGAATGGCCTGGACCACGACCGAGCCTTCGCCTACTCCCGAGGCCACGCGCTTGACCGAACCGGCGCGCACGTCGCCGACCGCGAAGACGCCCGGCCTGGTCGTGGCGAAGGGCGAGGCGAGCGCTTGGCCGGTCCCGTCGCGCCCGGTCACCACGAAGCCCCTGTCGTCGAGCGGCAGGCAGCCCTCCAGCCATTCGGTGTTGGGCTCGGCCCCGATCATCACGAACAGGTTGGCGATCGGGCGTGTGGCGCTCTCTCCGCTCCTGCGGTTGGTCCAGGTCACCTGCCGCAGCAGGGCATCGCCCTCCAGCGCCGTGACCTCGGTGAACGGATGCACGGTGATCCTGGGCGACGTCTGGATCCGCCGGACCAGGTAGTCGCTCATCGTGGCGGCCAGCCCCGCGCCCCGGATGAGGACATGGATGTGACGGACGGTGCGCGACAGGAACATCGTCGCCTGCCCGGCCGAGTTGCCGCCCCCCACGACGGCCACCTCCTCGCCGGCGCAGAGGCGGGCCTCCATGGCAGTGGCCGCGTAGTGGACGCCCTGGCCCTCGTATTTCGCGTAGTTCTCCAGATCGAGCTTGCGGTAGCGCGCGCCCGTCGCGACCACGACTGCGCAGGCCCTGACCGCCCGGCCTCCCTCGATCTCCAGCCGGTACGGGTGCTCGCCGCACTTCAACGCCGTCACCCCGCGCGCGACGGCGAGCTTCGCTCCGAACTTCTGCGCCTGCGCCTGGGCGCGGCCGGCGAGCGCCTGGCCGGAGATCCCAGTCGGGAAGCCCAGATAGTTCTCTATCTTCGAGGACGTGCCCGCCTGACCGCCTGGCGCCGTGATCTCGACGACGAGGGTCGATAGGCCCTCGGAGGCCGCGTACACCGCCGCCGCCAGCCCGGCGGGCCCCGCGCCCACCACCGCCACGTCCCAGACGGCCTCCGGATCGAGGGACTCGGTGAGGCCGAGCGCGTCCGCCAGCTCGGCGTTGCCGGGGTTCCTGAGAACCTTCCCGCCGTGCAGGATCAGCACCGGGAGCTGCTCGGGTTTCAGCTCGAAGCAGGCCAGGAACCCGTCGGCGTCCGGGTCCGCCTCCGTATCGAGCAGGCGGTGGGGGTAGCCGTTGCGGATCATGAACCGGTCAAGCCGCTGGGTGTCCGCGGTATGACCGGCGCCGATCAGCACGACGCCGCCATCGGCGTGGCGGATGATGCCGACCCGCCGCAGGATGAAGGCGCGCATGATGATCTCGCCGATGTCCGGCTCGCTTGCGACCAGGCGGCGGAAATCGGCCCGCTTCACGCGGACCACCCGACTGTCGCCGCGCGCGCGGCCGGAGACCAGGTTCTGGCGGTCGTTGAACAGGTCCATCTCGCCGGTGAACTGCCGCTCCCCGTGGGTCGTGATCACGTGAGGCAGGCCGTGCGCGTCGAGGTCGAAGATCTCGATCGATCCGTCCAGCACAAGGAAGAAGTCGACGCCGCGCTGGCCTTGCTCGAACAGCAGCGTTCCGTCCGCCACGGACTCCTCGGAGCCGTAGCTCCGCACCCGCCCGGCCATCTCCTCGCTCAGGCGCGGGAAGATCTGCGGCCCGCGCGCGTACGGATCGTCGGGATCGAGCTCAGGCGCCGGGCGGGTGTCTGCGCTGGTCATTCGCACACCATAGTTCGCCGGCGCGGCGCACGCGAGATCGACAGTCAGGCGAGGTGGCCCGCCCCGCCCCTCACGCTCCCGGCGCGGTCCGATCCGGCAACGCATTGACCACCGGAACCAGCCACCGCCCAAGGGCCTCCCAGGCCTTCGCCCCGTCGTCCATAAGGCCCAGGCGCACCAGCACCGCGCCCTTGGAGGGGACGACCAGGATCACCTGGCCGTTGTGGCCCTGGGCGGAGAAGGCGTCCATCGGTCCGGCGCCGCGCAGCAGCGAGGGCTCGTCGTTGCCGGCCCTGGCCTCCACCCACCAGCCCGCGCCATAGGCTCGTTGCAGGGTGCGTCGGCGTGCGAAGGCCACCCACCCTTCGGGCAGGACCTGCCGGTGGTCCCAGATGCCCTGGTTGCGGTAGAGCTCGCCGAAGCGGGCGAAGTCGCGGGCGGTTGCGTAGAGCAGGGAGCCGCCGACGAAGGTCCCGGCGGCGTCGAACTCGGGGACGGCGGAGGTCATGCCGATGGGGTCGAACAGGCGCCGCCCCATCCAGTCGGCCATGGCGGCGCGGCGCCGCTCGGGGGTCTTCGCACGGGGGAAGAGATTGGCCTGGAGCTCGGCCGCGGCCAGGTGGAACGCGCCGGTGGAATAGCGCCACCGGGTTCCGGGCGGGATCTCCTGGGGCTTGGCGGCGACATAGGCGGCGCCGTCGAACCGACCCTCGCCGTAGAGCATGCGGGCGGCGTCGGACCGGGCCGGGTCATAGTCGCCCTCGTCCCAGGCGAGGCCGTCGGTGAGGGTGATGAGGTGGCGCAGGGTGAGGTTGGGGTCGCTCCTGTGCGGGGTCTTGAGCGGCCGGTCGATGTCGACGACGCTATCGCCCACCGCGATGCCGATCAGGGCCTGGGTGATCGACTTGGCCATCGACCAGGAGACGTGGCGCACGTCCTGGCCGCCGTCCGGGCCGTAGCGCTCGTAGAGCAGGGCGCCATCGCGGAGGATGAGGAAGGCGTCCGTCTGGCCGAGCGCGGCAATGGCGCCGGAGGCCGCGCGCGCCCAGGCCGCGTCCAGCGCGGAGGTGTCGAGACCGGCGCCGGGCGTCTCCCACCTCACGTCGGCCCGCGCCGCGAACGGCGCCGCGGCCAGGGTGGCCCCAAGTCCGGCGGCGGCAAGTCCGATGTTGAAGTCGCGGCGCTTCATGGCATTACCCCCCGATGGTACGAGGCGGGTTCTAGGGGGTGAGGCCGATGTGGCGCAAATGGTCCGGGAACCTGTTCGCGAGCGGCTTGCTGGCGCTCACGCCGATGGCGCGCGCGGCCGATGCGCCGCCGCCTGGTCCGCCGAGCCCCGCGGTGGTGAAGATCGGCGCGGCCTATGTCGCCAAGCAGTTCTGCTCGTGCCTCTTTCTCACCGGCCGGTCGGAGACCTCCTGCCGCGCCGAGTTCAAGCCCCAGATCGACGCCACCAGGGTCGCCGTCGACCGCCACGCCCTGCCGCAGCGGGCGAAGGTAAGCGTGACCCTCGGCCCCTTCCTAGCCGAAGCGATCTACAGCCGCCGCTACGGCTGCGTACTGGTCAAGTAGCCCGGAGCGCCGGCGCTCCGTCTCCGCTAGCGCACCCGCCGCCAAAGTGGGTACTGGTTTGGCGATGAGCGAGTGCGCTAACTATAAGATCCAGCGCAAAATTATCGCCATCCAGGTGATTCCACCTGGATGGCGTTTGCGCTAGTGCGCCTGCCCCGGCGCGTAGTCCGCCTCCACGTGGCCGGCCAGTTCGGCCTCGGTGAAGCGCCCGGGCTTGGTCTTCATGGCGACGAAGAGGGGGGTCTGGTCGGCGTAGTGGCGGGAGGTCGCATCCAAGGTGGCCGAGCCGAACTGGTGGATGCTCTCGGAGCTGAGCCGGCCGGCCCTGTCCCAGGTCACGAACATGATGAAGGTGTCGCCGGCCGCCGCCTTCAATCGCCCGTCGGGCTGCGGTTCGCCATAGACCGCGCGGTAGGTGTCCGGGCCGCCGTCGATCGGCAGGTCGATCTTGCCGCGGATGATGCGGTTCACCTGGCCCCACCGCGGATCGATCCGCCCGAAGCGCCGCTTCAGGGCGCCGATCGCCTTCACGAGGGTCGCGCGCGCGTCCGGCGCCGGGCGCTTGTCCTCCCAGGCGGTGGCGATCGGCTCGGCGACCGAGATGGCCAGGGCGGCGGCGCGGCTGTTCACCTCCATCCGCCGGTCCCAGCCGCGCAGCAGCGCCTGGGCTGCGGCGACGTCGCGATCGCCGCTTGGATCGAGGGCGAGGACCAGGGCGACGATCCTGGCGACATCCGAGCGGCCGCTGTAGGCGACATCGAACTTGTAGCGCCGGAAGGCCTCGGCGGTGATGCTCGGATCGGCGCCGAAGGTCTCCTGCGCCCGGAAGGCCCGGTTGGTCATGTTGGTCTGCAGGCCCATGGTCGCCGGGAAGTCGGCGGGCTTCAGGGCGTCCGCCGGTCCGGTCGCCTGGAACGGCGTGTTGTTGGAGTTGAACACATAGCCGCTCTTCGGATTCCAGATCTGCGGCACGCGGTCGAAGGGCAGGTAGCGCGTCCAGATCAAGTCCGAGCGGTCGCCGGGGAGGACGCCCTGCCGGTCGATGCCCGGTATCCGGTCCGGGAAGAGGCCGTTGTAGACATAGCCGATGTTCCCGGCCTCGTCGGCGTAGATGTAGTTGATGCTGGGCAGGGCCTGGAGGGCCATGGCGGCGCGCCACTGGGCCAGTGTCCGCGCCTTGTTCAGCCGATAGTACTGCAGCGCCTGACGCATCTCGCCCATGCCGGCGAAGCGGATGGCGAACACCCCATGGTCGGTTTTCAGCACCGGGCCGTGGGCGGACCACAGCACCGGCTTGTGGATCGTCCAGTATAGGGGCCCGGCGATCTTCACGCGGATCGCCGCGTCGCTTTTCTCGAAGGACCGCCAGCGGCCGTCCAGCCGGTACTGGTCGGGGTCGGCGGGGTTCAGGGTCAGCCGATAGACGTCGACCAGGTCGGGATCGTTGACGGTGTTGGCCCAGCCCAGGTGCTCGTTGTGGCCGTGCAGCATGAACGGCGAGCCGGGGAAGAACCCGCCGGCCACGTGCCAGCCCTCGCCGCTCTGCAGCACCGCCTCGTACCAGGCGACCGGGCCGGTATACGGCTGGTGTGAATTGACCAGCAGGCGGGTCGCCCCATCGGCCGAGCGCGAGGGGGCGACGGCGACGCCGTTGGAGCCGACCGGCGGCATGGGCTTGCCGTGGGTGGGGGCGTTCAGGCGGGCAAGGACGCCGTCGAGGCCGTAGAAGAACGGTGTCTTGAAGACAAAGCCCGCGGCGATGTCGCGCCCGGTCAGCGGCAGCAGGCCAGGAACGACCTTGTCCGAATGGCGCGCGGCATAGGCGTTGATCCCCGTCGCATAGGCCCTCAGCACCTCCTTCAGGTCCTCGGGCAGGTCGCGCTCGTAGCGGGCGTTCACGGTCGGCCACACACGCAGCAGTCGCACCACGTAGTCGGTCGGAGCCGCCTTCAGGCCCTGCTCGGCTGCCAGGGTCCCGCGTGTGGCGAGGGTGACGTCCCGGATGGTGGCGAAGTCGTCCTCGGCGTGCGCATAGGCCAGGCCGAAGGCGACGTCGGCGTCGGTGGCGCCGGTGATGTGGGGGACGCCGAACTCGTCCCGCCGGATGCGGGCGTGGTAGCGCGCCGCCTCCGCGAGGAGGGTCCGGTTGTCGGGCGCGGGCCGCTGGGCCAGCCGATCGGAGACGATCAGCCCGGCCAGCGCCAGGACGATCAAGACCGCGACAACGCCCAGGCCGAGGGCGATCCGCTTCAGCCAACCCATGCGCGTTTCCTGGAGATGCCCCGAGACTGGCTCCCGGATACGACGGAACGCGGCGAGGACGCAAAGAGCCCGGAGCGCCGGCGCTCCAAGCTCTACGACGGTCCTAAGCCCGGGTGAACGCCAGCAGGTCGCGGTTCACCTGGTCCATGTGGGTGACGAACAGGCCGTGCGGGGCGCCGGGGTAGACCTTCAGCACCGCGCCGCGGATGCCGGCGGCGGTGGGCCTCCCCGTCAGCTCCAGGGGCGCCGAGGCGTCCTTGTCCCCCTGCAGGATCAGCACCGGCCGGTCGATCCTCGCAAGGTCGCCTCGCAGGTCCGTGTTCACCATGGCGTGGCTGGTGGCGATGGCGATCGGCGCCGGCGTCTCCTCCAGCATGCGCACGAGCCAGTCGACCATCTGCGGCGAGGTCTGGGGGGTGAAGAACGGCCCCTTGTTCTCTTCCACCCAGCGCGGAAAGTCCTTGGCCCAGGTCGCCCACAGCTGGTCGAAGTAGGCCCGTGGCGCGCCGTGCGGGTTGTCGGCGGTGCGAAGCGGGAAGGGTGTCGCCGGCGCCACGAACGCGATCCTCGCCACCCGTGCCGATCCGTGCCGGGCCACATAGCGCAGGATCTCGCCGCACCCCATGGAGTGGCCGACCAGGACCACGTCGTGCAAGCCCAGCTGTTCGATGACCTCGGCGAGGTCGTCGGCCAGGGTGTCCATGTCATAGCCGCCGGCGGGGACGTCCGAGCGCCCGTGGCCGCGGCGATCATAGGCGACGCAGCGCAGACCCTGGTCGCTCAGGTCGGCCACCTGATAGGCCCACATGGCGCTGTTGAGGGCCCAGCTGTGGACGAACAGCATCGGCCGTCCCTCGCCCCAGTCCCTGACGAACAGCCCGACGCCGTCGCGGGCGCGAACGGCGGGGGGTGAACGGCGCGCCGGGGCGCCAGGAGTCGCGCTCGTGGCCCGAGCCCGGGCCGCGATTCCGACGGTGGCGGCCGCGACGGCGGAAACCAGGACATCTCGTCTTTGCATGGTCATCCCTCCTTGCTGGGTGTGACCAATCTGCGCGGCTCGGTGAGTGAAGGCGATTACGCCCGGGGTAATATCCGCTCGACAGGCTTTCGCGGAGGTCGCCGCCTCGTCAGCGATTTGGCGTGAAGACGGCCAGCCGCGGCGGGATGCCGAGGCTGGTGTAGCCGACGTACAGCCTGTGCGTCACCGGGTCGATCGCCAGCGTGTGAGCGTTGAAGTGCAGGTAAATGGAGTCCATCACCTTAAAAGCATCGGGGGCCGCCTGGTCTATTACCGTCAGCACTCCCGTAAATCCGGTTACGTAGATGCGGCGCCATTCCGGGTCGTACGCGACGGAATCCGCCCCAAAACCGATCGGAACACTGGCGACGGCGCGGTGCAGACCGAGATCGAATATCACCAGTTTCGAGCTCTTGCCGCAGGCGATGAATAGCCTGCGATCCGCGGCGTCGACGGCCATGCCGGTCGGCATCTCGCAACCGGTGAGGGGCCAGCGCTGCACGACCCTCCGCTTGGCCAAGTCTATTGCGACGACGGCGTTGGCGTCCTCCAGGTTCTGATAGAGCAGCCCGGTCTCAGGATCGAACGCGGCGAACTCGGGCTTTCCGCCCAGCGGGATGGTTCCGACCGACTTCTGGCTTGCAGGATCTATGAGGGTCGCCAGCATGGCGTCGGAACTGGCGACGTACGCCAGCTTGATCAACGGATCATAGAAGATACCGTCCGGATCCTCCGCAACCGGGATCCGCTTGACCAGGCGCATCGTCCTTGGATCGAATACATCGACGGCGTTCGCCGCGCTGCGCGTAACGAAAGCGAGATCGCTCGTCGGATCGACGACGACGCCATGGGCCGCGGGCTCCGATTCAAATACGGACACGTCGGCCGGGCCGGGCAACGCCTGTACGCGCAAGGGAACCTTGTAGACGGCGCCGGTGCTCACGCTGGTGACGAACAGGTCGTCGCCGGACACGGTGAGGTAGTCGAGCACGGTGAGAACGCCCGCGTTTTTCACCTTCGGAAGGCTTATGTAGCCCTCGAACCGAAGGCTGCGAGCATTCTTAGGCCGGCCGGGAAAGACAAGCATGGCCGTGAGGACGCACAAGACCGCGACCAGCACGGCGAGGACCCACAAAGCCGCCCTGGCCAATCTGGTCACTTTGCCGGGCTCGGCGCCCAGTTGAACCAGCGGGAGAAGGCCTCGCCCATGATCAGGACCTTGTCCCTCTCGGAGAGCCAGGGCAGCTCTTCGGTGAACATCGTGATGGCTTGGCGCCAGGTACATTTCAGACGAGTGATATCGGTTCCCCAGAACAGCCGCTCGGGACCGTAGGCGTCGTAGAGGCGATGGATCGTGTCGTGCATACTCCTGAAGGGGTAGTCATCGGACGCGTAGTCCGGCCCTCCGGTCAGCTTGACCGACAGGTTCGGGAAGCGACTCCATGACAGCAGATCGTCGGCCTGGATCAGTCCGCCTGTCGGGGTGAGACCGACGAGACCGAAGTGGTCCAGGGTAAGCTTGAGGTTCGGATACTGCGCCGCCCACCGCTCGATGTGAGGCACGAGGATCGGGCCGGCCACCGCCACCGGAAGACCCAGTTCCTCGGCAAGCGGCAGGAACCAGTCCATCGTCCCGTCCGTCGGCCAGCTCCGTTCGTCTTCGGCGACGCAAAGGAACCGAAAGCCGATCATGCCCGGCTGCGAGCGCCAGCGCCGCACCAGGTCGGGGGCATCCGGGCGGTTCAGCTTCATCCAACCGAGCGTCGCGAAACGGTCCGGATAGCGCCGGGCGGACTCGATCGCATAGCGGTTGGAATCCTGATCCCAGCCCGGCGGATGGTTGATGGCGCCGTCGACGCCCGCCGCGTCCATGTCGGCTACAGCCTCCTCCGCCGAATAGGGCTTCTGCCGGTGATGTGGCGGCGCCTGGCCGCCATCCCAAAGATGAATCTGCGCGTCGACGATCAACACAAGACTCTCCTCCCCCGTGTTATTTGTTAGCGGCGCCCAGGCGGTCTGCAACCCAGTCCGCTATCAAGTTATGCTTGTCGTCGCTGTGGTTGTAGACGCAGTGATCGCCGTCCGAATAGATGACCATCTGCTTGTCGATGGACTCTGCCCAATCGAACAGACTCCGCGCGTCCTCGGTGGAGACGAGGTGATCCAAGGCGCCATGAACGATAAGCAGCGGGCAGCTGACCGCGGCGCCCGCCGCCATGGGGTTGAGCGTTTGCAGGATTTCGACGGCGGCCTCCTGGGCCACGTCTCCACAAAAGGCCAATAGCTTTCCAGGCAGACTGACATTGGGGGGCGGTCGTCCGATCGCCCTGGGGCCGCAGTTGTCACAGCAGGCGAGGATGCGGGCGTCCTGCGAGGCGAGGCGCAAGGCGGTGGCGCCCCCCAGGCTGTTTCCGACCACGGCCAAGGGCGCGCCGCCAGTCCGGACGGCGAGGTGGTCGAAGACGCCCTGGTAGGATCGTAGCCAGGATTTCGTGAGATAATGACGATGGGCCATGCGGCTCTCCCCCTGGCCCGGCCCGTCCACCACGAGCGTATCGACGTTGCGGTGCGCAAGCTCGAGCCCCAGGGCGTCGAAGTCCATTGCCCAGGCTTCGAGCCCGCCGATCACCACTGCGCAGCCGGCCGCGTTCCCGCCCCGGCGGGGGAACCACCAGCCGGAGAGCGGGCCCTGCTCGGTCTCGACGATGACCGGCTCCCGGTCACCGGTCAGGGCGGCGGCGCGCCGGTAGAGATCGGCCGCGCGCGCGAAGATGTCGCGCCGCTGATCATCGTCGCTGAGCATCATCACCTGGCTCATCCTCAGCAGAGCCGACGCGCGATAGTACCGATTGGCCTCCGTCGCCGCGCTGGCGGGCGCGACGGACGCCTCCGGTGGCGCCAGGCAGTCGGCGGCGAGGTCCGTCGCAGCCGCCCGCCATGCCTCTCCAGCCGTGACCCGGCCCCTGAGCTCCACCGCGTCGGGGTGATGCACGCCATAAGCCATCAGGCGTTCGAGGGTGAACTGCGCGAGAGCGGCTTTGTCCTCGAGACGATCCGGCCCCTCGGGCGCCCGCGCCGCCGGCGACCTACCGGAGAACGGGTGGATGATGACGCCGGACGTCATCGTTCGATCGGCTGCCACGCCCATTGGGTCTCATCCTCCCACCCGTCCTCATTTATAGACCATTGTGGTCAATATTTTTCGGTTTGGGAAGGGCTTGGCGTTCGAAAGAACAGCCGCTCGATAAGTTCGATGTGCCGTCGAATGGCCGGTTCGGTGTTCGGCGCCTCGCCCGTGAGCAGCTCGATTTCGCGCGCCGACCGGTAGAGGCTCGTGGCCGAACCCAGAAACAGATAGAGCAGGCTCAAAGGGTCGCCCTCGACGAACGCCCCGAGCGCCTGGGCCCGCCGGATCAGCTCGGTCATATGGTTCGCCATCGGACCCACGTGGTTGGTGACGAGCCAGGCGAGACGTTCCGAGGCCAGGGTGTTCTCGTGGGTCAGCATCCGGAAGAAATCCGGATACTCGGCGCTGAAGCGAATGTAGTGGGCGAAATTGCGCTTCAGGCGGCGGACGGGATCGCCGTCCCTGACCGGGCCGATGACGCCGAAATTGCGTCTCGCGTACCAGCGCACGGCTTCCTTGACGGTCTCGTACCAGAGCTCGTCCTTGGTGTGGAAGTGATAGATGACCAGGGAGTGCGGCGCCTCGGCTGCCTCCGCGATGCCCCGCGTGCTGGCGCCGTCGAAGCCGAGCAGGGCGAACTCTGAGAGGGCGGCGCGAATGATCTTCAATCGCGTGTCGACGGTCCGCTGCTGCTGCCGGCGGCGCGCAGGCTTGGGTTGCGTCGATCCCGTCGCGCTCATCTGCTCTCACCTCCGCGCGACTTCGACCGCTCAAATCACGCGTGGTGATCCTCGCACGGAAATCGGTCGGATCGAAAGGCGCCGCGCGGGCGGGCTAAGGCGCGCCGGCCTTGTGTTGAAGGCGGGCGGCCCGCAGGACGCGGTCGGGGTAGCCGCCGGGCTCGATTGCGCCGGTCAGAACGAGGTCGCGAGCGGCCCTGAAGGCGTGGCTCGACCGGGGATCTTTTCCCAGGGGGACGTAGGCGGGGTCGGACGCGTTCCGCTCGTCCACGACGGGCGCCATGCGGTCCAGCGCCTCGGTGACCCTCTCCGCGGTCAGCACGCCGTGAAGGAGCCAATTGGCGAGGATCTGGCTGGAGACCCGGCAGCTTGCCCGATCGGTCATCAGGCTGGTTCCGTCCGGGCCGGGGGCTTTGGAGCAACCGACACCCTCACCGACCCAGCGTGCGGCATAGCCGAGCACGTCCTGGAGATTGCCGTCGAGTTCGGCCGTTATGTCGGCATCGTTCAACCGGGACCGATCGGCGATCGGGAATGAGAAGAGGGCGCTCGTTTCGGTGTCGCGATCGATCAGCTCGGACTGCCGCGCGGCCACGGCCACGCGATGGTAGTGCAGGGCGTGCAGGGTGGCGGCCGCCGGGCTCGGCGCCCAGGTCGTGCTCGCGCCGGACAGCGGGTCGGGCCTGGGCGACATCCCCTTGCCGATCTGCCCACGTCCCGGGAAGCCGCAGGCGAGGCCGGTGTCGACATTGACGGCCTCATAGGCTGTTCGCCAGGCGCCGGCGTTGATCTCCGATTTGCGCACGACCGGCCCAAGAGCCATCGCCGTATGGATCTCGTCGCCGGTGCGGTTGGCGAGGCCGGTGCTGATGAGCACGATGCGGCGGCGCAACGGCGCGATCACCGCCATGAGGTTCAGGCCCGTCCGCCGCTCCTCGTCCATCAGCCCGATCTTGATCGTATGGCGATCGAGTTCGAGCAGGTCCTCCACGGCGTCCAGCAGGCGGGCCGTAAACGCCGCCTCATGCGGGCCGTGCAGCTTGGGCATGACCAGGTAAATGGACCCCGCGACGCTGTTTCGCCGAAGCCCCCGAACGTCGTGCAGGGCGATCAGGGCGATCAGAACGGCGTCGATGATTCCCTCCGGAGCCTGCCGGCCGTCGACCCGGACCAGTGGGGTGTTCATCAGCATACCGACGGTCCGGGCGATCATCAGGGACCTGCCCTTCAGCACGAGAGGCGCGCCGTTGCTTCCCCTGTAGGTGCGGTCGGGAGCCCCCAGGGCGCCGGCCATCAGGCGGAGCCAGCTCCGATAGAGGGCGATCTTGTCCTCGGCGTCCACGGCCACGACGCCATCGTCGAAGTCCAGGATGGCCGAGGCGGCGCTCTCGAGCACGACGTCGGCGAGGCCGGCTCTGTGGCGTCGGCCCAGCGGATGATCAGGCTCGATCTTGAGTTCGAGGTGGAGGCCATGGTTGCGCAGGAGGATGCCCCGCGGGGCGTCCGCCGCGCCCGAACGACCGGCGAATTGCCAGGGGCTGCGCAACCGCCCCCGGTCGGTCGTCAATTGTCCGCCCTCGACCCCATAGCGGGAGACTTCGGCATGGCTTCCACCCTCCAGGGGGAAGGTCTGGTCGAGGAAGGTCTCCAACCACGCCGCGACGTGATCGCCGCGCACCACATCGTAGCAGCCCTCCAGCTTTCGGCATCGAATGACGTCGGAACCGTAGAGGGTGTCGCGCAGGCTGCCCCAGCGCGCGTTCGCCGCGTTCAGGGCGGCGCGCGCATTGTCGATCGGCGCGATGACCTGGGGCGCCGCCATCGAGCACAATTCATGGTCGACGTTGGCGGTCTCGATCTGGAAGGGTCGCGGACGCGGATGGAGGTATCCGATCTCGCGGAGAAACCGTATCTCGTCCCCGACCGACGACGTCCCGCCCAGCCGCGACTGCCGGGCGCGGATCAGACCTTGGAGCCGATCACGCTCCAAGAGAAGGGCCGCGTTGACGGGCGTGAAGGCGTTGACGATATCCTCGAAGCCTCGCCAGAACCGCGCGCGATTCAGCGATAGCCCCGGAAGGACTTCATCCTCGATGAACGCCCTGAGGGGGCGACCGAAAGTGACGACGCTATCCAGAATGGCGTCAGGCGCGGCGCGCATTTTGCAGGGCCCCCTCCCGTCCATTAGGCGCGGCGTAGCGGCTCAGGAGCAGGTCGAGTTGCTCGGCCTCCAGCGGCGCGAGCGGCGGCAGCGTCCGCGCGTGTGCGGCGTCGTTTTCCAGGCGCGCGATCATCGCCTTGATCCCCGGCACGAGGGGAAGCCCATCGAATATGGCGCGCAGGCGGATCGCGCGCTCGAGAGCGGCCTCGTCACCGCGGTGGTAGGCGAGGGCGCAGTCCGCCGCGTTCAGGTTCGCGGTCGCGGAGATGCAGCCGGCGAACGGTCCGCCCGCTCTCGCGGAAAGCAGAATCGCCTCGTTGGAGGGATAGACCGCGAGGGACGGAGACAGGGCGGCGATTTCCCTGGCGTAGGCGACGTCGCCCGAGGAATCCTTGAGGCCCGCGATCCTGGAGCCGAGATGGCGGATCAGCAACGCCACCAGCTTCGGCGAGTATGCAATGCCCGACAGGGCCGGGAAGTTGTACAGGTAGAGGGGGATGGGTGACGACGCCGTCGCCTCCGCGATCGTTTCGACGAAGCGCAGCATCCCCTCGTCGGAAACCGGCTTGTAGTAGAACGGCGGCAGGAGAAGCGCCGCCGAGAATCCGATCCGCGCAGCCTCGCCGGTCAGCCGCGCCGCATCCCGCAACGCGGCCGCGCCCGTGCCCACGATCATCCGCTCGAGCGGCAGGCCCGACCCGCCCACCGCCTGCATGATAGCGATCCGTTGTTCGACGGACTGCGACGTGGCCTCGCCGGTGGTCCCGAGAAGGTTCAGCCCGTCGCAGCCGCCGTCCAGCAAGCGGCCGGCCCTGGCGATCAGGCTTGGCAGGTCAGGCTCGCCGGTCTCCAGGAAGGGCGTGGCGATCGCCGCGACGACCCCGCGTATTGCCTTGCTCATCCGATCGCCTCCGCATCGGCCCGTTCGAGACGTGGGCTGGCGTCGAGCCCCACCGTGTCGGCAAGCGGGATCGGCGGGTTGTCGCCCTGCAGGAACTCCACCGTGACGAAGACGAGATCGGTGTCGCCGACGTTCTCGACCGCGTGAACGAAGTATTCGCCGAGCCCATGATGGAAGTGCCGCGTCTCGCCCGGGTAGTGGTGGACGTCGACGATCCGCCCGTCCTCGTAGTAGCCGCGCGCCACGCCGGCCGTCGGGGTGGTCCAGAAATAGTCGAGCACATGCCGATGAAACGTGAGCCAGCCGCCGGGTGGCAGGGCGAGGTGCCAGACGCGCACGCGTTCGGTCTCGGAGACCAGGACGCTGCCGACCGCGCCGCTGAACTGGTTGCGCTCGAATTCATCGCGCAGGCGCTGCGGCCAATGCCGGCGCGGGTCGGCCGCGGGTCCCGCAGGGGCTATCTCGACGATCTCGTGGCGCATGGCTGACGGACCTCCGGCCTACTGTTGGGGCTTGACGACGACCTTGATCGCGCCGTCCACGCGGTCGCGCGCGTGGCGCAGCGCCTCCGGCAGGTCGTCCAGGCCGAAGGTGTGGGTGTGGATCAGGGTCGGGTCGAACCGCTTTGCCGCCATCAAGGCCAGCGCGCGGTGCGTAGCGCTGCGGCCCTCGCCCCGGATGCCATAGAGGTAGATGTTGTTCTGGACGGCGTAGGCCAGGTCGATCTTCACCGGGCCGTGCGGAAAGGCCGCCAGGCAGATCCTGCCGCCCCGGTTGGTCATCCTGATCGCTTGGTTCACCGATTCCTCGGTGCCGGCGCAGTCGAGCACATAGTCGGCGCCCTTGCCCGTGAGGCGCATGACCGCCTCGACGGGATCTTCCGCGGTGGAATCGATGATGAAATCGGCGCCCAGCCTGGCGCCGATGGCGAGCCGATCCGGGCGGGTCCCCGTCAGAATGACCGGGTTCGCCCCGAGGGTCTTGGCAATGGCCGCCCCCAGCAGTCCGATCGGCCCTGGTCCGATGACCACCACCGACTCGCCGGCCACCAGGCCGCCGAGTTCGGTGAAGCCGTACATCGAGGTCCCCGCCGTAACCACGAGGGCCGCCTCTTCGTCGGTCATCGAGTCCGGAACGCGCACGAGGGTGTTGATGTGGTTGACGGCGTACTGGGCGAAGCCTCCGTTGGTCGTGAAGCCGTTGGCCCGGTGGCCCTTGTCGTTGCCGGGGTAGTTGGCCCCATAGTTGTGGCAGGCCGTGTACATGCCTTCCCGGCAGCGCTTGCATCGTCCGCAGCCGGCGTGAATCTCGACCGTGACCCGGTCGCCGACCTGGTATTCGTCGACATTGGGGCCCAGGCCCACCACCGTGCCCATATACTCATGGCCCGGCGTGAAAGCCTGGTTGAAGGGCGGACCGCCGTTGATCAGGGCGGGCGGTCCCTGGCTGATCACCTCCAGGTCCGTGGCGCAGACGGCCACGGCGTCGATGCGGACGAGAACCTCGGCGTTCCCAGGGCGCGGCGCCGGCTTCGTGACGAGCTCGAGTTCATCTGGATTGTTCAGAACCCATGCCCGCATGGTCGCCGGCGTGATCGTGTCGCGCGGGGGCGCCGCCATCTGCCTTAGGGGGGTGTGTGTGGCCATCGAACCAATCCCGAACCAATCCAACCATTATTACAGGACTGAGAGGCGGCGCAATGCGCCGTGACCACTTTTTGCCTAGAAAAGCGCCCGTCGATCTTGAGAACCAATTTCCAGATTGGTTTTGATCTAATCGTACGGCTTGTTCAGCAACCGGTCGCGGGTGGCTTCCAAGTGCCGGCGCATCGCCGCGGCGGCGATGCGCGGATCTCGGCTGGCGATCCCGGCGACGATCGCCTCGTGCTCGGCGAAGGAATGGTAGTCGGGCCGGGGCCGGGGCGGCGGGGTGTCCAGATCGTCCCAGACGACGTTGCGGCGGACCTGGTTGAGCAGTTGCTGGATCTCGGTGAGAAGGATGTTGCCGGTCGCCGCGGCGATCATGTTGTGGAAGCGCCAGTCGAGTTCGGCATAGGCGTCCCAGCTGTCGACCGCCCTCATCTCCGCGCAGAGCCGGCGAAGCTCGATGATCTGCTCGGGTGTCGCCTTTTCGGCGGCCAGGCTCACCAGTCCGGGTTCAATGAGAAGCCGCGCCTCCATGGCCGCCGCGGGACTGGTCTTGAGGCTGACGCGGTCGGCGATCTCGTGCGCGGTTTCTCGCATCCCTGTCAGGAACGTGCCTCTGCCGACATGACGCCGGATGCGTCCCTGGCCTTCGAGAACGCCGAGCGCCTTGCGCAGCTCGGCCCTGCCGACCCCGAGGCTCTGGGCAAGCGATCTCTCCGAGGGGAGGCGACCCGTCCTGGGCGAGGCTTCCCGCGCGACACACTCTTCCAGGCGGGCGAGGAGAACGGTGTCTGGCGCCATGTCTAGATGTTGTCGGCCATGGGCGCGGGAGGCAAGGGCTCCCCGGCGCGCGCTCGGATGGTCTCGTCGGCGGGAGCGCCGCGTCCCAGGATCAGGTCCGCGATCTTCTCGGCGACCATGAGCGTGGGCAGGTTGGTGTTGCCGCGTGGCACGGTCGGCATCACCGAGGCGTCGGCGATCCGCAGGCCGGCGACGCCATGGACGCGGCCCTGGGGATCGACCACCGACATCGGGTCTTCCGCCGATCCCATCCTGCAGGTCCCGGAGTGATGGGCGACCGGCGAGACGTTCGCGCGTACGAATTCGGCCAGCCGCGCGGAGTCGGAGAGCAACTCGGCGAGCGCTCCGCCCGGACCGCCGATCGCGCCAACGACCCGATCCCCGAGGCCGGGGACGATATCGAGCAGCGTCGCGATTCCCTGGGCGCGGACGGCGTTCAGGGGCGTCCGCAGGCTGAACCGGGCAGCGTTGGCGAGGCGGCTGGCGCCGACGGGAACGCCCAGAAGCGGAGAGACCTCGGGGGAGACCAGCAACAGCGCGATTCGAGACAGGGCGTCGGTGAGCCGGGCTTCGTCTCGCGGATCGCCCAGCAGGTTGTATTCGATCGTACAGTCTGAGTTGGCCTCGTTCGTCGGCCGCAGCCTCACGCGCCCGCGCGAGGCCGGCGCCATCACCAGCGGGCTGATGTGCGCCATCCGGCGGGCGATGGCGTGCCAACTGGCCCGGCTGCCGAGCGCCAGGGCCATGTCCGACTGGCCGACGCCGCCGACGCCTGAGGTGTAGCGGAATATCGTGTTGTTGTGGTTGCGCGCGGGTCTCCGCTGGACGGCGGCGGGGCGCAGATGGGCGAGCACCAGCAGGCTCGCATGGTTCTGCAGGTTCGCCCCGACGCCCGGCCGGGCGAGTCGCACGGGGACGCCGGCGGCCGACAGCTGGACGGGATCGCCCAATCCTCGCCTGAGCAGGAACATCGGCGTCAGCAGGGCTCCCATCGAGAGAATGGTCTCTGACGCATGGAACGGGAGGATCTGGCCCCCGACCCTGGCCCGCACGCCGACAACCCTGGCGCCGTCGAAGATCAGGTCCGCCACGGTCGCTTCCGCCAGGATCTCGAGGTTGGGGCGCGAGCGCACGTCGGGGGTGAGATAGGAGATGGCGCTGGAGGCTCGGCGCGTCGCCGGGCCGGCGATCGGCAAGGCGCCATAGCCGTCCTCGAAGTCCCCGTTCATGTCGGCGACGAACGGCGTTCCCACGCGGGCGGCGTAGGCGCCCGCGGCCTTGGCGAGCGGCGGCCAGTCCTCGGCTCGATGACGGCGAATCTCCGTCGGACCTTCCGCCCCATGCAACTCTCCACCGAAATCCAGGTCGTGCTCCAGCCGCCGAAAATAGGGAAGGACGTCGCGCCAGCGCCATCCTTCCGCGCCCTGGTCCGCCCAGCCGTCGTAGTCGTCGGGCGTTCCCCGCAGCATGATCATGCCCATGATCGAGGACCCGCCCCCCATGACCCGTCCGTGCAGCAGGGGGATCGGCGGTGAGGTGTGCTCGGTGAGCGCGTGTCCGCTGAGCGCCCAGCGGTAGCGCGGATTGCCGTAGGAGAGGGGGTAGGGGTCGAGGATGTCGGCTGGAACCCGCCCCGGCGGGGTGTCGATGCCCGCTTCGATGAGCAGCACCCTATTGCGCGACTGCGCCGAGAGTCGGTTGGCGAGGACGCACCCCGCCGTCCCGCCTCCGGCGATGATGTAGTCGAAACCGTCGCCCAAAGCAGACCTCCGGGATGGGGCCAGCCGTAAAATATTGACCGAGTTGGTCAAGATAACTATGAACGACCGGCGGCGCAACAGACCCTATCAGTGATCCTGGCGCGCACCGCCGCATCCCGAGCGGCTGGAGTCGGATGTAATAAGGGCGCTGTCGGTGAAGTATAGAATACAATTTGGGAGGGTTAAAATATAATGTCGACATATGCCGGCGCGGAAAACGACGACAAACTATACCCCCCTCCCGCGCAAGCCTGGTTCGCGTGCTTCGTTCTATTCTTGGGGAGCACGCTGGCCTTTATGGATCGAGGGATTATCGGCCTGTTTGTCACGCCGATCAAAAGGGATCTTCACCTGACTGATACGCAGATCAGCCTGCTGCTTGGCTTTGCCTTCGCGGCCTTCAACGCGCTGTTCGGCCTGCCGGTGGCGAGGTGGATCGACGGCGGGCGACGCAGGACGATCGCCGCGCTGGGCGTTGCCGTCTGGAGCGTCGCCGCGGCGAGCTGCGGCCTGGCCGCCAATTTCTGGCAACTGTTCCTGGCTCGGGTCGGCCTCGGCGCCGGTGAGGCCTCGGTGACGCCTGCGGGCGTGTCACTGCTGGCGGATTACTTCCCGCCCAGGCGCCGCGGCCTCGCGATGGGTCTTTTCTACGCTGGGCTGGTCGTCGGCGGCGCAAGCGCGGGGATCTTCGGGGGATTCCTCTGGCACAGCCTCGGCGATCGGAAAATCGCGCTTCCACTGGTAGGGCCGCTCCACTCCTGGCAGGTCATCCTGATCCTGGTCGGCTCGCTGGGCCTCATCGTCGCGCCGCTCACGAGGATGATCCCCGAGCCGCCGCGGCTAGAGGGCGGGCGACGGGCGGCGACGGGGGGCGTCCCGCTGGCCGCCGTGGCGCGGTATTACAAGACCCACGCCCGGACGCTGTTCGGTCACAACGTCGGCTTCTGCCTGCAGAACTTTTCGGGGCAGGCCGCCGTCGCGTGGGTGCCGACCCTGCTGGTGCGCACCGAGGGCTGGAGCATCCCCAGGGTTGGCTTGACGATCGGTCTGATGACCCTGATCCTGGGGCCACTCGGAACCGCAACCGCGGGAACTCTCGCCGACGCGCTCGCACGCCGCGGCCGAACAGACGGCAAACTGCTTGTCAGCATCGCCGCCGCCGGCATGTGCGTTCTGGCCTGCGCCATGATCGCGCTCGATCCGGCGCCGGGTCTGATCGTCGCGGAACTCGGCTCTCTGACGTTCTTCGCCGCGTTCAGTCTGCCGCTCGCACCAGGCGCGCTGCAGGAGATCATGCCCAACGCCATGCGCGGGCAGGCGACAGCCGTCTACGTGTTCTTCACCAACTTCATCGGCGGCGGTTTCGCCGCGACCACGGTCGCCCTTCTGACCGATTTCGTGTTTCACGATGAGGCCAAGCTTCACCTGTCGTTCGGCATCGTCGGGGGCGTCGTCTGCACCCTCGCGGCCTTGACGCTGAGCTGGACCCGGCGCCCGTTCAGGATCACCGCCAGCGCACACCAAACCATGCAGAACGATCCAGAGGTCTCCCGGAACATCGTCACGGCACCCTGAGCGTCTGAGGAATGCGCCCTATGCCGCCGCGCTTTAGGGTCGATGGCCGCTCACCTCCGCGCCGGCGTCGGCGTCCAGGCGCAGGAACAGCGCGCTCGCCGCCACGGCGATCAGGCCGACCACGATGAAGGCCAGCCGAAAGTCGGGGAGCGCCAGCCGGTCGGCGCCCCTGAGATTCTGGGAGACATTGATCAGGACAGCGGCGAGGGCGATGCCGAGGCCTATCGAGAGCTGTTGCAGCATGCTGGACAAGGTCGACGAGGAACCCCGAAGGGGAGGCTCGATATCGGCGAAGGTCAGCGTCGCCAGCGCCGTGAACTGCATCGAGCGGGTCAGGCCCGCGGCCAGCAGCACGATGACCACGACAACGACCGGTGTCGTGGGGGTGAGGGCGGCGCACGCCAGGATCGCGGCGCCCGCAAGCACGCCGTTGCCGACCAGCACGTTGCGAAAACCGAACCGCCGCAGCGCCGGCGTGGTCACCGTCTTCATCAGCAGGTTTCCGGCGAAATAGGCGAGGACATAGAGCCCCGCCGCCCACGCCGTCAGGCCGAACGCCACCTGGAACATCAGCGGCAGCAGGAATGGCGTGGCGCTGATCGTCAGGCGAAACAGATTGCCCGCATCCACCGTCGAGATGGTGAAGGTCGGCACCTTCAACGGCGATAGATCCAGCAGCGGACCTTCACGCCGGCTCAGGTGGCGCACCGCGGCGGCGCCAAGGCCAAGGCCGGCGAGCACCGCCAGACCGGCCCAGGCCCAGTGCGGTCCGGTCATGCCTTCCAGACCCAGGAGGATCGCCACCAGCGCCGCCGAGGTCAGCGCGAAGCCCGGCAGATCGAACCGGGTCCTTGCCGCAAGGCTGCTGTTCGGCACGAAGGCGAGCACCAAGGCGACGCCCACGGCCCCGAGCGGCGCATTCAGCAGGAAGTTCCAGCGCCAGGAGACATAGGTGGTGATGAAGCCTCCCAGCACCGGTCCGATCACCGGCGCGATCAAGGCGGGCCAGGTGAGCAGCGCCGTCGCTGCCAGCAGATCGGCCTTTCCGGCGCTACGCAGCACGACCATTCGGCCGACCGGAGTCATCAGCGCGCCGCCCAGACCTTGCACGACGCGGGCGGCGCTGAATTCCCACAGATTTTGCGAGAGACCGCAAACTACCGAGGCCAGGGTGAAGATCACGATGGCGCCGGCAAACACGCGCCTGGCGCCCAGCCGATCCGCGACCCAGCCGCTGAGCGGCACAAAGGCGGCGGTCGACAGCATGTACGCCGTGATCCCGACGTTGAGGTCGGCGGGCCTCACCCTGAACACGCTCGCCATCTGGGGCAGAGAGGTGTTGATGATGACGCCGTCGAGGTTCTGCATGAAAAAGGCGGCGGCGACGATCAGCGCCACGCGGCGCGCGCCGGACCCCCCGCCGCCAGCCGATTGAGGCACAGCTGCGGCCCCCACAGCCATTCTGAATCGACCCATGATCGCGACGCTAGGGGGCTCCGGTCTTGACCGCAACGGCCAATTTGCCTTGACACGATATTGACCAAAGTGGTCTATTTATTCCCGATCGCTTACGCGCCGGTCTGTCCTGGCGCCAATAAAAATGTGCGGGCTTGGAGATGGGGAGTGAAATGATCATCCAGCGGAATGCCGGCCGACGGCTGCCTGCCTTGGCCATGCTGTTGGGCACGACGACTCTCGGCCACGCGGCATTCGCTGCGGAAGCGTCCACGCCGCAATATTCCGGGACCGCGGTCGAGGCGGTCATCGTCACCGCCAGAAAGCAGGCGGAAAATGTTCAATCCATACCGGAAACGATCACGGCGATCGATTCGCGGACAATCACCGACGCGCACCTGACAACGCTGGATGACTTCAATTCCCTGGTCACCAACATCAACATCGTTCAACGGGCGGACAATACGCCGGACGTGGTGATACGGGGCGTGGGGACTTTCGGAGTCGTGCAGGGCGTCGGTTTCTATGTCAACGACGTGCAGCAATTCGACGGGCAATCGGTGCGCCCGAACGACATCGATCGCATCGAGGTCCTGAAGGGCCCGCAAGGCACGCTGTTTGGCGGCAGCAACGTCGGCGGCGCGATCAAATATGTGACGAAGCTCCCCAGCGAGACACCGACGGGCGAGCTCTCGTTCGAATACGGCGCCTACAATCAACGGACCGTGGATGGTGTCATATCCGGTCCCATCGTTCCGGGGCATTTGCTCGCGCGGCTGAGCGCCTTCAGCGACAAGTCGGACGGGTACCTCTTTGACCCGATCTTCAACAGAAAGCTCCCGGGATCAGAGGAGGATGGCGGTCGACTGACGCTGGAGTATCTCGCGGGGCGAACGAAGGCTATATTTTACTATTCGGTGGATTATCTCGACACAGAGAATATGAATCTGTACTATACGCCGCCAGACGACCACACCTACCAATCCGTCTACAATGGCGGTGTCGATGGAACCGTCCCACACTTCAGGAGATTCCTCTATTCTCCCACTCTTGTGATCACTCATGATTTTGGCGATGTAATACTGATGTCGATCTCGTCCTATTTTCACTCCGCAACCACTTCGGTGGGTAATCTGGACAAGGGGGGACTTCCTGTCATACCCGAGCTTGGAGGCAAGCTGTTCATAAACTATCCCCAGGACTTCGGGAAAAGCGTCTGGAGCGAGGAGGTTCGACTGTCGTCCAACGGGACCTCGCCCTTCAGATGGTTGGTCGGCGCGTTCGTGCAGCAGATTGGCAGCACCGCAACTCAAATCCAGACTGGCGGCGCCGCGGCGATTGTTGGCGACCCCGCCAGCGTGACACCGTTGCCATTCCTGGACACTTTCACCGCATACAAGCACACCAACCATAGCTTTGCCATTTTCGGCAATGCGACTTATGATCTGGGCAAGTGGTCGTTCGAAGGCGGCCTTAGAATTGGGCATTTCGAGAACGGCGAGACGGATATTGCCAGTCAGGTCACGAACGGGGCGTTCACCTGTGTCCAGACACCCCCGACTGTGACGCATTGCTCGGACACTGTACGGGGAACCGAAGTGTTGCCGAGGGGCTCGATAGACTATCACTTCTCAAAGGATGTCATGGCGTATTTCACGGTGGCGAGAGGAGACGAACAGGGTGATCTCACCGACAATCCGGACGATCAGAACGTGAATGAGGTTTTACCCTTCAAGACCGAATATGCGCTGAGTTACGAAGTGGGCGTGAAGACATCGCTATTTGACCACCGCCTCACCTTCAACGCGGCGGGGTTCTACATTGACTATACCAATCGCATATTCGAGGTTGGCAAAATTGGCGCTTCGGGGGGCATTTTCACGTTCAATGGAAATGTGGGGTCGTCAAAGAACTACGGGTTCGAATTGGAGTTTGCCGCGCGTCCGATGCCGGAAATCAGCTTGTCGGGCGGCATCGGCGTGACGAGGGCGGCCTTTGGCCCCGCGGTTGTTCTCGACGGGTTCAACAACCCCCTGAACACAAACGGTCACTCCGGACCGAACACGCCCGAATATCAGGCCACGCTGGCCGGCGATTGGCGACACCGTCTGAGTGACAAGCTGGTGCTGAACGCCAGGGTCGATTCGCGGTTTGTCGGCCAAGCCCAATGGTCCGCGGCAGGCTGCAACGCGCTCTCGCCGCCCTGTCCGTTTCAAGGCTTTACCGCCGTGCAAAGACCCTACCAGATCGTCAACCTCGGCGTGTCGCTCGACATCGGGACCCACTTCACGATCGGCGCGCACGTCTCGAACCTCTTTGATGAGAGGTTCAATACGCTCTATGCGGACCGGTCGGAGACAGGCGCTCCGTACAACATCGCCAGTCTCAATCGACCGCGGCAATGGGTGGTCAATTTCACCGCGCGTTATTAGCCGCCGACGCGCGTCGACGCGCCGCCATCGAGCGTGACAACGTGCTCGCTCATGCCCCGACCGGGGTCGTAGAGAGCGCGGCCGCGAGGTAGTCGGCCGCGGCGGAGGGGGCGGGGTTCTCGTCGATAAGGCCGATGTAGTTGTCGGGCCTGACGAGGACGATCGCCGGACCGCTGATCCCGTAGGTGAGCGCGGGCTGGCCGTCGGTAGCCAGGCGTTCGACCTTGAGCTCCGGACCCGTCGTCGGCGCCCGGACGTCCACGTCGCCGAACGCCAGGAGCGTGAAATGCGGACCGCGAAAAGTCTCGAAGAGCCGCCGCCGCCGGCCATGATCACCGAAGTAGACGGCGTCCGGGGCGCGGTCGCCGGCGACGAGAGCGCGATCCGGCCGCCCGCGTTCCAATGAGAGGACGGAAGATCTGTAGTTGATGTCGAGCTGCTGGGTCTGCCGTCCCCGCGGCCCCGCGCCGCCCCCCTGTTGGGCGATGGCGTTGCTGATCTGCAGCACCGCCTCGGCGATCGGGCGGCGTTCGGACTCGTAGGTGGCCAGCAGCCTCTCGCCCGCCACGCCCGTGAGCACCAGCGCCAGCTTCCAGCCGAGATTGTAGGCGTCCTGGACGCTGGTGTTGAGGCCCTGGGCGCCTGTGGGCGGATGCACGTGGGCGGCGTCGCCCGCGATGAACACCCGGCCCCGCCGATAGGCTTCCGCCAGGCGCAGGCTGGGCGTGAAGATCGACAGCCAGGTCGGATCGTGAAGCTTCAGATCGGATCGTCCGGTGCGGCTCTGGAATAGGCTGGCGGCCGCGGCCTCTGTCAGTTCCGGCTCTTCGGAGTCCGCGAGCGCGATAATCATCTGAAAGCTCTCGACGTGCGGCAGGGGACAGAGGCCCGCCATTCCCTGGTCCGACGGCCACATCCACCAGGCGTCCCTTGCGAGGCCGTCGACACTGAGATCGCCGATGAGCATTCGCGGCTGGTCCAGCGCCTCGCCGGCGAAGGCGAGGCCCAGCCCACTTCTCACCGAGCTCCGGCCGCCGTCGGCGCCCACCAGGTAGCGGGACCTCACGCTCTGGAGGACACCTGAGACGTCGAGCTGGGCGGTGACGGCGGCGTCGTCCTGCGAAAAGGACGAGAGCGCCGTTCCGTATTCCACATGGCCGCCGAGCGCGGTGAGCCGACCGCGCAACACCTCATCCGTCCGCCACTGCGGGGACATGATCATGTTCGGATAGGGGATGTCATCGGTCGGCTCGACCTGAACATTGAAGGGACGCTCGCCGACAACCGTCTCCCCCCGCATCATGCGCAAGGGCGGGTAGGCCCCGCTCACGGCATGGAACGCGTCGAGGACCCCCAGGTCCTCGAATATCTCCAGCGTCCTCGGCTGCACCCCCTTGCCGCGCGAGGCCCTGAGCGCCTCGCCGCGCTGTTCGACCAGACGAAAACCGACGCCCCGGCGGGCCAGCTCGCACGCCAGCACCAGACCTGCGGGGCCGGCGCCGACGATGAGGACGTCGGTGTCGAATCCCCCGGACATTGAGCCATCGGACATTGGCGGACCTCCTTGAACGCCAAGGATCTTACCTATCTTGACCGAAACGGTCTATTTAAATGAGCCGGCTTCGGCGATGATCCGGGCGGTGTCGGCGTCGGCGGGGAAGAACAGTTCCAGCATCAGTTCCGACAGGGTGATGTCGATCGGCGTGCCGAACACCGTGGTGGTGCTGACGAACGACAACTCGCCCAGAGGCGAGGCGAGCCTCAGCGGCACGGCGACGGCGCCGGGATCGGGCGCCAGGCGCACGGCCTTGCTCGATGCGGGCCGGGGATAGGCCGAGACCTCGTCAAGGAGCGCGATGACGGCCGGGTCTGCGGTCAGTTCGACCTGCCGGCGCAGGCGCATCAGCAGATGATCGCGCCACTCGGCGTGGTTGAGGATGCGCGGCGCCATACCCTCGGGATGCAAGCTCAGGCGCATCACATTGATCGGCGGGGCGAGCAGGTGGGGGGCGACGCCCTCGTAAAGCTCGGGTAAGGCGCCGTTCGACGACACGACCTGCCAGTGGCGGTCGAGGGCAAAGGCCGGATAGGGCGCCTGGCTGGTGAGGATGCGGTCGATGGCCTCGCGGGCGCGGGCGAGCGCGGAGTCGCTCAGCGAGTGTTCCGGGAAGATCGGCGCGAAACCGGCGGCGGTCAGCAGTACGTTGCGCTCCCGCGGCGGTACCTCAAGCTCTTCGGCCAAGCGCAGGATCATCGCCCGGCTGGGCGCCGAGCGGCCGGTCTCGATGAAGCTCAGGTGGCGGCAGGAGATCTCCGCCTCGCAGGCCAGGTCGAGCTGGCTGCGACGCCGGCGGAGCCGCCAGGCGCGGATATGCTCGCCGACAGGCCCGATCGTGTGAACATGGGCTTGGGACATCAGGGGGGTCCGAACGGCCGAGAGGGCGGGACCGGAGCGCGGGCTCCGGCCCCAAGGTCAAGCGAACTCTATCCCGGAACCTGGTCGAGGAAACCGATGATCGAGCGCAGCCGGCCGCCGTCGAGCATGGCGACGTCGCTCCCCTTGATCGGAGCGTCCGCGCCGGCGGGGCCAAGACCCCACGAGAAGCGGACATAGTCGCCATAGCCGTTGGGTTCGCCCGCCAGGGTGAAGGTGAAACCCGGAAAGCGGTCGTGCACGGCGCCGATCATGGCGCTGATCTGGTCGAGGCCCACGCCGCGCTGGAGCGGATCGACATAGGTCGCATCCGGCGTCCAGGTTTCGGCGAGGAGGCGCTGGCGTCTCTGCGCGTCCGTTTCGTTCCAGGCGGCGATGTAGCGTTCCGCGATGTGGGCGGCGTCGGTCATGGGAGACTCTCCGTGAAAGGGCGCCGGGGACGTCCCGGCTTTCGCGACCCTGCCGGCCAGAGCGCCGACCGTCGATTACCTCGGAGGTCATGCCCTCCCTCCCCCGAAGTGGGGAGGGATAGGCCGCGTCGGCGGCCAGGGTGGGGCCCGCGGCGCCGTACCCCACCCTGACTTCGTCTGTCCCTCCCCAGAAAGGGGAGGGAGGATGCCCCCTTGCGCCGGAGAGCTGGGAAAGTCTTATGAGGCGACATGGCTTCGGCTAAGGACATCGAGAATCGGAAGCCGATCACGGCGGCGCTGATGCTGGCGACGCTGATGAACACCCTCGATTCGACGATCGCCAACGTCGCGCTGCCGCACATCCAGGGCAGCGTCTCGGCGGCCCAGGACCAGATCACCTGGGTGCTGACCTCCTACATCATAGCCACCGGGCTGATGACGCCGCTGTCGGGCTGGCTGGCGCAGAAGATCGGCCGCAAGCGGATGTTCCTGTACTCGATCGTCGGCTTCACCATCGCCTCCATGCTGTGCGGTATCGCCACCAGCCTGCCGGAGATCGTCATCTTCCGCCTGCTGCAGGGCGTCGCCGGCGCCTCGATGATGCCCCTCTCGCAAAGCGTCATGCTCGACCTCTATCCGCAGCGGCAGATTCCCCAGGTGATGGCGATCTGGAGCTCGGCGGTGATCCTGGGGCCCATCATCGGACCGGCCATCGGCGGCTATCTGACGGAGAATTTTTCCTGGCGATGGGTGTTCTACATCAACGTCCCGATCGGCATCCTCGCCTTTGCCGGCCTCAACTTCTTCATGGACAAGGACGAAGGGGGCCGCGAGCGACCCTTCGACTTCCTGGGCTTCGGCGCCCTTGTCACGTTCATCGCCGGCTTGCAGCTGATGCTCGACCGGGGGCCCAGCCAGGACTGGTTCTCCTCCAAGGAGATCTGGGTCGAGGCGACGATGGCGGCGGTGGGCCTGTGGGTCTTCGTCATCCAGACGGTGACCACCGAGCACCCGTTCTTCCACCGCGACCTCGCCAAGGACCGCAACTTCGTCACCACCACCATCTTCGGGTTCCTGACCGGCGGACTGCTCTTCTCGTCCTCCGCGCTGCTGCCGTCGATGATGCAGAACCTGATGGGTTATTCGGCCCTGCAGAGCGGCTACGCGAGCATGCCCCGGGGGGTGGGCTCCCTCCTGGCCTTCCTGTCGGTGCCGTTCCTGCTGCAACGGTTCGGCGCCCGCCCGGTGCTGTTCGCCGGTCTGTGCATCTCCATCGTCGCACTGTGGCAGATGAGCCGCTTCGACCTTTCGATGACCGACGGCCCGATCATGATCTCGGGCCTCGTGCAGGGCCTGGGCACCGGCCTTCTGTTCGCGCCCCTGACCACCCTGGCCTATGCGACACTGTCGCCGGTCCACCGCACCGAGGGCACGGTCCTCAGCACCATGGCCCGCAGCCTTGGCTCCAGCGTCGGCATCTCGGTGATGCAGGCCGGGTTGATCAACCAGACGGCCATGGCGCACTCGGTGCTCTCCGGACACATACAGCCCAGCGATCCGGTGTTCATGGCGGTCAACCCCGCGTTCATGAACCCCATGGACCCCCTCGGCGTGCAGATCCTCAACGGCGAGGTGACCCGGCAGGCCGGCATGATCGCCTATGACGCGATGTTCGGTCTGATGATCTTCCTGGTGATCGGGATGATCCCGCTGTTGCTGTTGCTCCGGCCGCCCGCTCGGGGAGCCACCGGCCCGGTGGAGGTGGTGGACTAGACTTCGCGATCGACCCCCTCGCCCTGACCGACACCGACCGGCAGGAGATCGCCGCCGCCCTGGCTCCCCGCCTCTCGGAGGTGTGGTATGGCCGCCCTTGATGGCCTGGACGCGACGCTACGATGAACCTGAGCCGCAGCGCGTCAATCGCTGGCTGGCGCGCAGCGGGGTCTGCTCTCGTCGCGAGGCCGACGCCCTGATCGCCCAAGGGCTGGTGAGCATCGACGGCCACGCCGTCTCTGACGCCGGCCACAAGATCGAACCGGGCCAGACCCTGATCCTCGCGGACGCCGCCGCCTCGAAACTCGACCGCGCCCTGACCGTGGTACTGCACAAGCCCGTGGGCGTGGTCTCGGCCCAGCCCGAGCCCGGCCAGGTTCCCGCCGTGCGGCTGCTCACCCAGGCGGCCCTGGTTGGCGAGAGCCCGGTCATTCCGGATCGCGACACCCGCCTGGCGCCGGTTGGCCGGCTCGACATGGATTCGCGCGGCCTGCTGATCCTCTCGGAAGACGGGGTGGTGGCCAAGGCGGTGATCGGACCGGACTCCGAGCTGGAGAAGGAATACCGCGTGGCGGTGCTGGGGCAGGTCACCGACGCGAGGCTCGAGTTGCTGCGCCATGGCCTGGAGCTGGACGGGCGCCGGCTGAAGCGCGCCGAGGTGTCGATGATCGGCGACCAGCGGCTGCGGATCGTGCTGCGCGAAGGCCGCAACCGCCAGATCCGCCGAATGTGCGAACTCGCCGATCTGAAGGTGGTCGACCTCTTCCGTGTGCGCGTGGGCCCGGTCAGCCTCGGCGACATGCCCGAACGGCGCTGGCGGGTATTGACGGCGGCCGAGCGCGCTGCGCTCCTCTCGAGCGTCCGGTCAAGCTAGAGGGAGGCGTTCCATGAAGGGGATCTATCTCGCCGCCGCCGTTGCGACAGGCGCGGTTCTCTGCGGCTTCGCCGCCTTCGCCGAACCGCCGCCGTTCCGCTCGCTGCGTCTCATCGGCGCGGCGCCGGACGCCCACGATCCGGTTCCGGCCGCCTTCGTGATCGACGCCCGGCTGAAGCCCGGCGATGGGGAGTTCCAGACCACCCTCGAGGGCTGGTTCGCCGCCGTCGCCGCGCCGGCCGCCTCGGGTGAGGTGTCTGGCAGCTGTGTCGAGAAGCACTGCGCCCTGACGGTCGACCTCGACGGGGCCAAGCTGGCCCTGACCGGCGATTTTGGCGACGCCGCCGGCCCGGTCCCTGCCCGCTACGTGGTCAAGGACGATCAGGACAAGTCCGCCCAGAACGGCGCGGCGACGCTGACCCCCCTGGGTGGGGCGGTTCCGGGCCTGGGCGCCCTCGCGGCGCCCGGCGCCATCGACCAGGCCGATTTCGACGATCTGCTGATGTGGGCTCACGAGACCGTCAGCGCCGGCTCGGCGCCCACCGACCCGGTCCCCGGCAGCTTCCAGCACGAGTCCCTGGCGACGTGGCAGCAGGCGAAGGGCCGTCTCGCCACCGGCCTGATCTTCGCGGCCGATCTCGATCAGCTGCGCGCCGAGCGGGCCGCGGCGGCCAAGGACACGGGGTGGACCCCTCTGGGCGACGCCGCCCACGGCTGGAGCGGCGGCTACCCCGCCGCCCTCCTGCCCAAGACCGACCCTGCCGGCGCCGAACAGCGCTGGGCCAGCGCCGACGGCAAGGCGCGGCTGGTGATCGCCATCGATCCGCCGATGAGCTCGGATGCCTTCGACGCCTTCGTCGACACCGCCACCGCCGACCGCACCGGCCGCAATCACGTCAATACGACCCGCGTCAACGGCGACCTGGAGTACAGGTTCGAGGAAGACGGCGTCGTCACCGTGGGGGCCTACCACAACCGCGAGGGTGGCCTCGCGCGGCTCGTCCTGACCTACCCTGCCGACCGCGGCGAGGCGTTCGAACCGTTCGAGGTCATCCTCCAGCGCCAGTTCAAGGCCGGCGACGACCTCAAGCGGTAAGGGGCGTTACGCCTTGAGGCGCAACTGGCCCATGAAGTCGCGCTTGCCGAGCTTCACGCCCTTGGAGCGCAGGATGTCGTAGGTGGTGGCGGCGTGGAAGAAGAAGTTCGGCAGGGAGAAGGAGAGCAGGAAGCCCTCCGCGGCGAACGGCATCTTCCGCTCGCCGATCTGGAAGACCATGTCGCGGCCCTCGAGGCCATTGACCTCATCCGGTGTGAGAGCGCCGACCTTCGCGCGGGTGTCGGCGACGATCTTCTGCAGGTCGGCGTAGCTCAGTTCCGGCAGGGAGCTGGGCGGTCCAAAGACACCCGATTTCGCGCCGTCGATGGCCCCCTTGGAGTGGTGTTCGACCGACCAGACCTGGAAGGCCAGGGGCAGCATGTCCGGATAGAGCCGGGTCGACACGAGTTCCTGCGGATCGGTCCCGGCCTCGGCGCAGTGCGCCGCACCCTTGTCCAGCACGCCGGCCACTGCACCCAGCGTCTGCAGATAGCGTTCCACCGTCGCCTCATAGAGCGAGATCGCCATGTCGTCCGTCTCCCTTGGCCCGCCTGGAGCGCGGGCTTCCCAGCCCGCATTCTATTGCACGACCGTCGCGAGCGGCTCCACAAGAAAGGGCGGGCTGGAAGCGAGTGCTCCGGGCGGCTCAAAACGGGTTCTCGGTGGGAAGACCGAGAAGGTTTCGTCCGAACTGTTCGCAGACCCGGTCCGGATGGGCGTTGATGTGCAGGGGCATGGCCTGAAGGTCGCGGTAGCGGCGTTCGAAGGCCGGCCCCTCCCGCAACCCCGCGCCGCCCAGCACCCGCAGGATCAGGCGCATGGCCTCGTCGCTGAGCCGCGCCGCCGTCATGCCGGCCGCCATCTGCTCAAGATAGCCGGTTTCGGTGGGGAGGACGCCCGCGGCGATGCGGCCGTCGGTCTCGCGGCAGGCGTCCCGGACCACGGCGCGCGCGGCGCCGATCATCGCCCCGGCCTGGCCGAGGTTCACGTGGATGGTCGGCCGTTCCACCATCTTCACGCCCAGGATGGCGCGGCGGTCCTGGATGCCGGCGCAGGCCTCGGTCAGGGCGGCGTCGGCGACGCCCACCGCCATCCAGCCGAGCCACAGGTCGCAGAGGCCCACCCAGTCCTCGCGGTAACGGGCGCTGATCACCGGGAAGTCCGGATCGCGGAGGGGTTCGCGAAAGCGCGGCGGGAAGGGAACGACGCGGGCCAGTTGCGCACGGGCGCCGTGGTAGTGGACATGGTCGGTGGCCGAGGCGCGCAGGCTCATCGCCCGCCAGTCCGGATCGATGCGGACGCCGTCCTGCCGCAGGTCGACGAGGGCGAAGCGCACGGCCCGCTCGCCCTCGAACACGAAGCTCACCCCGGCGTGGTCGGCGTAGCGGGCGCCGGTGCCGAAGGCGGCGACGCCGCCGAGGACGACGCTCTCCCCCTCGACCCGCCCCTTGACGGCGGTTCCCGCGCCGGCCGGCAGGCAGACCCACTCGCGCCTCTCGGTCACCGACTGCAGAAAATCGGCGTTGCCCGGGCCGAGCAGGCCGCAGAACAGGTGGAAGGTCGCCAGGTGGTTCCACAGGCACCAGGCCGTTGAGGCGCAGGCGCCCGCCACCGCTTCGAGTTCACGGCCGATGTCGAGGACGCTGGCGGCCAGGCCTCCGATCTCCCGGGCCGCCGACATCCTCATCACCTCGTTCGCCTTGAGCGCGCCGATGACCGCCGGCGATATCGAGCGGCTGGCGTCCGCCTCCGCCGCCTGGGCGGCGATGGCCGGGAGAACCTCGGCGACCCGCAGGGTCTCCCCACCGCTCATACCGTACGCTTGGCCCGGTCGCGCTGGTTGGCGCCCTGGATGGCCGTACGGGCGGACTCCCACTGCTCGTCGGTCCATTCCCGCAGCCGGCTGAAGCCGCCGCCGCCGGCCTGGTGCGCGGCGCCGTCAATGGCGATGGTCTGGCCGTTCACATATTCCGAGCCCGGCGCGAACAGGTAGATGGCGAGGTTGGCCAGCTCCGGCATGTGGCCCACGCGACCCATGGGGTTGCCAGGCGCGCTCGACTCTCCGGTCGAGCTGGTGGGATTGAGGCGGGCCCAGGCGCCCTCGGTGGGAAAAGGGCCAGGGGCAATGGCGTTGAAGCGGATGTTCTTGGGTCCCCATTCCACGGCCAGGGACTGGGTCATGATGTTGAGGCCCGCCTTGGACATCGCGGAGGGCACCGTGAAGGGTCCGCCGTTCCACACCCAGGTGGTCAGGATCGAGGTCACCGCGCCCGGCTTGCCCTCGGCGATCCAGCGCTTGCCGCAGTCGAGGGTGACGAAGAACGAACCGCGGAAGACGATGTTGGAGATGGCCTCGAAGCCGCGCGGCGTGAGGTCCTCGGTGCGGCTGATGAAGTTGCCGGCGGCGTTGTTGACCAGCCCCGTCAGCGCTCCGCCGTCGGACCAGACCTGGTCGAGCATCTCGCTGATCGCCTCCGGGACGCGGATGTCGCAGGCGATGGGGACGACCTTGCCGCCGTGGGCGCCGGTGAGCTCCTTGGCGGTCTCCTCCAGCACCCCGCCGCGCCGGCCGCAGATATAGACCTCGGCGCCGAGCAGCTGGAAACCCTCGGCCATGACCTTGCCCAGCCCCGTCCCGCCGCCGGTGATCAGGATCCGCTGGCCCTTCAACAGGCCCTCCTTGAACATCAGGTCGTCGCGCGTCATGGTTTCCTCCTCGGGCCGCCTCTCGCGCCCGGCCCTCGCCGCCACGTCACACCTTCACCCGGCGTCAGGTCAACCGGCGAAAGCGGGAGGCGCTTCCATCCCCCGCGTCCTGCGTGTTCCCTGCGTCCTCTGTGGTAGAAATCCTTGTCACAGCCAGAGGCTTCGCGCCGGAGAACCCCATGTCGGAGACAACTTTCGTCGCCCCCTGCCAGACGCTCGTCTGCGACGTCCCCCGCCCCGCGGTGGGGCGTATCACGCTCAACCGGCCGGAGAAGATGAACGCCTACACCTTCGCCATGACCCAGGAGCTGCAGAGCGCCGTCGCCGCCTATCGTGACGACGACGACCTGCGCGTCCTGGTGGTCACCGGGGCGGGGACGAGGGCGTTCTGCACGGGCGGCGACATCTCGGGAGCAGACGCCGAGCACGGTCGCAAGGTCGCCGCCCAGCCCATGGGGCGCGGGCGGGAGATGCGCGAGGGCATGCAGGCGGTGGTTCTCGCCCTGCGGGCGCTGGACAAGCCCAGCGTGGCGATGATCCGCGGCTATGCGGTGGCGGGCGGCCTCGCCCTCGCCATGGCGTGCGACTTCCGTTTTGCCGGCCGCAGCGCGCGGCTCGGCGACACCTCGGGCAAGGTCGGCCTGCTGCCGGACGAGGGCGGCGCCTGGCTCTTCCCTCGCGCCATGGGCCTCGACAAGGCGCTTCGCATGACCCTGCTCAGCGAGGTCTACGACGCGGCGCGGGCCGCACAGCTGGGCCTGGTGACCGAGGTTGTCGAGGACGATGCGCTGGAGGATGCGACCCTCGCCTTCGCCGAGGCCCTGGCCGGCCGCGCGCCCCTGGCCGTGCGCCTGACCAAGATGATGATGGCCCGCAGCGCCGGCCTCAGCCTGGAGGAGTCGGTCGCCGACGCCCAGATGGCCGTGATGATCGCCAACCCCAGCGCCGACGTCCGCGAGGGCCTCAAGGCCTTCTTCGAGAAGCGCGCCCCGAAGTTCGAGGGGCGGTAAGGGTCGCGCCCGGCGCCATGAGAGTGTAACCTGTTCCGTAATTAGTGGATGCGGAGGCGCGCATGGATGACGGATCGCTGAGCCGGCCCGACCAGATCAACTTCATGGACCCCAGGGTCCAGGAGGACTGGTTCTCGGCCTATGAGGTGCTGCACCGCGAGGCGCCGATCTACTTCATGCCGGAGATCGGCATGTATGTGATCACCAAGTACGAGGACATCCGCGAGATCGTCCGCCAGCCGGAGCGCTTCACCGTCGGGCCGGACGTCCAGCAGACCGAGCCGCTGATCAAGTTCCCTGAGGCCCGCGCGCTCTACGACCAGAAGGGCTGGCGACGCTATACGCCGCTGGGCGAGAACCTTCCCAAGCATCGCCACTACCGGGGCCTCGTCGATCCCTTCCTGACGCCCCTGGCCGTCAGGCAGCGCGAGCCTTTCATCCGAGCGCAGATCAACGAGCTCATCGACGGCTGGATCGACAAGGGCGAGATCGAGTTCATCGCCGACTTCGCCGATCCGCTGCCGATGCTGGTCATCGCCGAGGTGCTCGGCTTCCCGCGCATGGACCTGCCGGCGCTGAAGCGGTGGTCGGCCGCCTGGGTGCTGCCCTTCTCCCGCGGCCTCACCCTCGAGCAGGAGATGAAGGCGGTCAGCGAGCACATCGAACTGCAGAACTACATCTTCGAGACCATGAAGGAGAAGCGGCGCAACCCGAAGGACGACATCATCAGCCACCTGTTGCGCGCCGAAATCGACGACGTGGAGACCGGCGAGACCCGGCCTCTGACCGACGTCGAAATCATCGGCGTCACCGACCACCTGCTGATCGGCGGCAACGAGACCACCACCTTCGCGCTCTCCAACGGCCTGTGGCTGCTGTTCCGGTTCCCCGACGTCTACCAGCGCCTCACGGCCGACCGCAGCAAGGTCAGGCAGTTCGTCGAGGAGGTGCTGCGGGTGGAATCGCCGACTCAGGGCCTCTACCGCTACGTCACCGAGGACGTGGAGATCCGCGGGTGCAAGATCCCCAAGGGTTCGATGCTCAGCCTGCGCTACGGCGCCGCCAACCGCGACGCCGACCAGTATCGCTGTCCGCACATGGTCGACCTCGACCGCACCAACGCCGGGACGCACCTGGCGTTCAGCCTGGGCGAGCACCACTGTCCGGGCGCTTCGCTGAGCCGGTTTGAGCAGTACTGCGCCTGGGATATCCTGCTGGCGCGGCTGGCCAATATCCGCCCCGTGGAAGCGAAGAATGACTACCGCCACCTCCACGGGATCTGGATGCGGGCCCTCGAAGCCATCCACATGCGCTTCGACAAGGCTGCCTGACCACCCGCTAATCGGCCGGTCGGCGCTCTCCCTGGCCGCGATGATCGCGCGGGGATGGCGCGATCATCACGCGCTCGCCGCGGCCGTGGCGCTCGAATCCGGAACCAGCGCCGCCAGCTCGCCCAGCCAGGGCTCATAGCGCCGCCAGCGGTCCACGGCCCCCCCGTGGATCGGCTGGCGCACCTGCCACTTGCTGGAGGTCCTGACGACCCGGGGATTGAGCTCCGGCCGCAGGCAGGCGTCGTCCCAGTCAAGGCCTAAGGCGGCGACGAGGCGGCGGGTTGCCGGTTCGGGCTCGGCCACCAGCGTCTCGTAGTCGACGTCGACGAAGCGGTCTGGCGGCAGGACGGCGCGCCAGTGGTCGGCGAGCCGCGCGCACTGCTGGTGGTAGAACACGAGGTCGCCGGGCTCGGCGGGGAAGTCGGCCCTCGGCTGGAAGTAGGTGGCCAGGATCGACAGGCAGGTGTCGATCGGCTGGCGGCGGCAGTGGATGATGGTCGCCCTGGGAAACACCAGGTGGATCAGACCCAGCCGGAAGAGGTTGAACGGGTTCTTGTCGATGACCCGCGCCGCCTCCGGAGCGAGGGCGCGCAGGTGGTCGAGGCAGGCCCGGGCGGTCCGCGACTGCAGGTCGGCGATCGCCGCGGGCGTCGTCGCCTGGGTGAACAGAGGGTCGCGCTCCAGCCAGAACTGCAGTTCGCCCGCTCCCGCCACGGCGCGGTGGCTGGAAAGGATCTGCTCCACCAGGGTAGTGCCCGAGCGCGGCAGGCCCAGCACCATCACCGGCAGCGGCGAGGGATCGCCCCCGGCGGCGTGGGCGGCCAGGAAGGCCGGGGTGAAGCGGTCGATCAGGGCGTCGACCTGGCCGCCAAGCCGCTCGCGGTCGAACCGCGCCATGGCGCCCTTGATGCGGGCGGCTTCGGTGAACTGCTTCATGGCCGCGCCGGCGTCCCCGAGGTCGTCGAAGGCCTTGCCAAGGGCGAGGTGCAGCTTCACCCGGTCGTCGGCGACGGTGAGGCTCCGGGCGGCGGCCTGCATCCGGGCGATCAGCGGCCGGTCGGCCTCGGCCAGCCTGCGGCTGCGGGCCAGGTCGTACCAAGCGCCCCCCTGATGGGGTTGCAGGGCGAGGGAGCGCTCGAGCGCCGCGGCCGCCTCGTCGAACGCGCCGGCCTCGGTGCGGACATGGGCCAGCATCCACCAGGCGTCGGCGCTCTTGGGATCGTCGGCTGTGATCTGGCGCAGGGCGGCCTCGGCCTCTCCGCTCCTGTTCTCGAGAAGCAGCGCCCTGACCAGGTCCATTCGCCGCTCGGCGCCGTCGCCGCCGGCGGCGGCGCGGAAGGCCTGGACCGCCTCGCCCCGCCGGCCGAGGGAGACCAGCAGATGGCCCATGCGGCTGCGGGCTTCGGCCGAGGCGCCGGCGATGAAGTGGTAGGCCGCCATCGCCTCCTCGATGCGGCCCTGGCGCTCCAGCGCGAGGCCGCGCCGGACTTCAGCCGTGACGCGGTCGCGCTCGCTGGCGGCGGCGCGGTCCTTGTCGGCGCAACACTGCTTGTACTTGCGGCCGCTGCCGCACGGACACGGGTCGTTTCGGCCCGCCGCCCCCGCCGCCATGCCTACAGCCCGAACACCTTGCGGGCGTTCTCGCCCAGGACCGCCGCCTGGCGCTCGGGACTGAGCGCGGCGACCGACCGGCGGATCAGGCGGGAGGCGTCCAGGGTGGAGTCGACGTGCGGATAGTCGCTCCCCCACAGGATGCGGTCCTCGCCGACCAGGTCGAGCATGGCCCCGATCGTGCGCTCCTCCGGCTCGGCGACGAACCAGCAGTTGCGGCGGATGTATTCCGACGGCTTCATCGGCATCGGGGCGATGCGGCGGAAGACGTCCGCCTTCTCGTCCAGCCGGTCCATCAGATAGGCCGCCCAGCCGCAGCCGGCCTCGATGCTGACCATCTTCAGCGCCGGGAAGCGCTCGAACAGGAGGTCGGTGACCATCGCGCTGAGCGCCGGAATGATCTGGCCGGTCGCGCCCATGGCGAAGCTGAACACCGTGCCCGGCCGCGTCTCGTTCCAGGCTCCGAACGACCCGCCGGTAAAGCGCACGACCACGTGCAGGCAGCCCGGGACCCCGGCCTCCTCGCACAATCGCCAGATCGGATCGAAGTGCGGGTCGCTGGGCCTTCGGCCATCGATGATCTCCGGCGGCACGAACAGGCCCCGGAAGCCCGACTTCAGGCGCTTCGTCAGTTCACGGACGGCTTCGTCGACGTCCCACCAGTTGATCAGGGCGATCGGCGCAACCCGTCCGCGCGCCTCTTCCAGGAAGGCGGTCTGCCAGCGGTTGTAGGCCCGGCAGTAGGCCGAGGAGAGCGCCTGGTCGTCGGTGGGGAAGGGGAGGATGCCGATGGTGGGAAAGAGGACGCCGCAGTCGACCTGCCAGTCGTCCAGCATGGCGGCGCGCGCGGCGGGCTGCCAACTGGCCGGCTCGCAGCCGTCGGCGTAGCCGAGGCCCGTGGTGAACAGCTGGTAGCGATCCTGGTGGGCGCCGCCGAGCCCCGCCAGCACGCCCGAGAGCACGGATTTTTCGCCGATGATCAGGTGCTCGACACCCTCGCGCCGCTCGATCCGGATGGCGCGGTCGCGATAACGCGGCTCGAGCCAAGTCTGCCACAGGTCGGCCGGCTCCATCACATGGGAATCGCAATCGACGACAAGCGACATGGGTGACTCTGTGGCTGTTATTATCGGTCCTAACATCAAGGACGCCAGAATCCCCTCGCCGCCCTAGACCTGGGGGGTGTGACGAAGCGTCCCAATCCGGCCCACCAGTTCGAACATCCGTATGAAAAAACCATGGCGCGATCGGGCGGCGGCGACCTATGATCAGGCCATCATAAGAGAAGAACGCCTGGAGGCCGAACGTGCGGGACTTGATCATCAGGAACGGAACCATCGTCGACGGCACGGGCGCGGCGCCCTTCAAGGGCGACGTCGCCATCGACGGCGACCGCATCGTCGCGGTGGGCGAGGCCCTCGGACCGGCCCGGCGCGAGATCGACGCCGAGGGGATGATCGTGACGCCCGGCTGGGTCGACATCCACACCCACTACGACGGCCAGGCGACCTGGGATCCGCTGCTGGCGCCCTCCAGCTGGCACGGGGTGACCACGGCGATCATGGGCAACTGCGGCGTCGGCTTCGCGCCGGTGCGCCCGGACGCCCACCAGTTCCTGATCGAGCTGATGGAGGGGGTGGAGGACATCCCGGGCGTCGCTCTGACCGAGGGCATCGACTGGAAGTGGGAGTCGTTCCCGGAATACCTCGACGCCCTGGAATCGCAGAAGCGGGCCATCGACGTCGGCGTCCACGTCCCCCACGCCCCGGTGCGGGCCTATGTGCTGGGCGAGCGCTGCAACACCGACTATGAGCCCAACGCCGAGGAGATCGGCCAGATGGCCGCCCTGGTGCGCGAGGGCGTCGAGGCCGGCGCGCTCGGCTTCTCCACCTCCCGCACCCTGCTGCACAAGGATCTCAAGGGCGTGCACATGCCCGGCACCTTTGCCGGCTCCGACGAGATGCTGGCCATGGGCCTGGCGATGAAGGGCCTGAGGCACGGCGTCTTCGAGATGGTCTCCGACCACCTCGGCGAGGACGATGAGTGGCGCTGGGTGAAGGACTTCGTGAAGGAGACCAAACTGCCGGTGACCCTGGTCGCCACCTCGGCCGGCGCCTACCAGGGCGACAAGATGTTCAACATCGCCGAGGAGTCGCGCCGCGAGGGCATGGACATCCGCCCGCAGATCGCCGGCCGTCCCACCGGCATCCTGCAGGGTCTGCAGTCCAACTTCCACGTCTTCATCGCCCACCCGACCTACCGGCGCGAGATCGCCCACCTCTCGCTCGCGGACAAGGTGGCGGTGATGAGCCGGCCGGAGATGCGGGCGACGCTGCTGGCGGAGGAGACCGAGGCCCGCAACCCGATCCTCGGCGAGAACGTCAACGACCTGCTCTCGCGCGTCTTCCCGCTCGGCGAGAGGCCCGACTACGAGCCCGACCGCGAGCAGAGCGTCGCGGGCATGGCCGAGGCGGCCGGCGTCACGCCGCTGGAGATGATGTACGACCTCCTGCTACGGGAGGGCGGCGCGGAGCTGTTCTACCAGCCGCTGGGCGGCTACTTCACCTACAACTTCGATTTCTGGCGCAAGAACATGCAGCATCCCAATGTGCTGTTCGGCCTTTCCGACGGCGGCGCGCACTGCGGGGTGATCGCCGACGCCGGCATGCCGACCTTCATCCTCACCCACTGGGCGCGGGATAGGGTGAAGGGGGCTCAGTTCCCGCTCGAGTTCCTGGTGCGCAAGCTCAGCAGCGATACCGCCCGGGCCTACGGCCTGCACGACCGCGGCGAACTGCGGCCCGGCCTGCTCGCCGACGTCAATGTGATCGATTTCGTGCGTCTGCGCCTCTTCCGCCCCGAGGCTATCCACGACCTGCCGGCCGGCGGCAAGCGCCTGGTCCAGCGCGCCGAGGGCTATCGCTACACGATCAAGTCCGGCCAGGTGACCTTCGAGGACGGCCAGTCCACCGGCGCCCTGCCGGGCGGCCTGGTGCGCGGCGGCCGCGAAGCGGTGATCCTCGAAGCCGCCGCCTAGCCATGGGCGAGGTGATCAGCGGTGAGCGCCGGCTGCAGACGGCGCCGCTCGTGGAGCGGGCGGCGCGGGCCGCGTCGGGGCTGGAGTCGCTGGGCGTCGGGCGCGGCGACACGGTGGCGCTTTATCTGCGCAACGACCTGCCGTTCTTCGAGGCCAGCTACGCCGCTGGCCTGATCGGCGCCTATCCGACGCCGGTAAACTGGCACTACACCGAGGACGAGGCCCGCTACCTGTTCGAGAACTCCGGGGCCCGGGCCATCGTCATCCACGCCGACCTGCTGGGGCCGGTGCGCAGCGCGATCCCTTCAGGCGTGCCGGTAATGGTGGTCGAGACGCCGCCGGAGATCGCCGC
Organism: Caulobacteraceae bacterium; assembly: GCA_028290905.1. Lineage (GTDB taxonomy): Bacteria > Pseudomonadota > Alphaproteobacteria > Caulobacterales > Caulobacteraceae > Acaudatibacter. The sequence goes on along the minus strand of JAQGIW010000230.1, from coordinate 1,600 downwards.
CGCCTATGGCATTCCCCCCGAGCGCCGGACCATCCCTGAGGGCATGACCGACTGGAGCCGCTGGCTGGAGGGCTTCCCGCCCCACACCGGGGACGCCTCCCAGGCGCCTGGGACGATCATCTACACCTCCGGCACCACCGGCCGGCCCAAGGGCGTGCGCCGCCACCCGCCGACCCCCGAGCAGGTGGCCCTGAGCGCCCGCATCCTCGGCCGCACCTTCGGCTTCCTGGACTACGATCCCGAGACGATCGTCACGGCGGTGGTCGGTCCGATGTACCACTCCGCCCCCAACGCCTACGGGCTGGTCGCCGCCCGGCTGGGGGCGAAGGTGATCCTGCAGGCCAGGTTCGACGCCGAGGACCTGCTGCGGCTGATCGAGACCGAGCGGATCACCCACATCCACATGGTGCCGATCATGTTCAACCGGCTGATCAAGCTGCCGGACGAGGTGAAGGCCCGCTACGACCTCTCGTCCCTGCGTGTCGTGGTGCACGCCGCCGCGCCGTGCCCGGCGCCCACCAAGCGGGCGATGATCGAGTGGTGGGGACCGGTGATCACCGAATATTACGGAGCGACCGAGACCGGCGCGGTGGTCCACTGCACCTCGGAAGAGTGGCTGGCGCACCCCGGCACGGTGGGAAGGCCCTACCCCGAGGCGGACGTGCGCGTGATCGACGCTGAAGGAAACACCCTGCCGCCCCGTGAGATCGGCGAGGTGGTGGCGCGGGTCAAGGCCGGGGTCGACTTCACCTACCACGGCGACGACCAGAAGCGCCGCGACGCCGAAAAGGCCGGGCTGATCGCCCCCGGCGACATCGGCTACTTCGACGAGGACGGCTTCCTCTACCTGTGCGACCGCGCCAAGGACATGATCATCTCCGGTGGGGTGAACATCTACCCGGCCGAGATCGAAGCCGAGCTGCACAAGATGCCGGGCGTCGCCGACTGCGGCGTGTTCGGTATCCCCGACGAGGAATACGGCGAGGCGATCTGCGCCGTCGTCCAGCCCTCGCCCGGGGCCGCGCTCACCGAGCCCGAGGTGAAGGCCTTCCTGCGCGGCCAGATGGCCGGCTACAAGGTCCCCAAGCGCGTTGATTTCCACGCCGAACTCCCCCGCGAAGACTCGGGCAAGATCTTCAAGCGCAAACTCCGCGAACCCTTCTGGGAAGGCGCGGGGCGCCGGATCTGAAGGGTTCGCCCTGGACACAGAGATCAAGCGATCGTTCGCGCCTGTCGTGGACGCGAACACGCGGATCCTGATTCTCGGCAGCCTTCCGGGCGAGGTTTCGCTGAGGCAGGCGCAATACTACGCCCATCCCCGCAACCAGTTCTGGCGGCTCATGGAGTCGGTGGTCGCCGCCCCGCTGACCGATCTGCCGTACGAGACGCGCCTTGCCACGGTCCTCTCGGCCGGCGTGGGCCTGTGGGACGTCATTCAGTCGGCCAATCGCGCGGGCAGCCTGGACGCCAATATCCGCGGCCACCAGCCGAACGCGTTGGCGGCGCTGGTGGCGACGCTTCCATCCTTGGGGGTTGTCGCATTCAACGGTGGAAAGGCCTCGGGCCTGGGGCGCAAGCAGCTCGGCGAAGCCAGTGGCCT
>JAQGIW010000218.1 GCA_028290905.1 Caulobacteraceae bacterium | reverse complement strand
CTGAAAGACGCCTGTCCCTATATCGTCGTGGTGGTCGAACTGCCCCACGCCGGCGGGGTGCGCATGCTCGGCAATCTCCTGGGCGACCCACGCCAGGAGGTCGTGATCGGCGCGCCCGCGGAGGCCGTGTTCGAACACCACAATGACGCCGATCCCACCTTCACCCTGGTGCAGTGGCGGACCATCGACGGAAAGGCGCGCTGACATGCCCATCGACTACCAGCGGGCCCTCGCCCACAAGATCACCGGTCAGCGAACCGCCTACACCGAGACCCGGACGATGCTCTACGCCCTCAGCATAGGGATGGGCCGCGACCCGCTCGATGAGAACGAACTATCGTTCGTGTTCGAGGGCGCCGAACTGCGGGTCGTTCCGACCATGGCGGCGGTGCTGGCCCGCGGCAATATCGTCGGCCCGCTGAACCTCGACATGACCCTGGTGCTGCACGGCGAACAGCGGCTGACGGTGCACCGGCCGCTGCCGCCGAGCGGCGTGCTCATCTGCGATTCACGCGTCGTCGAAGTGCTCGACAAGGGCGCGGGCAAGGGCGCGCTGGTCTATACCGAGACGGACGTACGGCTCGAGGGCGAGGAGCAGCCACTGCTGACCGTAGGCGGGACGATCTTCGCCCGCGGGGACGGCGGTTTCGGCGGACCCGCGGGGCCGACGCCGGAAGTGCATGGGGTTCCCAAGCGGGACCCGGATTTCCGTCATGTCACCCAGACCCGAGCCGATCAGGCCCTGCTCTATCGGCTCAACGGCGACCGCAATCCGCTTCATGCCGATCCGGCGGTGGCCAGACGAGCGGGCTTTCCGGCTCCGATCCTGCATGGCCTCTGCAGCTATGCGATCGCCTGCCGGGCGGTTCTGGCGAGCGTCTGCGACTACGACCCCACTCGGATCGGCAGTTTCGACGTGCGCTTCACCGCGCCGGTCTATCCGGGCGAGACCATCGCAACCGAGATCTGGGTGGACGGAGAGGTCGTCTCCTTCCGCTGTCAGGTCGAGGAGCGCGGCGTAACTTCGATAAACAACGGCCGATGCCTGCTGCGGCCCGCCTGATGCCTTCAGACACGCAAGGATCGGTCCGCCTCACCCTCTCCGGCGTCTAGATCCTGACGCGTGCGTCCGGCCAATACTGGGCGCGCAACTCGCGCTTGAGCAGCTTGCCGTTCGGGTGACGCGGCAGCTCATCGACGAAGTCGACTGACTTCGGGCACTTGAATCCGGCGATCTCAGCGCGGCAAAGGGCCATCAGCTGGGCCGCGAGATCCGGGCTGGCCGCGAGGCCGTCGACCAGTTTCACCACCGCCTTCACCTCTTCGCCATACTCCGCGTTCGGGACCCCGATGACCGCGACATCGCTGACCGACGGATGAGTGATCAGGACGTTCTCCACCTCCTGCGGGTAGATGTTGACGCCGCCGGAAATGATCATGTTGCTCTGACGGTCGGCGAGGTAGATGAAACCCTCGCTGTCGACCCAACCCATGTCGCCATGCGTGCCCCAACCTGATGGGCTGAGGCATTCGCGTGTCTTGTCCGGGTCCTTGTGGTAGGCGAACCCTTCGGTATTCTCGAGATAGATGAGGCCGACAGTGCGCGGCTCGCATTCCCAGCCGGTATCCGGATCGACCACATGCACGGGCCCCATGCGGGACCGGCCCACCGAGCCGCGGTGGGTCAGCCAATCCTCCGGGCCGATTGAGGCGAAGCCGAACCGTTCGCTGCCGCCGTAATATTCGTGCAGGATCGGGCCCCACCAGTCCATCATCCGAAGCTTCACCTCGGGCGGGCATGGGGCCGCCGCATGGATCGCCCATCGAAGGCTGGAAAGGTCATAGCGGTTGGCGATCTCAGGAGGCAGTTTCAGCAGACGCACAAAGTGGGTGGGGACGAACTGCGCGTGCGTGACTCTATAGGTCTCGATCGCCTTCAGCACGCCCTCGGCGTCGAAGGGTTCGAGCACGACCACCGTGCCGCCGAAGCCCATCACCGCCATCGTCCAGCCGACGGGCGCGGCGTGATACTGGGGCGCCGGTGAAAGATAGATGGTCCTCTCGTCGAGCTCGTACAAAGACGAGAGCAGCGTCTCCAGTCCGTTGGGCGTTCCGAACGGAGCCCCGGTCAGCGGACGGAGAATGCCCTTCGGCCGGCCCGAGGTCCCCGAGGAATAGGGCATCGCCCCGCCTTCGTATTCCCGGTCCAGTGGGGCGGCGGAATAGGGGTCGATCGATGCGGAGAGCGACTCGAAGCCCCGGCGGGAGGGGCCGCTGGTCAGCCGCACCCCGACCAGGTCGTTTCCGTCCACCAGCTCGCTCGCCAGATCGAGCAGCCGCTCGCTGGTGACGATCGCCTTGGCGTCGCTGTTCTCGAGTACGTAGCGCGCTTCGGCGGCCTTGAGGTGCCAGTTGATCGGCACGAAGCGCAGGCTCGACCGCCGCGCGGCCCACATGACGACAAACCAGTCCAGGCGGCTTTCCATCAGGATCGCCACCCGGTCTCCCTCCAGAAGGCCCCTCTCGCGCAGGAGGCGCGCCAGTTGGCGCGAGCGCCGCTCCAGCTCCCCATAAGTCAGGCTCTCGCCGCCGTTGGCCATGATCGCGGCCGGCTTGGCGGGGTCGCGGGCTGCGTGCGAGCTGATCACCTGGCGTCTCCCTGGCGGCCGGCGGTTCGTCGACCCGTGCTTTCAAGGTCGCGCCGTCAGGCTCGTCGCGCTATAGTTTCTCACCATATCGTTTACAAGCTCATCATCGAGCCCGGCGCAGGGGAGAGCCATGTCCGATCACATCAAGTCAGAGGTCGTCGACGGCGTCGGAACGATCCTGTTCAACCGCCCTGAAGCGTTGAATGCGCTTTCGCCCGAATTGGTCCAGGGGCTGATCGATATGACCCATCGCTACGAGCACGATCCGCTGGTGCGCTGTGTTCTCATCCGGGGCGCCGGGGAGACGTTCATGGCCGGCGGAGACGTCAAGGGGTTCTATCGCTCTCTCCGCGAAGAACGCGAAGAGCATCTGGCGGGATTCGAGCGGCGAATCGTGACCGGGCATCTCGCCATCCATCGCCTGCGACGAATGCAGAAGCCGGTGCTGATCGCTGTCCAAGGCGCCGCGGCGGGGTTTGGACTGAGCATCGTGGCGGCCGCGGATTTGGCGATCGCGGCCGAGGATGCGTTCTTCTCGCTCGCCTATCGGCATATCGGCCTCACGGCCGATGGCGGCGCCAGCTACTTCCTGCCGCGCATCGTCGGAGAACGCAGAGCGCTCGAGATCGCTCTTTTGGGCGAACGGTTTTCCGCCCAGAAGGCGCTGGAGTGGGGCCTGTTGAACTGGGTCGTTCCCAGGGCTTCCCTGGAAGAGGAGGCCTGGAAGATCGCCCGCAAGCTCGCCGAGGGGCCGACACTCGCCCTGGGCCAGGCCAAGCGGTTGTTGCGCACATCCCTGGAAGCGACCTGGGACGAACAGTCGGCGCGCGAGGCTGAAAGTGTTGCGGCGATGGCCGCGACCCAGGACCACCTCGAAGGCGTGACCGCCTTCGTTGAGAAGCGCAAGCCGCGCTTCACCGGTCGCTGAGTTCGCCCTCGCCACGACCCGCGCGCGAGGCGGCCCGTCACTCTCCGTCCAGCGGCCCCGGATCTTTGATGGGCCCGAGCCGTTCTCGCAGATTATCCTTCATGCGGTGCATCACCTCCTCGGCGACATGCACCTGATCGAGCGGGATACCCTTGAGGATAACCACGTTCAGGTCACGGCCGACGGATCTCATCTTGTCGATCACTTCATAACCGCGATCGGTTATGAAAACGCGCTTGATGCGCCGGTCGACCGGATCGGCCCGCCGCTCGACATGTCCGCTGGCCTCCAGCCGGTCGATCAGGCCCCCGATGGTCACCTTCCCCACGTCGAGCAGCCGGGCGAGATCACTCTGGATCATTCCTTCCGGCTCCTGCCGGGAGAGGTTCGCCAAGGCCCACCATTGCGCCCTCGTTATGCCAAGCGGCTTGACCGCCTGATCGAACAGAGTGCGGCGCATCCGCGACACGTCGTGGACCAGGAAGCCTATCCGCAGATACGATTCCGCGGCAACTCGCTTGGTCGACGGGGGATCGGCGGTTTTGTTAGATACCAGACGGTTACGTGGCATACGGTACAGATTCGACTATATGATCCCGCTCGTCAAGCGTGAGCCGGACGTTTGGCTTGTGCGTCAAATTCCGACCTGGTCCGCCCCCTTGGTCGCCATCATCTCTCGGGCGTCGCTCGGAGTGGCGATCTGCAGGCTCAGCTCTTCCAGGATCCGCCTGATCTTGGCGACCTGCGGCCTCGGCGGCGGCAATCGCCCGCTCGGCGATCTGGTCCGGGGTGATCGGCAACGCCTCCGACATGCTCGGCGTATGAATCGAACCCGTCGCCGCGCAGGTGATGACGGCTTTTCCGGTCTGTTTCATGAGGTCCGTCCCGCGGCTGCGTTCATGATCGGGCGAACAGGTCGCGTGCGATGATCTGTTTCATGACCTCGCTGGCGCCGCCGGCGATCCGCGTAATGCGCGCGTCGGTATAGGCGCGAGCGATTGGATAGTCGTACATGTAACCGTAGCCCCCGAAGAACTGGAGGCACTGGTCGACGACTTTGCAGTGCAGATCGGTCACCAGGAGCTTGGCCTTGGCGGCTTCCACGGGAGTGAGGTCACCGCGCATGAACCGCCCGATGCACCAGTCGGTGAATACCCGGAGGGCGCTGGTCTCCGCCGCCAGCTGCGCCAGGGTGAACTGGGTATTCTGAAAGTCGGCGATGGCGCCGCCGAACGCCTTCCGCTCGCGCGTGTAGTCCACGGTCCACTCGATGGCGACCTCGGCCACGCAGATGCTTCGCACGGCCTGCGTCAGACGCTCCTGAGCCAGCTTGGTCATCATGATCGCGAAGCCCCGGCCCTCCTCTCCGAGGCGGTCCCCGATGGGCGCGCGAACGTCGTTGAAGAAGATCTCGGAGGTGTCCTGCGCCTTGAGGCCGATCTTCTTGAGGTTTCTACCGCGCTCGACACCGGGGCTGTGGGCGTCCACCGCGATCAGGCTGACCCCCTTGGCGCCCGCGTTCGGATCGGTCTTGCAGGCGACGATGAAGACGTCGGCGTTCTGGCCGTTGGAGATGTAGGTCTTCTGCCCGTTGATGACGTAGTGCTCGGCCTCGCGAACGGCGCGTGTCCGGATCGCCTTGGCGTCGCTGCCCGCCCCCGGTTCGGTGATCGCCAGGGCGCCGATGGCCTCGCCGGTCACCATCTGCGGCAGCCAGCGAGCCTTAGCGTCCTCCGATCCCGCCGCGAGGATGTAGGGCGCCGCCATTTCCGAGTGGATCATGAAGCCTGGGCCGGTGATGCCGGCCCGCGCCAACTCTTCGATCACGACGACGTTGAAGAGCCAATCTGCGCCGAGGCCGCCGTACTCGGTGGGCATGTTAGGACACAACAGGCCGACCTCGCCGGCGCGCCGCCAGACGGCGCGGGGAACGATCTGCGCTGTTTCCCACGCCTCGTGATGGGGAACGAGTTCCTCCTTCACGAAGCGCCGAACGCTCTCGCGGAAGGCGACGTGCTCAGGGGAGAATATCGATCTTGCATCGGGAGTCATAACGTCAACTCGGCGACCTGAGCGTGAAATCCATCTAAACCTCGTCGATCGCGCCGCCGAGTCGGGCATACCGAGTCAGATTGGAGCGCAGCTCAAAAATGAACTAGTACTTACTGCACATAAGCGAATTAATTCAAGCGCCCGGAGAGGGCGGGGTGCAAGGGTGCGCGCCGCTTGATGGCTCAACGAAGAAGGGCTATGGGGCAGTCGGATCGGACTCCCCTCGTCCTCAATGGCCCGCCCGGCCTCGAAACACATTTGACCAATGCTCACGAAACGAAAACCATCTCCCAGTGATCAGGTGATCGAGTTGAATGAATCTCGCGCTCCCGGGACCAAGAACCGGCGTGCGGCGATCGTTTCCGCTCTGCGGCGCTGCATGCTGACCAAGGGCTACGCTGAAACCAGCCTGACGGATCTCGCAAACAGCGCCCAGATGTCGGTAAGCCACCTCCTGTACTACTACCCAAGCAAGGAGGCGGCGGTACTAGATCTTACCGATCAGATCAACGATCGCATTTGGACCGATGTAACGGCCTATCGCGACGAACCACCGGAAGAACGTATTCACGTTCTCGTGGATAACGTTTTCGTACACGGCGCCGTGGATAAATCTGAGTTCGGCATCGTGCGCGAACTGATTGCTCTGTCCACGCATCGTCCGGAACTGAAAGCGAAACTGAGTGCCTACAACAGCAAAATGACGGGATACCTGGAGGACCTGTTCTCGAAGGTGCCCCGGCAGCCTGGCCTGTCGGCCATGGACGCCGCCGAAATCGCCGGAGCGCTGTGGATGGGGCTGGTCACCAACGCCGATTATGATCAACGGCTCAACTACAGTCGGGCGCGAAGGTTATTCAGGCGCTCGTTGCTCCTGCTGGCTAATCTTGACAAAGGCCATGCCCCCACTGATAAGGGCGAGGAGCCGGCGCCGAGGAAAACGCGGAGCCAAAAGGCGAAGTCTTCCGCCTGACGTCGCTCACCTGGCGGTGTGACGCAAGATGAACTCGGCGGCGCGGGCAATCGCGTCGCGGCCGTCCCGCAGGATCGGATAGAAGAACTGGAAGACGTGGGGCATCCCCGGCCAGACCTCCAGGGTCGTCTCGACTTCATGATGTCCGGCCCGGGCGGCAAGGCGAATCGAGTCATCGAGGAGCGTCTCGTGGGATCCGACCTGAACCAGGAGCGGTGGCAATCCGCTCAGGTCTGCATCCAGGATCGCAACCGGGGGGCGATCTGGATCGGAGCCGGAGAAATAGACCTGCGCGCCGTGAAGGGCCCCCTCGCGCGTAATCACGGGATCGACGCTCGCCTTGGTCCGCATCGACTCGCCCGTCGCTTCGTAGTCGGTCCAGGGCGAAAGGCAGACGGCGCAGGCGGGCATCGGAAGCCCCTGTTCCCGCGCCGTCAGCAGGGTGGTGAGGACGAGATTGCCACCCGCGCTATCGCCCACAAAGGCAATTCGGTCTGGGGCTATGCCCTCCTCGTCGAGCAGGCGCCGATAGGCCGCGATCGCATCCTCCAGTGCGGCGGGAAAGACGTGTTCCGGCGCCAGCCTGTATTCGAGCAGCAGCGCGCGCCCGTTTATGCGTTTGGCGAATTCTCCCGCCAGGTGCCTGTAGCTCGTCAATGAGCCGGTCATGTAGCCGCCGCCATGGAGGTACAAGACGACCGCCCGGCCGGCCGCCGACGGCGCCAGCCACTCCGCCGGCCGTGAGGCGATGACGATTCGCTGCACGGCGACGCCGGGGGGCATTCCCAGCCTTTCGCCCTCCTGGTCGAAGAGACCGCGCATCGCGGCGAGATCAGCCGCGGTCCCCAGGTGGGCCCATCGCCTGCGAACCTCCAGGATCTCCGTCGACATGGTGTCCTCCAGTCTCCCATCGGGGCCGGCCCTGATGGTCGCGGCTTGCGCTTTCCGTTGACGTCCGACGCGCCTCAGCCGGCCAGGCCCTTCCACATGGCGTCAGCCAGCGACATCGCGCGGGCGTCACCGATGGTGGTCACCCCCATCTTGTTCATCGCGTAGCCGAACGTCGTGCGCGCATCCATGTCGATGATGATCAGGGAGCCGCCGTAGCCGCCCCAGAACAGGGTGTTGGAATTGGGCAGGGGGATCGTCGCGGCCGCCAGCCCGAAGCCGAGGCCGAACCTGACCGGAATGTCGAGCACCAGATCGACACCCTCGACCTGGACCTCGAGCGCCTTGCGGCAACCGGCTTCCGACATCAGCCGCTTGCCTCTGGCGACGCCGCCATTGGCCAGGAGCGCATGGATCTCGGCGATCGAACGGGCGTTGCCGTGGCCACCGGCGGCGGGGATCTCCGCAACCCGCCATTCGCGGGTCCGGGTGTCGAGCGGATCGACCGGCGGGTTGGTCGCCATGTCCAGCATCAGTTCCGACGGATCGCCGTCGCCGATCTGGGCCCCCGCCGGCGGGGGGATGAGGTCGGCGACGCGCGTGTCATGCTCGGCCGACAGGCCGATGTGGAAATCCGCCCCCAGAGGCTCGGCGATCTCCTGGCGAAAGACGGTCCCCAATGACCGCCCCGTGATCCGCCGCACGACCTCGCCGACCAGATAGCCCTGGGTCAGGCCATGGTAGCCGGACGCGGTTCCAGGCTCCCAATACGGCGCCTGCGCCGCGAGGAGGCGGGTCATCTTCTCCCAGTCGTAGACGTCGCGGCTTGTGACCCTCTCCTTCCAACCCGAGAGGCCGGCGGAGTGGCTCATCAGGTGGCTGACCTTGACCCGTTCCTTTCCGTTCGCGGCGAACTCCGGCCAGTAGCGCGCGACGGGCGCGTCGAAGTCTAGTTCGCCGCGGTCGGCCAGGAGCAGGGCGGTGAGCGCGGTCATGGTCTTGGTGGTCGAATAGACGTTGACGACGGTGTCCTTCTCCCAGGGCTTGGTGCGCGCTTCGTCGGCCCATCCGCCCCAGAGATCGACGACCGTCTCTCCCTCCACAGTGGCCGCGAATGCGGCGCCCACGTCCGCGCCGCTCGCCAGATTGGATTCGAACGCCTCGCGTACAGGCGCATAGGCGTCGTGCGTGAAACCCGCCACCGAGCCGTCGGCCATCGCTCGTCCTCCCGTTTGATAAATACACTAGGGGATCATATGCAAGAGTTCCAACTGTTTTCCAACGGCCCCACGGCGCCCGGTCCCCCGCTTGCGCGCAGCGGGATTTTGGCGCTTTGGGCGGGATTCTGGCGATTTAGAAAGAGTCAAATTCCCCGCGCGCGGCGAACATTCCGAAGAGGAGGGGCTCCGGCCATCGGAACTAATGGGGAATTCAATGATTCTGGCTGATCTGATGTTCAAACCGGGCTTGCTCGACGGCGAGCAGGCACGCGCCGCCGGAAGTCCGCCCAGTCGTGAACCGGCCACATGTCCTGATCCTCGCCGTAACCCGTGCGCCCGTTGATCGACCACGCGATCAGGCCGTTGGAATCGATGAAGCTGTGCCTGTTAATGATGATGCCCGACAGGCGCGTTCCGCGGGCCTCCAACACGCGGCCCAGCTCGTCGCGACCTTCGATAAGGATATTTGTCACCCATCCGTGTTCGGGGTCGCGCTGCACGATCCTTCGGCCGGAGACGAGGTCGGCGGTCTCGCCGTTGAGAATCATGAAGCCATAGGCGATTTCCTCGACGTCGCCGTTCCAGCGCGTCACGGCCAGGAACCCGTCCCTCGCGGAGGCGATCCCCGTGACATAGGCGCTTTTCCGCGGCCGGTGTTCGGGCCTGGCGCCCCAGGAGCGGTCCCGCATCGCCAGGCAGTCGATGGCCACGACGCGCTGGCCCAGCCGGACCTCGCCCGTGACCCGGCCGAACTGGTCGAAATGACTCGCGCTGCCAAAGGGAGATCCGCCGCTGCGAAGCGGCCGGGGCGCCATCACGGCTGAAAAGCGCAGGGCGATCTTGCAACGATTGCCGTCCTCGAAGCCCAGATCGTAGATTATCACGGGCTCGACCGCCCGGATCGACACGCCAGTCGGCAGGCGGATGTCCGACAGATCGCCCTCGCGCGGCAGTTGCAGGGCCGAGAAGTTGGCGCTGTAGAGCGCCTCCCAGGGCAGGTGCGCGGTGTCGTCCCACACCCAGGCGCCACCCGACACCGTGCCGATGTTCGGCCGCACCATCGTGTAGAGCCAGCCGCCCAGCCTCTCCTCCGGTTTGCAGAAGGAGAACCAGCAGGTCTCGGTCATCCACCAGCGTTCGCCCATCTCGGCGAAATGGAAGTCGTCATCCCTAGGCGTGAACTGGGTCATGGGCCGTTGACGACCTCGAGAGCCGGGTAGCCCCGCGTGGCGATCCCCCCCGAAGCGTCCGCCGCCAGTAGGGCGTCGCCGCCGGTCTGCGCCGCGAAGAACGCCAAGGCGGGCTGGAAGGCGACGGCGCCGGCGACTAGCACGTCGGCGAGCCGGAGGCGTGCCGCCTCGAGCGTGGGGAAGCGTTCGCTCAGCAAAGCCTCCAGGGCGTAGCGCTCGGCCGCCTCCGCGGCCGCGCCATAGCGGTCATGGGCGCGCAGGAATTTGAGTACCTTGGAAGCCGCCTTGCCGGACGCCACCACCGCCGGGTCGGTGCTGCGCGCCACTACCACCTCGCGCAGCTCGTCGAGCACCCGGCCATAGAGATCGTCGCGCGCTGTCGGCGGACAGGAAGGCGGGGGCGTGGCCTGAATGACGACATCGGCGGCTTCGGCCAGGGCCTGGACCAGCAGCCGCCGGTTGAGCGCGCGCGAGACGATGGCGTTGCCCGGTTCGCCCGTGACGTTGCGGTGGCGGATGACGACCACCCGCGTGGAGACGAACACCCTATGGTATAGGATTCGGAAGCGATCGAGGCGGCGGCCGGAGGCGGCCTCATAGGCGCGCAGGCTGGCGCTGAAATCCGGCACGGGCTCCATTACGCAGCGCATGGAGAACCAGGCCAGGTCCTCCATCGGATCGCCCACGTGCGCGAGCTCCCAATCGACGACCGCCGTCAACCGGCCGTTCTCGAACAGAAAGTTGCCCGGCCCCGCGTCGCCATGGGTCAGCACCGGCGGCTCGTCGGTGTCCGGCATCGCCCTGTCGAGCCACGCGAAGGCGAACTCGATCAAGGGATCCCGGACGTTGGTCTCCTCGTACATGGCGCGCCAGATCGCCAGTTCAGCCCGGACGTGGTCGGAAATGCTCGAGCTTTTGACGCCACCGCCGAGGGTTACGCCCGCCGCATCCAGCGCGTGCAGGCGCGCCAGGGTCCCCATGAATTCGCTCGCGATGCCGGCCTTAATGACCGGATCCGTCAGACGCCGGAACTCGGCGATCCCGCGCGCCCGCTCCGTCACGATCGCTGGACGCGTGGGGTGCTCGGCGAGGAGTCTCGGCGCCCTCAGACCTGCACGGTCGATGGCGCGGTAGACCTGGGCTTCGCGCTGTAGCGTATACGGCTCCACGCTGGGCGGGCGCGGAAGGCTGTAGCGTAGGAAGACCTCCGCCGGGGCGCCATCAGGCCGCGCCAAATCGATTGCGAAGGAACGCGCGCGGTTGCCGCCGGACGCCTGGACGGCGCGCACGATGCGGCCCCCGAAGCGCTGCTCGACCCAGTCGAACAGTTCTCGCTCTTCCGCAGCGGCCGGCGCCTCCGGCGCGCCGCTGGCCGACGGCCCTGTCATCCTCGTCCTCACAGACGGCCCCGCGACCGGCGGCGGCTGAACCTTTTCACCTTATGCCACGGCTGCCCGGGGCGAAACACGCGACGGAAGCCTCGTGCGGGTTGAGGGGTTGGCGCCGCTGACTTAGACCTCGGGCGCACGGGTCCGGGGTCGTAGCCGACGGACCGATACCCAAGACGGGAGCCCCCCCTCATGAACCAGACCCTGCTCGGGATGCTCGACGGGGGCGCGCGGGCCGCTTCGGCCGGGCCGGCCCTGATCGAGCGGCGGGGCGAGGCCTACGTGGAAGTCTCCCATCCGGCGCTTCGGGCCGCCATAGACGCCGCGGCTCGCGCCCTCGTGACCAGCGGCGTGCGGAAAGGAGACGTGATCGGCGTCTGGCTGCCCAATGGTCTCGACTACTTGGCCGCTGAGTTCGCCGCCGCCGCCATGGGCGCGGCGGTTCTGGGGATCAACACACGCTATGGGGTCTTCGAACTCTCAAACCTCATGACCGCAGGCCGGCTGACGGCGATCGTGCTGCCGGCCCGGTTCCTGGATCTCGACTTCGCGGGCCGCCTCGGCGCCGGCTTCGCGACGGCCCGCGATGCGATCCCGGACCTCGTCGCCCCCTCAATCCTGGTCGCGGACGCGGACGGCGCAGACCTTGCGCGCTTCGATATTGGCGGCGGGGCGATCGAACTGGCGCTGGAGGGGCCGGCGGCGCCGTGCGGCGATGCGGGCGAACCCTCGGCGGCGGTCAATTATTTCACGACCTCCGGCTCCACCGGCGCACCAAAACTGGCGGGCCACGATCAGCAGTCGGTGACAATCCACTCCCCGTTGATCGCGGCGGCGTTCGACATGCGGCCGGGCGATGTGGTCCTTGGCGTGCTGCCGTTCTGCGGGGTGTTCGGGTTCAATATCGCGATGGCGGCCCTCGCCAGCGGAGCGACCTGCCTGGTCGATCCCATGTTCGATGCGCGCGCCGCATTGGCGGCGATGGCCCGGTTCAAAGTCACCCAGGCCTTCGGCGGTGATGACCTGTTCGCGCGCCTGCATGAAGTCTGGCTGGAAGACCCAGTCGACCTGCCGCACCTTCGACGGGGCGCGATCGCCGAGTTCGAGGGTCGGGCGGCGACCCTGGCGGCCTGGGCGCGCGCATCGTTCGGGGCGGAGCTCACCGGCGTCTATGGCTCTTCGGAGGTGCTCTCTTTCGCGATGTCGCGGCCGGTCCTCGGCGACTGCGCCGCACAGGTGAAGGGCGGCGGCCTGCCCCTGTCCGACCGGATGGCCTTCCGCATCGCCGATCCCGAGACGGGCGCCATTCTGCCGCGCGGCGCCCCGGGTGAACTCCAGGCCCGGGGGTACAATGTCCTCTTGCACTATCTCGGCAATCCGGCGGCCACGGCGCGGGCTTTCACGGCCGACGGCTGGTTCCGCACGGGCGACCTGGCCAGCGACGACGGCGAGGCCGGCTTCACCTTTCTCTGCCGCAACTCCGACGCGCTCCGCTTGCGCGGCTTCCTGGTCGAACCGGCTGAGATCGAGCAGTTCCTGATGTCGCACCCTGGCGTCGATACCGCCCGCGTCGTCGGCGTCAGGACGGCCCGCGGCGATGCGCCGGTCGGCTTCGTCACCGTGACCGACAAGACTCTGACCGGAGAAGCGCTGGTCCGGTTCTGCAAGAGCGGACTCGCCGCGTTCAAGGCGCCCGCCCGCGTCGAGATCCTCGACAGCTTTCCGGTCACCGTTGGCACCAACGGCGCCAAGATCAGGACCGAAGAGCTGAAGCGGATCGCCCAGGATTTGGTCGTCGCGAGCGGCTGACTAAGATCGCTATCGGCGCATATCCCACAATCAGTCGACTCGAGAAAGCGGCGGACCACGTAACGGCGCGCGGCGTCTGCCCACGCCCGACCAGTCCTCTGTGTAGGGCCGGCGACAGCGCAGATTTGTCGCCGCCTATGGCCTGCCGCCGTCGACGCGTACGGTAGCGCCGGTTGTGAAGCCGGAGGCATTGCTAGCGAGGTACAGGGCGGTGGTCACGATCTCCTCCGGCTCGCCGAAGCGGCCGACGACGGCGTCGGTGGTCGCTTCTTTGTCCGCCGGCCAGTGCCTGGCGATGTCGGTGCGGAAGGAACCTGGCAGGATCGCGTTGACACGGACCTTGGGCGCGAACTCGACGGCGTGGGCGGTGGTGAGCGCGTTGAGCGCCGCCTTGGCGCCGGCGTAGGGCGCATAGGCGGGTAAGGGCCTGATCGAGCCGATGCTGCTGATGTTGATGATGCTGCCGCCGTCACCGGCGGCCATCCGGCTGCCGATTGCTGCCGACAGGCGGAAGGGACCCTTGAAGTTGACCGCCATCACCTTCGATCAGCGCCTCCGCGTCTCGAGCGATGATGGCGCGACGGGCGACATGCCGGCGTTGTTGATCAGCACATCCACCTTGCCGAAAGCCGCATAGGCCTGCTCGACCAGGGCATCGAGTTGATCCCATTCCCCGACGTGGCAGGCGACGGCCAGGGCGCGCCGGCGTGTCGCCGTGATCTCGTTCGCCGCCTCGCGGCAACCTTCCAGTTTGCGGCTGGCAATGACGATGTCGGCCCGCGCGTGGAAAACGCGCGCACCATCGCCAGGCCGAGGCCGCGACTGCCGCCCGTGACCAGGACGACCTTGCCGCGGAAATCGAACAATGGGTCCATGTCGACCACCCACCCTATAGGACAACGCCCGGCGCCTGACCGACATCATCGTGACCGGATCCCCGGCCGCCTCGAGATGGAGCGTGCCCGGCCGACACTATTTGACTTTGAGCAACTATCAATGCTGTCCACTGTCCGGCGGCCGGGCAAGCTGGCGGCAAGGGACACCAAAGGTGAACCTGGCCGCCGGCGCCTAGGAGGCCACTTTGAGCGTGGCGCAATTGGGAGAGCTTCGTGAGCAAGGTGGGCCCGAACACACCGGTTCTCGTCGGCATCGGTGTCGTCAATCAGCGCCAGGGGGACCATCGCGCCGCCAAGGAGCCCCTCGTGCTGATGACGGATGCCGTTGGCGCGGCCGCCGTGGATTCCGGCGCGCAGGCTATTCTGCCGGAACTCGAACGGATCTACGTGCCGAAGGGGCGCTGGCAATACACGAATCCGGCCGGCGCCATCGCCGCGCTCGTGGGCGCCGATCGGGCCGTATCGGTTCTTGCGCACATCGGCGTCCTGCAGCAGACGCTGATCGGAGACGCCTGCCGACGGATTGCCGAGGGCGAGATTTCCGTTGCGGCGGTAGTCGGCGGCGAAGCCAGCTACCGCATCCTTCGTGCCAGAATCGCCGCCGCGGTGCTCGACGACGACGCCGGCGTGGACGAACCCGACGAGATCATGAAGCCGCACGATCCGATGCAGAACCCGTCAGAGCGGGCGGCGGGCCTGGCCGAGGCGGTCGGATCCTATGCGATCGTCGAGAGCGCCTACCGGGCAGCGCATGGCTGGTCAGTGGACGAGCATCGCGACCGTCTGGCGGCGCTCTATGCCTCCTTCAGCCGCATCGCCGCCGACAACCCCTACGCCTGGAGGCGCGAGACGATCGCCGCCGAGTCGATCCGAAACCCATCGGCGAAGAACGCCATGCTCGCGTTTCCTTACACCAAGCTTCACGTCAGCTCGTGGAATGTCGACCAGGCGGCCGCGCTGATCTTCTGTTCCGCAGCCAGGGCCGGGGCGCTCGGCATTTCCAAGGACAAATGGGTGCTGCCGCTCGCCAGCACCGAGTCGAACTTCATGATGGATGTCTCGGTGCGCCCGTCGGTCGCGGAAGTCCCGGGCGCTCAAATCGCCGGGCGCGCCGCGCTGAACGCGGCGGGCGTCACGGCGGACCGTCTCGACCTTCTCGATCTCTACACCTGCTTTCCGGTCGCGGTGGAGACCTATGCCGAGGCGATCGGGATTCCGCTGGACCGCCCCGACCTCACCGTCACCGGAGGCATGCCCTTCGCCGGCGGCCCGCTGAACAACTACGTCCTGCAGGCGACCGCCCGCATGGGCCAGATGCTGCGCGCGAAAGCCGGCGCCGTCGGGCTGGTCACGTCCGTGTCAGGGCTTTTGACCAAGCAAGGGTTCGGTGTCTGGACAAGTTCCCGCGACCTGGGCAGGCCCTTCCAGTTCATCGATGTCTCGGCCGAGGTGAAGAGCAAGGCGAAGGTCAAGAAAGTCGTTCCCGACTACGCTGGGCTCGCACGCGTCGCGGGCTACACCGTACTACACAGGCCGTCGCAACCTGATCGGGCGATTGTCGTCGTCGACATCGACGAGGCGCACCGCGCCGTGGCTTGGTCCGAAGACCCGCGCGTGGCAGCGGCCATGGAGGGCGCGGACGAATTCGTTGGACGCGAGGTAAGCGTTTCGGGGGGGAGATTTGGTTTGACTGAATATTAAGCGAGCGCATCGCTTCGGTCACGCTCCCAGGGCGGGACCCAGTGATTTGTCCACTGGCTCTTAACGGATCTCAGTACCCGTCGCCACGCTAGGCAGATGGGACAATCAACGTCGCAGCTGCTGGCGGAAACCGGAAGTCCAGAAAATAGCGAGGGTCCAACCATTCGGCGCGCTTGGTAGCGGGCACGATGAGGGGCTTCCGTCAAGGTCGCTAGGACTATGCCGCGTCGACGTGCCTCACTCGCCTGCGACGTCCTCAGCGACCGCCAGAGTTCCTTCCTTCCCACCATCGGCTGAAGCTCGACCGGCACGCGAGCCCGGAAATGTTAGCTCGCGCCTCGCCTGAAGACGTTCGTGAGGAGAGCCATGCGTAGCAACGCTGCCGCCGTCCGCTATGGGCTGAGATCGACCTCTTGGAGGGGTTCGACTTCCAATGCCCTGGTGGAGCCGAGGGGAATCGAACCCCTGACCTCCTCATTGCGAACGAGGCGCTCTACCATCTGAGCTACGGCCCCTTCCCTTGGGGAGGAGGTGCGCGGTGATAAGGGGTCGCGGCCCGGGAAGTCAAGAATGGGCGGAGGCCAGGCGCGGTGAAGCCGGACCCGGGCGGGATGCCCGCCCTCATTGTCCGCATCCTACCTGAGGGGAATCACGGTTCCGCTTCGCCTTGCGCGCCCATGGGCGCGCGGATAGTGAGTGCGTCTGTGATCGCCCTGGGCCCCGCATGCACGCCATTCTCGATTTCGCCGAGTACATCATCCAGGGTCTGCTGACGCTGATCCTGTGGGTGGTGATCGCCTATGCGATCCTCAGCTGGCTGGTGGCGTTCAACGTCGTCAACCTGCGCAACCGCGCCGTGTGGCAGATCTCGCGGTTCCTCGAGGCGGTCGCCCGCCCGTTGCTGAGGCCGTTCCAGCGGCTCCTGCCTAATGTCGGGGGGATGGATTTCTCGCCGATCCTGCTGTTCCTGGTCATCGGCGGGGTGCAGCGCTACCTCGTGCCCGCCTTGTTCAGTTTCCTGCACAGCCTTGTCGGACCATCGGTGATCTAAAGCGCGTTTCGGAAAGCGGGAACCGGTTTTCGGATAAAAACGCGCGTTAAAACAAAGAACTAGAGCGGCGGTCTGATTCCATCAGATCGTAATCTGCTCTTGGGAACGGCTGACATACCGACCGCCCGCCAACGGGCGGCGTTGCAAGAGAGGGACCCCATGAGTCGAATGAATCGCTGGGTGCTGGCGCGCCGTCCGTACGGCGAGATCCAGCCGGGCGACCTGGAGCTGATCGAGGAGCCGATCCGCGACCTGGGGGACGGCGAGGTGCTGATCCGCACCGTCTACCTCTCCCTCGATCCCACCAACCGCATCTGGATGAGCGACCAGGATCAGTACATGCCGCCGGTGCAGATCGGCGAGACCATGCGCGGCGGTGGACTCGGGGTGGTGGAGCGGTCGCGCTCCGAGCGCTTCAGGCAGGGCGACATCGTCAGTCCCGGCCTCACCGGCTGGTCCACCCACGTCATCGCCCACGAGAAGGGCGTGAACCCCGTGCCGGTCATCCCGGGCGTGCCCCTCACCGCCTACATGAGCGTCCTGGGCGCAACGGGCCTCACCGCCTGGTTCGGCATGATCGACATCGCCAAGCCCCAGTCCGGCGAGACGGTGGTGGTCTCGGCCGCCGCCGGCGCGGTGGGCTCTATCGCAGGACAGCTGGCCAAGCGGCGCGGCGCGCGGGTGATCGGCATCGCCGGCGGGCGGGCCAAGTGCGACTGGCTGACCCGCGAGCTCGGCTTCGACGGGGCCATCGACTACAAGAGCGAAGAGGTCGGCCCGGCCCTCGACCGCCTGTGCCCGAACGGAATCGACGTCGACTTCGAGAACGTCGGCGGCGAGATCATGGAGGCGGTGTTCTCACGCCTGAACACCTTCGGCCGCATGAGCCTGTGCGGCATGATCTCCACCTACAACCAGGACCCGCCGATCGCCGGGCCGCGGGACTTCGGCCGGATCCTCATGCGCCGCCTGATGATCAAGGGCTTCATCATCATCGACTACCTCCACCGCGCCCCGGAGGCCTTCGCCGAGCTGGGTCCGCTGGTGGCCAGCGGCGAGCTTAAGTGGAAGGCCCACGTGGAGGACGGCCTGGAGAACGCCCTCGAGGCGTTGAACCGCCTGTTCACCGGCGAGCACGACGGCAAGCTCCTGGTGCGGGTCTCCCCGGAACCCTGAACCGGCGCGGGCCCTCGAAGCGACTCTGGGGGACACGTTCCCGACCTTCGCGCGTTGTTAGAGACCTGAAACGTGTAAGGCCGGTCTCTTGCAGTCTCCCGCCCGCGCGATCGCGGCCCCGGCGCCTTCGTCGATCCGTCCACCCCGCCCACCCCGTCGCCGGGTGCATTGGGCTCTCGCGATCCTGGGCGCGTTCATCGTTGCGCTCGCCATCTTCCTGATCCTCTTCCGCTGGAACTGGCTGCGCGGTCCCCTGGCGCACGAGATATCCCATCGCCTGAACCGGCCGGTGGCGATCACCGGCAACCTCGAGGTGCACCCCTGGTCGTGGTCGCCCACGGCGACCATCAACGGGCTGGTGATCGGCAACGCCCCGTGGGCCGGACGCAAGCCCCTGGCCACCCTGCCGCGCCTTACCGTTCAGGCGAAGATCCTGCCCCTGCTCAAGGGCCAGGTCATCCTGCCGTTGGTGGAAGCCGACCGTCCGGACGTCGGCCTGTTGCGCGACGCTAAAGGACGCGCCAACTGGGACTTCCATCCGGAGCGACCGCAGCCGCTGAAGCTGCCGGCCATCAACCACCTGATCATCCAGGGCGGTGCGGTGCGGTTCGACGACGTCAAGCGACGCCTCTTCTTCACCGGCACGGTCTCCACCAACGAACAGGTGGTCGGCTATGGTCGCGGTCACTTCGCCCTCGAGGGCCAGGGGACGCTCAATGGCGAACGTTTCGTCGCCCATGTCACGGGAGGGCCTCTGGTCAATGTCGACCCCGGCCGGCCGTACGATTTCGACAGCCACATCATGGCGGGCGACACGCGGGTCAATCTGACCGGCCACATCGACCATCCCTTCGACTTCGCCGCCCTGTCGGGCCGGTTCAGCGTAACCGGCGACGACTTGGCCGACCTCTACCGGATCACCGGCCTGGCCTTCCCCAACACGCCACCCTACAGCCTCGGCGCCGGATTCGCCCGCCGAGGCTCCGTCTACGCCCTGCAGTCGATCCGCGGCCGCGTCGGCCAGAGCGACATCGAGGGCGCTATGCGCATCGACAACAGCGCCGAGCGGCCGTTCGTGAAGGGCGACATCGCCTCGCGCCGCCTGCGCCTGGCGGACCTGGCCGCGGTGATCGGCGGCGTTCCCAAGCACGCCCCCACCCAGCAGCTGTCGCCGGTCCAGAGGATCGAGATGGCCAAGCTGCGGGCCGAACACCGCATCTTCCCCGACACCCACCTGGACGTCACCCGGGTGCGGGCCATGGACGCCAAGGTCCACTATCGCGCCACGAGCGTCGACGCCGGGCGCCTGCCGATCCGCGCCCTCAGGCTCGACGTCAACCTCGACCATGGCGTGCTGGAGGTGAACCCCCTCGACATGATCCTGCCCCAGGGTCGTCTGGCCGGCATGATCCGCGTCGACGCCCGGCGCACGGTTCCGGCCGAGGCCATCGACATCCGCCTCACCAATGCACGCCTGGAACACTTGGTCGCCGCCAAGCCCGGCGCCGATCCGCCGCTGGAGGGCGGCCTCTACGCCCGGATGAAGCTCTCCAGCGTCGGCGATTCCGTGCGCGCCGCCGCCGCCCACGCTAATGGCGCGGTCACGGTGGTCGTCCCCGGCGGGGATATCCGCCAGACCTTCGCCGAACTGATGGGCATCGACGCGACGCGGGGGCTCTACCTGTTGCTCACCAAGAGCAACAAGGAGACGACGCTGCGCTGCGCCGTGGCCGACTTCCAGGCGCGCAACGGCGTCATGAATCTGGATCGCGCCATCATGGACACCGGCGTGGTGACGGTCACGGGCAGCGGCCAGATCGACCTTCGCCAGGAAACTCTGAACCTGCAGCTCAAGGGCAAGCCCAAGAAGTTCGAGCTGCTGCACGTCAGAGCGCCGATCACGATCAAGGGAAGGCTGGTCCAGCCCAAGGTGGGGGTCGATATCGTCAAGGCCGCGCCACAGGCGCTTCTCGCCACCGCCGTCGGCGTCTTCGCGGCGCCCCTGGCCGCCATCCTCCCGTTCGTGAATCCGGGACTGGCCAAGAACGCCGACTGCGCGACCCTGACCGCCGAGGCCTCGGAGAAGGGCGCGCCCGTGAAACCGCAACCCGGAGCGCCGGCTTCCAGCCCGCACGCCAAGTCTTAGGAAAAGGCGGCGGGACCGGCGCGCCGGTCCCGCCCTTGCCTCGGAGACCACGCGGGCGTAGTCAGCGCGTCCCTTTTAGACTTCAGGAGAGTTGACGATGGGCTACCGGGTCGCCGTGGTCGGCGCCACCGGCGCGGTCGGGCGCGAGATGCTGAACATCCTCGAGGAACTGGAGTTCCCCGTGGACGAAATCCACGCCATCGCCTCGCGAAAGTCCATCGGCTTGGAGGTCGGCTGGAAGGCCGGCGTCATCAAGTGCGAGGACATCGCCCAGTTCGACTTCTCCACCGTCGATGTGGTGCTGATGAGCGTCGGCGCATCGACGTCCCTGGAGTGGGCCCCGAAGATCGGCGCCGCCGGCCCGATCGTCATCGACAATTCCTCCGCCTTCCGGATGGATCCGGACGTGCCGTTGATCGTGCCCGAGGTTAACCCGGACGCCATCGCCTTGGCGCGGCGCAAGAACATCGTCGCCAATCCCAACTGCTCCACCGCCCAGCTGGTGGTGGCGCTCAAGCCCCTGCACGACGCGGCCCGCATCAAGCGGGTGGTGGTGGCCACCTACCAGTCGGTCTCCGGCGCCGGGGCGGAGGGCATGGACGAGCTCTGGGAACAGACCAAGGGTGTCTTCGTCCTCGGCGCCTCCGAGCCGAAGGTCTTCCCGAAGCAGATCGCGTTCAACGTCATCCCCTTCATCGGGGAGTTCCGCGATGACGGCTACACCGACGAAGAAGCCAAGATGTGGAACGAAACCCACAAGATGATCGACCCGGAGATCGCCCTGACGGTCACCTGTGTCAGGGTTCCCGTGATGGTCGGCCACTCCGAGGTGGTGAACATCGAGTTCCACGAGCCGCTCGACGAGGACGACGCCCGCGACATCCTGCGCGAGGCGCCGGGCGTGCTGGTGATCGATAAGCGCGATTCCACCGGCTATATCACACCGAAGGAGGCGCAGGGCGAGTTCGCGGTCTATGTCTCGCGTATCCGCAACGATCCGACCATCAAGAACGGCCTATCCATGTGGGTCGTCTCCGACAATCTGCGCAAGGGCGCGGCGCTCAACGCCGTACAGATCGCCCAGCTTCTGGCCGAGCGCGGCCTGATCGGACGCAAGGTCCTGGCTTGACCGCGGCGGCGGCGGTCGCTCCTCGCGATTCCTCCCGCCCCGCCCTCATCGCCTCGATCGCCAACAACCTGCTGTGGGGAGCGGCCCCGCTGCTGTTCATGGCGCTCGGCCGGGCCGGGGCGAGTTCGTGGGAGATCGTCGCTCACCGCGCCATGTGGTCGGCGCCGTGGGCGGCCCTGCTCGTGTTGCTGGCGGGGCAGGGGGAGCAGGTGAAGCGGGCGTTCCGCCAGCCGAGGACGCTGGGGCTGCTGGCCCTGTCGGCGGTTTCCATCGCCACTGGCTGGTCGCTCTATGTCTGGGCGGTCAACCATGGCCGCAACCTGGAATCCAGTCTCGGCTATTACATCAACCCGCTGATGAACATGGCCGCCGGGGCGGTGCTGTTCCGCGAACGCATCGACCGGATCGGCCTCTCCGCCATCGCCCTGGCGGTGATCGGGGTGGGGGTCCAGACCGTAGCGCTCGGCCATCTGCCGGTGATCTCCCTCGTGCTGGCCACCACCTTCTGGATCTACGGCCTGATCCGCCGTCACGTCGATGTCGACGCCCAGGCGGGCCTCTTGATCGAGTGCCTGTTCATGGCTGGCCCGGGCCTCGTCGGCGTCTTCTGGCTG
>JAQGIW010000092.1 GCA_028290905.1 Caulobacteraceae bacterium | reverse complement strand
CGTAGAGCCGCAGCGAGGCCGGCGGCGTTGTGGGCGCCGTCATGCCTCCAGCAGGGCCTCGGCGCGGGCCTGGGCGGCGCGCAGCCGCGCCTGCCAGTCGTCGCGGACCGCCTCGAGCGCGGCGTCGTCGGCGTTGGCCGCGACGCCCAGCGGTCCCTCCAGGACCAATGCAGCGCGGCCGAACGGCAGGGGGACGCGCCCCCTGTCCCAGCTGCCGAGGGGTATGGCCGGCCGCACCGCCAGCCCCATCAGGAACGCCGGACGCCCGGAAGCCCGCGCCATCTGCACGGGGCCAAGCTGCATCACCTCGTTGGGCCCTCGGGGACCGTCGGGGGTCATGATCATCACCCCGCCGGAGGCGAGGACCTGCATCGCCTGGCGGAACGCCCCGACGCCGCCCTTGCCCCCGCCGCCTGTCCCGCTCTTGCCGCCCCGGCCCGTCGATCCCCGAATCGTTGGAATGCGCAGGCGCTCGGCGGCCAGGGCGATGAACTCGCCGTCGGGGGAAAGGGAGATCATCACGGTGCGCGGCTTGTCCTTGAGGATGGGCCGGCAGGCGATCGCTGGGACGATGCGGCCGTGCCAGAAGAGGGCGATCAGGCCTTCGGAGCCGTCGAGGGCGACGCGGGCCGGCGCCTCGTTTTCGCGCCGCCAGCGCAGGGTGGCGATGACCAGTTCGATATAGGCGGCGATCAGCCAGCCGAGGAGCGCCTGGACCGCCGGACGGCGCAGCCATCGCTTCATGCGGCCGCCTCGGGGCTCAGCGACAGGTCCTGGGCGGCGGCGAGGCGGGCGTAGAGGCCGCCGCGCGCCATCAGGACGTCGTGGTGGCCCACCTCGACCACCCGGCCGGCATCCAGAACATAGATGCGATCGGCGCCGCGCACGGTGGCGAGGCGATGGGCAATGATCAGGGTGGTGCGACCGGCCATGAGCCGGGCCAACGCCGCCTGGACCTGGGCCTCGCTCTCAGCGTCCAGGGCGCTGGTGGCCTCGTCGAGGAGCAGGATCGGGGCGTCCTTCAGGAAGGCTCGGGCGATGGCGATCCTCTGGCGCTGGCCGCCCGACAGCCGCGCGCCTGCCTCGCCCACCAGGGCTCCATAGCCGCCCGGTAGAGCGGCGATGAAATCGTGCGCCGCCGCGGCCCGCGCCGCGGCCTCGGTCTCCGCCTGGCTGGCGCCCGCCTTGGCGTAGGCGATGTTGGCCGCGATGGTGTCGTCGAACAGGAACGGCTCCTGGGTGACCAGGGCGATGCGCCGGCGCAGGGAGGAGAGCGCCACGCCGCGCACGTCCTGGCCGTCCACCGTCAGCGCGCCGGCGGTAATGTCGTAGAAGCGGGGAATGAGGTTCAGCACTGTGGACTTGCCCGCGCCGGACGGGCCCACCAGGGCCACCACCTCTCCCCGCCGCGCCTCCAGGCTCACGCCCTCCAGCACCGGCGCCGCCTCGGCGTAGGAGAAGGAGACCTCGCGCAGGCGCAGATTGCCCTGGGTCACCCTCAACGGCGGCGCGCCCGGCCGGTCGCGGACCTCCGGCTCCACGTCCAGCGCCGCGAAGAGGCGCGCGCCGGCGGTGACGCCCTGGCTCATCAGGGTCAGCAGGTTGGAGAGCTGGCGCAGGGCCTGGCCGGCCATCAGAAGGGCGGCAAAGAAGGCCACGAAGGCGCCGATCTGGGCCACGCCGGCGCTCGCCCGCCAGCCCTCATAGGCCAGCACGGCGGCGACCACGATCATCATCAGGGTCTCGGACGCCGGGGCGGCGACGGCGCGGGCGTTGTCGCCGCTGAGGATATGGCGCTGGCGCTCGGCGATAACCGCCGCCACCCGCCCTTCTTCATAAGCCTCGCGGTTTTCCATCTTCACCACCCGCACCCCGTCGAGCCCCTCCATGATGGCGGTGGAGAGCGCCCCGGTGGCGGTCATCGCCCCGGTGGCGGCGCGGGTGGCGCGTCGCAGGAACCGGCGCAGGGACAGCGCGACCAGCGGCGCGGCCAGCAGCACCAGCAGGAAGAGGCGCCAGTCCTTGATCGCCATTACCGCTCCGGCGGCGGCGAGGGTCAGGGCGTTCTGCACGAAGTTCACCACCCCACTGGTCGCCGCCTCCCGGATCAGTCCGGAGTCGTAGAGCACCTGGGAGACGAAACCCCCGGTGTGGGAGGCCCGCAGGCGGGCGAGGTCGGCGCGCACGAGCTTGCCGAACAGCTCCAGCTGGATGTCGCCGACGACGCCGTTGCCGATGCGGTTGACGAGGGTCGCCTGGACGGCCTGGGCCAGGCCGCGGCCCAGGGCCAGGGCGACGATGAAGAGGGGGATGCGCCAGAGGCTCTCGGCGTTCGGGTGGCGGGTCAGCTGGTCCACCGCCGGCTGCAGGACGTTCAACAGCAGCCCCGACAGCGCCGCGAAGGCGGCCGCGCATACCAGAGAGGCGGCCAGGGCCTTCCAGCGGGGGGCGAGGTAGATCCGCGCCACGCGCGAGGCAATATCCCGGCTGTGCAGGGTGACCCCCCGGGGCTTCTCTGCGGCCAGTCCGCTCATGGTGAAGCCGCCGTCGAGCGAGGCGGCCTTGATCGTCCGCGCGACGCGCTACTTCTTCATGAAGCCGCCGTACTTGGCGGTGAAGCGCGACACCCGGCCGCCGCGGTCCAGGAGGTGCTGGTTGCCGCCGGTCCACGCCGGGTGGGTCTTGGGATCGATGTCGAGGTTGAGGGTGGCGCCTTCCTTGCCCAGGGTGGAACGCGTCTGGTACGTCGTGCCATCCGTCATCGTCACGGTGATGAAGTGGTAGTCTGGATGGATGTTCTGTTTCATGGCGTGCTCGAACGAAAAACCCGCCGGATCGGCGGGCGTTTTCCAAACCCGCCCTATACACGAGCCTCGCCATTTTGAGCAAGGGACCCATTTGACGAGGGACCTGAGATCCAGGAACCAGAGGCGATGACGACGCCGGCCGCTTCCGCGAACAAGATCGCCTCCCGCGATACGGGCCCAAGTCGCGACCTGAAGCCCCTGGCGCGCTTGGCGCCGTTCATCGCCGCCCACCGCTGGGACGCGATCCTGGCCGGGCTGTTCCTGATCGTCTCGGCCTCGGCGACCATGGCCCTGACCTTCGCCGTGCGCCAGATGGCCGACAGGGGGCTGGCCTCCCAGTCGGCGTCGATGATCGACCGCGCCTTCCTGGTCCTGGCGCTGGTCGCGGGTATCCTCGCCCTCTCCACCGGCGGGCGGTTCTACTTCATCACCAGGCTCGGCGAGCGCGTCGTCGCCGACCTGCGCGAGGCCCTCTATGGCCACGTCATGTCCCTGGACCAGGCCTACTTCCTGAAGGTCCGCACCGGCGAGGTGCTCTCGCGGATGACCGCCGACCTCGCCATCGTCGAGGGCATGGTGGGATCGACCGTCTCGGTGGCCCTGCGCAACGCCCTGACCGTCATCGCCGCCCTGGCCGTGATGATCGTGGTCAGCCCGGCCCTCACCGGCTTCGTGGTGCTGGTCGCCGCCCTGATCATGGTTCCCCTGTTCGTCGTCGGACGCCAGGTCCGCCGGCTCTCGGTGCGGGCTCAGGCGCGCTTCGCCGATGCGATGGGCTACGCCGGCGAAACCCTGGATGCGCTGGACACCGTCCAGGCCTTCGGCCGCGAGGCTTCGGTGACCGAGCGGTTCCGGGCGGCGGTGGAAACCGCGTACCGCGTGTCCGTGGCCCGGATTGGCGCGCGGGCGGGAATGACGGTCCTGGTGATGGCACTGGTCGCCGGCGGGGTCGGCCTGGTGCTGTGGCGCGCTTCCCTCGCGGCCTTTGTCGACCACACCATGACTCCCGGCGCCCTGCTGCAGTTCGTGCTGCTTTCGGTGCTCGCGGCCGGCAGCACCGGCTCGCTCGGCGAGGCCTGGGGCGATGTGCAGAAGACCTCCGGGGCCATGGCCCGCATCGCCGAGATCCTCGACGCCCGGCCCGCCATCGCCATCCCCGCCCATCCCCGGCCCCTCCCCGTCCCGCCGCTGGGCGCCGTGGCCTTCGAGAACGTCACCTTCGCCTACCCGGGTCGCCCGGACCTGCCGGCGCTGCGCGGCTTCGATCTGGCGGTGCGACCCGGCGAGCGCGTCGCCCTGGTCGGCCCATCCGGCGCCGGCAAGAGCACGGTGCTGCGCCTGCTGCTGCGCTTCTACGATCCGCAGGGTGGCGTCGTACGCCTCGACGGCGTCGACATCCGCGAGGCCGACCCCGCCGAGGTCCGCGCCCGCATGGCCCTGGTCGCGCAGGACGCCCCGTTGTTCTCTGGCTCGGCGCTGGAGAACCTGCGCTTCGGGCGCGAGGGCGCCGGCGCCGAGGACCTGATCGCCGCCGCCCGCGCCGCCCAGGCCGAGGCCTTCCTGGCCGCCCTTCCGGACGGCTTCGAGACGCCGCTCGGCGAACGCGCCAAGACCCTCTCGGGCGGCCAGCGCCAGCGCCTCGCCATCGCCCGCGCTTTGGTGCGAAGTGCGCCCATTCTGCTCCTCGACGAAGCGACCAGCGCCCTGGACGCGGAGAGCGAGCGGCTTGTGCAGCGCGCCCTGTACGAGGCGATGGCCGGGCGCACCACCCTGGTCATCGCCCATCGCCTCGCCACCGTCCTGCGGGCGGACCGCATCGTGGTGATGGACGAGGGCCGGGTGGTGGAGACCGGAACCCACGCCGAGCTCACCGCCCGTGGCGGCCTCTACGCCAGGCTCGCCAAGCTGCAGTTCGGGCTCGAGGCGGCCTGAACCGCGCTCACGTCTGCTCCAGGTCGCGCTTGAGACGCGACATGCTTGCCTGCCTGAAGGCCTACCTCGAATACGGCATCAACCTGCGGGTGGTCCACTGTCCCTCAGGAGCAGATATTGTGGTAGTGACGGCCCACTTCGATGGCGGAGCGACCGCATGATCTCCACCCACTTACAAGTGGCGACCATGTCCGCAGGAGCCCGCGTAACCTATAGAAGTAGCGGACCGAGATGACCGTGGACAGGCCGGCCTGGAATGAGTCTCGCGCGCGAGCGATGATCGGCGCCAGCGTCCTGATCGGGATCACGCACCGAGGGACCAAGTCAGACACTTACGAGGAGGTGTTTGGAATCGTGAGGTCCGTAGACGCGACGCTCGGTTTCGAAATCGAGCTGGATGGTTCGCGATGCGGTGATACCTACTGGCTTCCACCGCAGCTCGACAACTTCATTCCAGCTGAACCTGGGGAGTATCGGCTTCGCTCGACCGGAGAGACCGTCGAGAACCCCGACTTCCTGGCGACATGGACGATTGAACCACCGTTGGCCTGATACTCAGCCGCTCAGAATCTCAGGCCAAGCGTCTCCTCGCCGTCGTCGCGGAACGCGGCGCGCTCGTGGCGGAGGAGCCAGCGTTTGCGGTGAAGGCCGCCGCCGTAGCCGGTCAGGGTCCTGTTGGCGCCGATCACCCTGTGGCAGGGGACGACCAGGCCGATCGGGTTGGAACCGTTGGCGAGGCCGACGGCGCGGACGGCCTTGGGCTTGCCGATGCGGGCGGCCTGTTCGCCGTAGCTGGCGGTCCGGCCGACGGGAATGTCGCACAGCGCCCGCCAGCAGCTGAGCTGGAAGGCGGTGCCGCAGGTACGCCAGGGGATCGTCTCCAGGGCGTGGAGCTCGCCGTCGAAGTAGGCCGTCAGGGCCTCGCGGGTCTTGGCCGGGGCGGCCCCCTCCCCCATCGGGACATCGCCGTTGTAGCGCGCCACGAGCTTCAGCTGCCGCGGCTCGTAGTCGCTCCAGTCGAAGGCGCGCAGATAGCCCTCCTCGTCAGTGGCGAGCAGGGCGACGCCCACCGGGGTATCGAAGCAGTCGATGGCGAGGCGTTCAGGCGGCTTCACGGTCATGGGGGTTCTTCTCATCGAAGGTGCGGGCCAGGGGATCGGCGATGACCTCCCCGGTCCACAGGTGCAGGGCGGCGTAGGCGCGCCAGGGGCGCCACGCCTCGGCCCGGGCCTGGAGCGCCGGGGTGGTCGGCCGCCGGCCGTCGGGGCCGGCCATGGCCCGCAGCAGGCCGACGTCGCCGGTCGGAAAGGCGTCCGGCTCGCGCAGCTGACGCATGGCGATGTACTGCGCCGTCCATTCGCCGATCCCAGGGAGGGTCTTCAGCCGCGCGGTGGCTTCCGAAAGGTCGCCGCGACCCTCGAACAGGGTGGGATCGGCCGCCACGGCCGCGGCCAGTGTCTTCAGGGCGGAGGACCGGGCGCGGGGCATCGGCAAGGCCGAGAGGTCGGCGCTCGCCAGCCGCTCGGCGCTGGGAAACACGTGGCTGAGGCCAGGGACCACGCCGGCGAGCGTCGCCGGCAGCGGCTCGCCCCACTCGCGGACGATGCGGCCGGCCAGGAGCGTCGCCGCCGCCACGCTGATCTGCTGGCCGAGGATCGCGCGCACCGCCAGCTCGAAACCGTCCCAGGCCCCCGGAACGCGAAGTCCGGGACGGGCCGCCACGCGGGGCGCCAGGGCGGGGTCCCGGGCGAGATGCTCGGCGATCGCCGCGGGATCGGCGGTCAGGTCGAAGACGCGCCGGACTCGGGCGATGATCGCCGGCAAGGCGCCGAGCTTCGGGAAGCGGATCGTCACGGACAGACGATCTGGTTTGGGCCACGGCGCTACCGTCAGGACACCGTGATCCTTGCCAAAGGCGATCGTCCGCGCGTAGCCGGCCGCCGACACCTGCTCGACGCCCTCGATCGCGCGCATGCGCAGGAAACCGATCAGCGCGTCCCAGTCATAGGGCGCGCGATAGGGCAGATCGAGGCGGACACCGTCCTCCCCCGCCGGCGCTTCGCCGCTCTGGCGCCGGAGGCTCGCCGGAGGGCGGTCGTAGAGGCGCTGGAAGGTCTCGTTGAAGCGGCGCACGCTCCCGAAGCCCGACCCCAGCGCGACTTCGGTCATCGGCAGGCGCGTCTGGTGGATCAGCTGCTTGGCCAGCAGGACCCGCCGGGTCTGGGCCACCGAGATCGGCGATGCGCCGAGATGCCGGCGGAAGAGCCGCCGCAGCTGCCGCTCACCCAGCCCCAGGCGCGTGGCGAGACTGTCCACGTCGGCATCGTCCAGCGCCCCCGTCTCGATCAGGGCCAGGGCGCGCGTGACGGTGTTGGAGGTCCCGCGCCAGGCGGCGAGGTCCGGCGATGATTCCGGCCGGCACCGCAGGCAGGGCCGGAACCCCGCCGCCTGGGCGGCCGTGGCGGTGGCGAAGAAGGTGACGTTCTCCCGCTTGGGGGTGCGCGCGGGGCAGATTGGCCGGCAGTAGATGCCGGTGGTCTTCACGCCCACGAACAGACGCCCGTCGAACCGGGAGTCCCGCGTCACCAGGGCGCGATAGCAGGCGTCGGCATCCATGAGCATTGGCGGATCATGGACGCACGCCCCGCCCCTGTCTCGCGGTTTTCGGACCCGGTCGTCGCAGACCCCCGCCCCTACCGCCGCGGATGTGACATCGCCTCGTCGCGGGCGCGGACGATGGCCCCGGCGCGGTCGCCGGCCACTGCGTCGGCTCCCCCCGCGAAGAGAGCCGCCAGGAGGCGCTGGGTGTCCCCCGCCTTGTAGGGCGTCGGAGGAAACGTCGCGCCCAGGGTCCAGGCATGGACGGCGAGGCCGGCGGCGTGGGCGTCGGCGATCATCGGGGTTGTCGCCGCCGTCCTGGGTTTCGACTGGTCCAGCAGCAGTCCGGCATCCGGCGCGACCGCCTCGGCGTAGGCCCTGATCGCCTTCAGCCCATCGGGCGATCCTGCGCCGCTCGCCTCGAAGTCCTTCGCGGCCAGCGGAAGCACCCGGCGCGCCCGGGTCAGTTCGCCGATCGCCTTCAGCGAGGCCGGGTCGTGGCTGGAGATGAACATCGCCGCCGCCGGCGAGTCGTAACCCGCCACCCTGATCGCGCTGGCCAGGAGCGGCTCGACCGCCAGGTCCAGGCCGGCGAAGTAGGCGGAGCGGCTGAGACCGGCGTCGACGCCGATCACGCGTGCGGTGCGCACGCTCCCGGCGCGGGCGATGGCGACGACCTCCTCGAACGTCAGGATCGCCTGGCTCGCCGTCTTCCCGCCGCGCCGCCGGCGCGCCGGCGCTCCGCGGACCAGGGTCTTCAGCTCGGCCAGGGTGAAATCCTCGGTGAACCAGCCGGTGCGGTCCTGGCCGTCGACCGTGCGGGTCTGCTTGCGCGAGGCGAATTCCGGCCGTCCGGCCACGTCTGTGGCCTCCGATAGCTCATGATCGCGCAACGCCACCAGGGCCCCGTCGCGACTTGGAACCAAATCGGCGGCGATGACGTCCGCCCCGTCGCGGATCACCAGTTCGAAGGCGCCGCTCGTCCCCTCCGGGAGGTCGGCGGTCCCGGCGCCGGTGGCGATCACCAGCGGCCGGCGAGACCCCGCGCGAGCTGCCCCGCCCATGGCCAAGGCCAAGGGCGCGGCGAGGCTGAGGCCGGCGAAGTCCCTGCGGGTGAGCGTCATGGCCACGACAGTTGCCTGAAAAAAGCCCCGTGGCAAAGGCGAGACGGCGTGTAGGATCGCCTCTTTGCGGAGCGCGGCTTCACGCATGGTCGTCACGGTTCTCCTGGGCGCACTGGCCGTCCTGGGCCTCGTCTACATTGTCGCCCTGGCGCGGATCGCGATACGCCAGGGGCTGGCGAGGCCCAATCTCGAAGGCGTGGTCCTGGGGGCGGTGACCAATTTCTTCGACACCCTGGGGATCGGCTCCTTCGCCCCTACAACGGCCTGGCTGAAGCTGCGCCGCCTGGTTCCCGACAGCTGGATTCCGACCATCCTCAACGCGGGCCATGGCCTGCCGACCGTGGTGGAGGCGCTGATCTTCATCAACCTCGTCAAGGTCGACCCGTGGCTGCTGGCCGCCTGCATAACCGCCTCGGTGCTCGGCGCGGTGGTCGGCGCGCCTATCGTCGTGCGCCTGCCGTTGCGAGCCGTCCAGGGTGTGGTCGGGGTGGCGCTGCTGCTCGCCGCCGCGGCCTTCGTCGCCAAGAACCTGGACCTGATGCCGGGTGGCGGATCGGCGCTGAGCCTGCCGCCACCGCTGTTCGCCGTCGCCGTGGCCGGCTACTTCGTGTTCGGCGCCTTGATGACCTGCGGCATCGGCCTGTTCGCCCCCTCGCTGGTGCTGCTGCCTCTGTTGGGCATGAACCCCACCGCTTCATTCCCGATGATGATGGGCGCGTGCGCTTTCCTCATGCCGGTGAGCGGACTGCGCTTCCTGCGGTCCGAACGCATGGACATCCGCCTGGTGATCGGCATCTCGCTGGGGGGCATTCCCGCGGTGCTGATCGCCGCGCTGTTGGTCAAGTCCCTGCCCCTGACGGCGCTGCGATGGGGCGTAGTCGCGGTGGTGATCTACGCCGCCGTGATCCTTCTGCGCTCCGCGCTCCGTCCGGGACTCGCGCAAGCCGGCGCCGCCGCCACGATCTAGTCTTACTGAGTCAGAAAATCCCCTGATGCTGGGGGATTCGCGGAAGGGGCGGATTTGCTAGCGTAGGTGATTCGTGGATCGGCGAAGCGAGTGGCCATGAACACCTGGACGGAGGAGAGTGA
>JAQGIW010000060.1 GCA_028290905.1 Caulobacteraceae bacterium | reverse complement strand
TATCCGCTCGGCTGCATCCAGATGATCGGCAAGTCGCACGGCCCCCAGGTTCAGGCCGAAGCCCTGCCCGCCTTCCTGTCCGCCTTTCCCGACTGGCCCTTCGAGCAGCTGGCCCGCCACTCCCTGGACTTCTGGGTGATGACCGAGGACCTGCCGCGACCCGACAACCGCATCACCCTCGGCCCAGACGGCCGCGTGGTCCTGGAGGTGAAGCCCACGGGGGGCCGCGCCCATCGCCGCCTGCGCCACAAGCTGGAGGGCCTCCTGAGCGCCATCGACGCCCATCCCCACCTGCTGGAGCGATCGCTCTACCTGGGCAAGGACATCACCGTCGGCGGCACGGCCCATCAGGCCGGTACAATGCGCTTCGGGACCGATCCGCGAAGCTCGGTGCTGGACCTCGACTGCCGCGCCCACGAGGTGGACAACCTCTATGTCGTCGACGCCTCCTTCTTTCCCTCGATCGGGGCGGTGAACCCGACCCTGACCATCCTCGCCAACGCCCTGCGCGTCGCCGACCACCTCATCGCGCGGTTGGGCTAGACCGTCTCGCGGTCAGCAGCACAAGCGCCAGGCCGCCGAGGGCGGTGGCGGCGCCGGCGATCGCCACCCAGGGATAGGGGAGGCCGAGCGCGATCACCCCGCCGCCCAGGGCCGCGCCGGCGGCGTTGCCGAGGTTGAAGGAGCCGATGTTGATCGAGGACGCCAGCGTGGGCGCCTCCCTGGCCACGCTCATCACCCGCGCCTGCAGGGCCGGCACCAGGGCGAAGGTGGCGACGCCCCAGGCGAATACCGTGGCGAGCGCCGGGACCTTCCAGCGCATGGTGATGGCGAAGAGACCAAGCAGGGCTGCGAGGCAGGTCAGGACCACGACCAGGGTGGGGGTCAAGGCCTTGTCGGCGAAGCGACCGCCCAGCCAGTTTCCAAGCGTGAGGCCCAGGCCATAGACGACCAGCGCCACGGTCACGACATTGGGCGAGACGCGGGTCGCTGTCTCCAGGATCGGGGCGATATAGGTGAACACCGTGAACATCGCCGAGGAGCCGAGGGCGGTGGTCAGCAGCGCCAGCAGCACCTCCCGACGACGCAGGACGCGGAATTCCTGGCTCACCCGGGCCTCCTTGTCCCCCGGCAGGCTCGGAAGGGCCAGGACGAGACAGACAGAGGCTATGACCCCCAGGCCCGCTATGCCTGCGAAGGCCATGCGCCAGCCGATGTGGTGGCCGACCCATGCGGCCAGGGGGACGCCGCCGACGTTGGCGATGGTGAGGCCGCTGAACATGTCGGCCACCGCTCCCGCCTGGCCACCGCCTCCCTCTCGCTTGTTGGCCACAAGCTTGCCGGCCACCACCGAGCCCACTCCGAAGAACGAGCCGTGGCAGAAGGAGGTGAGGATCCGCGCCAGCATCAGCATCGCGTAGTTGGGCGCGATCGCCGACAGGAAGTTGCCCACCGTAAAGAGGCCCATAAGCCCGAGGAGCAGGGTCTTGCGGTTCAGCCCGCCGGTCGGGAGGGTCAGCAGCGGCGCGCCGACGAGGACCCCCAGGGCGTACCCGCTGACCAGCAGCCCCGCCTGAGGAATGGAGACCTTCAGCCCCTGGGCGATCACCGGCAGCAGCCCCATGGGCGCGAACTCGGTGACGCCGATGCCGAAGGCGCCGACCGCCAGGGCGAGGATGGGCCAGTTCAGTTTCATGGGTACGGCTCCGGGCGACCGAGCTGCAACGTGATCGGGATCATCGGCCAGACTTGGCCGTTTCCCTAACGCGATGTCCCTCCCGCCGCCGCCCGCCCTGCGCATCGCGCGCCTCGCGCTGCGTGTCACCGACCTTGAGCGGGCCGTGGCCTTTTACCGCGACACGCTCGGCTTCGCCGCGAACGGCGACTGTCGCCGCCAGGACATGGCTCTCCTGAGCCTCGGCGGACGCGAACTCGCCCTGGTCAGCGCCGACCCGGCCGCGGCGCCCTATCCCGAGCCCCGTGTCGCCAACGATCCCTGGTTCCAGCACTTCGCCATAGCGGTTTCGAACATGACCGAGGCTTACCAGCGGGTGCGCCGGTCCGGAGCCGAGCCGATCTCCCGCGCCGGGCCGCAGCTGCTGCCTCCCAACACCGGCGCCATGACGGCCTACAAGTTCCGCGACCCCGAGGGCCACCCCCTGGAGCTCTCCTACGATCCGCACAGAGCGCCGGCGGCGGCAGTGGCGGTCACGGGGCCGTTCCTCGCCATCGACCACACGGCCCTGGCCGTGCGCGACTTAGGGGCCGCCCTCGAGTTCTACACCGCCGTGCTGGGATTCGCCCCGTCTGGCCGGACCCTGAACCGGGGCCCGGAGCAGGACCGTCTGGACGGCCTGGACGGCGCCTGCGTGGACATCGTCGCCCTCGCCACGGCGCGGTCCGGGCTGCGCCTCGAGCTCCTCCACTACCGCTCGCCCGACCCGGCGCCGCCCCGGGACGTCGGCCCCGGCGACATCGCGGCGACGCGCGCCACGATCGAGGTCGAGGACTTGCGGCAAGTCACCGACGCGCTGGAGGAGCGCCGCCGTCCCTGGACCGCCACGAGCAGCAGCGGACTGCTGGCGCGAGACGCCGATGGCCACTGGATCGAGGTGACGGAGGCCTATAGCGGTTCGAAATAGAGGTGGTGGTGGGTCTTGCAGCCCGGATTGAACGGCGCGCCGCAGGCGGGGCAGCTGTTCTCGCACGCGAGGTAGTCGCGAACGCTCATCTCGACGCCGCACGCTCCGCAGAGCACGGCGGGTTGGTCCCACTCCGCCTTCGGCCAGACCTCGGACCCATGCCCGGCGAGTTCGTCATGGCATTCCCGGCACGCATAATAGATCCCGCAGCAGCGCATCTTGATGGCGATGATATCCACCGCGCTATGGTAGTGGGCGCAGCGCGTTTCGGCGTCGAGTGAAACGCCCTCGACGATCGGACGCATGGGTGTTCCCCTGGCAGCTCGGTTCGGATTTGAAGGACTTGTCGCAGCGGCGGCGCACCTTAGATTCGTTCCGGGGGCGGAGGCGAGACCATGACATCACCCTTCGATGGATTCGAGGTCGAGAGGCAGTTGCGTCCGTCGGCGCAAGGCCTGGCGTTCGACCTCGACCAAACGCTGTCGTCGGTAGTCGTCCTGCATGCCCGGGTGCCCGCCGATGCGTTCACCGCCGAGACGCTCGGTCCCGAGCGGCTGGGCAACGGAATCGTTATCGGGAACAACGGTCTGGTCCTCACTATCGGCTATCTGATCACCGAAGCCGATGACGTCACCCTGATCACCAACGAGGGACGCGGGGTTCCCGGCCATGTGCTCGGTTACGACGCGGTGACCGGGTTTGGACTGGTCCACGCCCTCGAACCGCTGGACCTGCCGGCCCTGTCGCTGGGCGACTCGCGCCACCTGGAACGCGATGATCCGATCATCGTCGCCGGTGGTGGGGGGCGGGCGCACGCCGTGGCGGGGCGGGTGATCGCCCGGGCGCCGTTCGCGGGCTATTGGGAATACCTGCTCGACGAGGCCCTGTTCACGGCTCCGGGCCATCCGCACTGGAGCGGCGCCGCCCTGATCGGCCCGTCGGGCGCGCTCGTGGGTGTCGGCTCGCTGCAGATGAACCAGGAGGCCCCCGGCGGCCAGACCCGGCCGATCAACATGTGCGTTCCGATCGAGCTTCTGCCGCCGATCCTTGACGACCTTTCCAAGGGTCGGCCCGCCCATCCGCCCCGGCCCTGGCTCGGCCTCCTCTCGCACGACACCGGCTCGAACGTCGTGGTGATGGACGTCTCAAACGGGGGCCCCGCGGCCCGCGCCGAGCTGCGCGCCGGCGACATTATCCTCGCCGTGGCGGGCCAGCCGGTGTCCAGCCTCGCCGACTTCTATGCCAAGCTCTGGAGCCTGGGTCCAGCCGGGGTCGTGGCCCCGCTGCGCCTGAGGCGCGAACGCGACGTCTTCGACGTCGAGATCCGCACGATCGACCGCGCCTCGCGCCTGAGGAAACGCCGCTACAACTGACGGTGTCAGCCCGCTCGCCGCGAGTCGCCGAAGCGCGCCGCCGACCTCGCCCGGGCTTTCGCGGTTTCCTCGGTGCGGTCGCGCGGGGGCGAATTTGTCACCAGGGACTCCAGCAGCTCACGGGCCGCAGCCGTCACCTGCTCGACCGCATGCTCGAACGCGGCCTCGTTGGCTTTGGACGGATGGGTGAAACCGCTCAGCTTGCGGACGAACTGCAGGGCTGAGGCGCGGATCTCGTCGTCCATCGCCGGCGGCTCGAAGTTGTAGAGGGTCTTGATGTTCCGGCACATGATGGCTGTGCTCCCCTGAAAAGCGCCCTTGGCCATACTAGCCGGATCGCGCGGAGCGGTCAGCCGCCTACTGCGTTAGAGAAGCATGGGCGTCATCGGCTTCGCCATCCTGATCGGCTCTCTCGCGCTCTCTGTTCTGATCGCGGTGGCGACGCACGGGCATGTCCTGTTCTTCTTCCTGCCGCTGATCTTCGGGCTGCCCATCGCGGGCCTGTTCAGCCGCCGCCGTCCTTGAACGAGCCCCTGCGGCGGATCCGCTCCCGGGTCCGACCGACGCCTGGCCGGCCGGAGTGGCCGCCCGCAATTGCACATCGATCGTTTACGCCCGGAGACCTAGACTGGCCGCGGGCCGCGGAGGGCCCATGCCGGGCAGGAGCTGGTGATGTCGGATTTGCTCACCGCCCAACGGGCGCCGTCCCAGACGGCCGAAACGGACGAGCGCCATCCGATGCCGGCCGCGGCGCAATACGGCGCGTCCCTGCTCTTCGTGGCCGTCGCCACGGGGTGCGGGTTTATCCTCGAGCCGCTGATCGGGGCCGCCAACCTCACGCTGGTCTTTGTCCTGCCGGTGATGGCCGCCGCCACCAGCTTCGGCTGGGGTCAGTCCGTCGTCGCCACGGTCGCGAGCGTCCTCGCCTTCGACTTCTTCTTCACCGAGCCCCGCTACAGCCTGGTGATCGCCCGCCCTGCGGACCTTTGGGCGGCGGGCCTGCTGCTGGTGATCGCGGCCGGCGTCAGCACGATCGCGGCGGAGTCTCGACGGCGGGAGCGCGCGGCGCGGTGGGCGGCCGAGCAGGCCGAGGCGCTGCAGGGCCTCGCCCATCTCGTCATCCATTCGGGCCCGACGCCCGAGATCCTCAACGCCGCGGCCGGCGCCCTCCACCAGATCTTTCGCGCTCCGTCGGTGATCTTCATCCAACTGGCCGGCGCCCTGCGGCCCGTCGCCAGCGCGGGCGGGGCCAGGATCACCCCGGCCGAGGAAGAGGCGGCCAGGGGCGCGCTCGAATCCCATCTGCGCGTCCGGGCGGACACTTACCCGTACCACAAGTCGGCCTTCGACTTCTGGCCGGTAGAGGCGCCCGGCGGCCGCGCCTGCGTCATCGGCGTGGGCTTCGTTCAGGCCGGGCGCTCCCGACCGGCCGCGCCGGAGCGCTTCATCGAGATCGTGGCCGCCTATCTGACGACCGCCCTCGAACGCGAAGCGAAGAAGCCCACGGTGCGGTGACGCGGCGGCTACCAGGTCTCGCGGAACGGTCGGACCTCGGTGAGGAAGGACCAGGCCGACCGCGGCTGGTGAGCGATGTGCCAGGCCTCGTCGGCGATATCGGCCGGCTGGATGAAGAAGTCGTCCGGGGCCTCGGAATAGCGCTCGCGGGTCCAGGGGACGTCGATCACGGCGTCGATCAGCAGATAGCTGGCGTGAATCCCCTTGGGACCCATCTCGCGCGCGATCGATTCCAGCAGAATCCGCTGAGCGGCCTTCGTCGGCGCGAAGCCGGCGAAGTTCGCGCGCCCTCGGAGGGCCGAGGTGTTGCCGGTGGCGATGATCGCGCCGCCCCCCGCCGCTTCCATCCGGGGCGCCGCCCAGCGGGCGAGATGGAGCAGCGCCATGACATTCACCTGGAAGTTCCGCTCGATGACCTTGGGGTCGATCGCCAGGAAGTTTCCGAACGCGCCGCCGACGGCATTGTGGATAATAATCTTGGGCGGACCCGCCCAGGCCTCCGCTTTCTCGAGGGCGGAAGCCAGCGCCGCCGGGTCGCTGACGTCGCAGGGCAATGCGAGCGAATCCGGCAGCTCCGCGGCCAGCGCGCTCAACCGCTCGCCGTCGCGCGCCAGCATGGCGACCCTGTAGGCGCCCGCGTGGAACCGGCGGGCCATGGCTGAACCCGTGCCGGGGCCTACGCCCGTGACAATCGCCAAGGACTTCATTGGGTCAATCCTCACCACGTCTCGGCGTAGGGCCGGATCTCCTGCTCGAAAGTCCAGGCGTCCCGCGGCTGCAGGTGCAGCGCGCAATAGGCTTCCGCCACAGCCGAGCCCGGCGCCCAGTTAGGTTCTGTTTTAGAACCTTGTCAAATCCGAAAATCGACCTAGGCTGGCCGCGAGACCATGGGAGATGAGGATGGCGCCGCGTATCGCGTTCTACTTCGACTTCGGCAGCCCCAACGCATACTTGGCCTACAGGGTCATGCCCGCCATCGAAGGGCGTCTGGGAACGACGTTCGATCTCGAGCCTGCCCTGCTCGGCGGGATCTTCAAGGCGACCGGCAACCAGTCCCCCGCGGTCACCCTGGCCGGCGTCCCGGCCAAGGCCGCCTATGAGCGCCGTGAAACGGACCGCTTCGTCGTACGGCACAACCTGACCCAGTACAGGTTCAACCCCGCGTTCCCGATCAACACGCTGCACATGATGCGCGGGGCGGTGCTCGCCAGGAAGCTGGGTGTCTTCGAGCCCTATGTGGAGGCCGTCTACGCCGGCATGTGGGAGGAGGCCCTCAACATGGGCGAGCTGGACGTGTTCCACGGCGTGCTCGACGCGGCCGGCCTGCCGACACGGGAGTTCGCCGAGCACGTGGGCGATTCCGACGTGAAGGCCGCGCTGATCGCCTCGACGGAGGAGGCTGTCGGGCGGGGCGTGTTCGGCAGCCCGACCTTCTTCGTGGGCGAGGAGATGTTCTTCGGCAAGGACCGTCTGCGCGATGTCGAAGAGGAATACCTTCGCCAGGCTCGCGCGGCCGCCTAGCGCGGCCCGTCGTCCGCAGCCCGGGGAAGGTCGATGGGCATGTGCGACGAATCCGCGGCCCCGGGCCCCAGGTCCACCCGCACCTGGCGGGGGTCGAGCGCTCCCTCGCACTCCGAACAGACCAGCACCGGGTCGAAATGGCGCCCGCACGCCATGTGGCGATGCAGCAGGGGACGCCCCTTCTCGCCAGACATATGGACGTCGCCCCAATGCACGATCGCCATCACGATCGGATAAAGGTCGAGGCCCTTCTGCGTCAGACGGTATTCGTAGCGCGCGGGTTTCTGCCGGTAGGAGACCTTCGTCAGGACGCCGTTGTCGCCCAGCTTCTGCAACCGGTCCGCCAGGATCGGGCGCGCGACGCCGAGTCGCGCCTGGAAGTCTTCGAACCGGCGAACCCTCAGGAAACAGTCGCGCAGGATCAGCAAGGTCCAGCGGTCGCCGATCACAGAGAGAGTCCGCGAGACCGAACACGGCTGCTGGTCCAGCTCGCTCCATTGCATCGCGCGCACATCTCCTCGGGGTCGCTCGGGTTGGAGCAAGAGGTCGGTGTAGATATGGCGTTCCGGGTCGGCATGTCGACCAGGTTTGCTCTCGGCGACTCAGGCGCCGGTTACGGCCAGGACGGCTTCCCTGATCTTGGCCTGGGCGAACCGCCCGATCTGGGCGAGGTCGACGTGCGGCAGGTTGGGCAGTTCGTCGGCCGCCACCACGGCGTCGACGATTGCCGGGCCGTCGCAGGCCAGGGCCTCGGCGAGGGTCGAGCGCAACGCGCCGGGCTTGTCGACCTTGAATCCCCGGCCGCCGCAGGCCTCGGCCAGCGCCGCGAAGTCCGGGTTGGGAAACCGGATGCCCTCTTCGAACGGCGGCAGGCCGATCGATTCGGCCTCCAGGTGGATCAGGCCGAAGGCGCTGTTGTTATAGATCACCACCTTGACCGGCAGCTTGTGGTGCACCGCGGTCAGGAACTCGCACATCAGCATGTTGAAGCCGCCGTCGCCGCACAGGGCGATGACCTGGCGGGACCGATCCAGGGCCTGGATGCCGTTGGCCTGGCCGAGCGCGGTCCCGACGGCCGCGTTGTTGAACGAGCCGATGATCCGCTGCGAGCCCTTCTGCCGGATCCAGTTGGCGGACCAGAGAGTGTTAAGGCCCGTATCGAAGACGAACACCGCCTCGCGCGAGGCGAGGTCGCCGACCGCCCGGGCCACTGCCTGGGGATGGATACGATCCTTGCTGCGCGCCGGATCGGCCTGTCGGTCCAACATATCATCCCACTTGCGCCGGGCCGCTTTCACCTCGTCGAAGAACGCCGTGTCCGTCTTCGGCGCGACCCGCTCCAGAAGCCGCTTCAAGGTCGGCCGCACCGAACCCGCGGCGCCGAAGAGCGTCGGCGCCCGTCGCCCCAGCGCCTCCGGGCGATCGTCGATCTGGACGACGACGGACTTGGTGGGCAGGAAGTTGGCGTAGGGATAGTCGGATCCGACCATCAGCAGCAGGTCGCAGCCCATGACGGCGTCATAGACCGCCTTGGTGCCGATCATGCCGATGCCGCCCATCCACCTGGGGTCGTCGTAGGGCATGATGTCCTTGCCCTTCACCGAATGGACCAGCGGGGCCTTCAGGCGGTCGGAGAGCTCGCGCAACTCATCGGCGGCGCCGTGACAGCCGGCGCCGCAAAGGATCACCACGCTGCCCGCCTGGTCGACCAGGCGGATGATCTCGACGAGGTCGCTCTCATTGGCGGCGCGCTCCGACCGCGGCGTCAGGGTGGCGAGACTGGAGACTTCGCCCTGGGCCTTCGCGCCGATCACGTCCTGCGGCAGCGTCAGGTGGGCGACGCCCCGCCCCGCATAGGCGGCTGCGATCGCCTGATGGATCACCGCCGGCGCCTGAGCCGGGGACGAGACGGTCTCGGTGTAGAGCGCGACGTCGCGGAACAGCAGGTCCGGCTTGGTCGTCTGGATGAAGTCCGTCCCCTGGAACTGGCGCGCCATGTCGCCCGAGAGCGCCAGGACCGGCGCGTGGTCGCGGCTTGCCTCGTAGAGCCCGGCGACCAGATGGGTGCTCCCGGGACCCGTGGTGCCCGCGCAAACGGCCAGCCGCC
Organism: Caulobacteraceae bacterium; assembly: GCA_028290905.1. Classification (GTDB taxonomy): domain Bacteria; phylum Pseudomonadota; class Alphaproteobacteria; order Caulobacterales; family Caulobacteraceae; genus Acaudatibacter. The sequence continues at coordinate 3,769 of JAQGIW010000060.1, read as the reverse complement.
CGGTGAGCTTGGCCTGGCCGGCGGCGGCCAGCGCGGCGCCTTCCTCGTGACGAACGCCGATCCACTCGATCGAGCTTCGGCGCACCGCGTCAGCCAGCGGATTGAGGGAGTCGCCGATCAGGGCAAAGATCTGTCTGACGCCGATCTGTTGGAGCGTGCCGACCAGGACGTCCGCAACCGTTTCCGACATCGTCGTTCTCCTCTTCATGCCCGCCCGCCACCGAGAACATCGTATTAGCGGACTTGGGACCGCGCCACGCGAACGATCCTGCTGCTCCGGCGCCGGTTTGCAGCCATGCCGCGCGCGCCGCACTGTCGGTCGTCAGGGGACTGGACGCGCCGCCCGCTAACGGGCCGCGGCCCTCGCGATTGCGCCGCCTCGACCATATGTAGCGGTTCGGCGCGGCGTCTCGCGCCGTTGGCCCCCTCGGCAAGGAAAACCCCCATGAAGTACAACCAGCTCGGCCGCACGGGCCTGTTCGTCTCCGAAATCTGCCTGGGCGCGATGACCTTCGGCGGCAATCCCGACGCCGGGATGTGGGCGGCGATCGGCGCGCTCGGCCAGGGCGAGGTCGACGGGATCGTGGGCCGCGCGCTGGCCGGAGGCGTCAACTTCTTCGACACCGCGGACGTCTATTCCTTCGGCCAATCCGAGCGGCTGCTCGGCCAGGCGTTCAAGAACCTCGGCGTGGCGCGGAAGGACGTGGTGATCGCCACCAAGGTGTTCGGCGAGATGGGGCGCGGTCCCAACGACAAGGGCGCGTCCCGCGGCCACATCATGGATTCGATCAAGGGCAGCCTGGAGCGCCTGCAGACCGACCACATCGATCTCTACCAGATCCATGGGACCGATACGGTGACGCCGATCGACGAGACGCTGCGGGCGCTCGATGACCTCGTGAGCCAGGGCATGGTGCGCTACGTCGGCGTCTCCAACTGGGCGGCGTGGAAGATCGCCAGGGCCGTTGGGCGCAGCGAGCACAAGGGCTATGCGCGGTTCGAAACCCTGCAGGCCTACTACTCCATCGCCGGACGCGACCTGGAGCGCGAGCTGGTTCCCATGCTGACCGAGGAGGGGCTGGGCCTGATGGTATGGTCGCCGCTGGCCGGCGGGCTGCTCTCGGGCAAGTTCGGGCCGGGGGCCAATACGCCCGAAGGCGCGCGCCGCTCGGCCTTCGACTTCCCGCCGGTGAATAAGGAACGCGCCTGGCCGATCGTCGAGGCCATGCGAGAGATCGGGAACACCCACGGCGTCTCGGTGGCCCGCGTCGCGCTGGCCTGGCTGCTCGCCAAGCCGCACGTGATGAGCGTCATTATCGGCGCCAAGACCACCGAACAACTGGAGGACAACCTCGCCGCCGCCGAGCTGCGCTTGACCGCGGACGAGGTGGCCAAGCTCGATCAGATCAGCGCGCTTTCGCCCGAATACCCCGGCTGGATGCTCGAGCGCCAGACCGGCGCCCGCCGCCCGCGCCCGTTCGTCTCCGCGCCGCCGGAGCCCGTTCGCCAGAGCGCGTAAAGGCGAGGCGGGTCCGGCGCGTCGTCGACTGCTGGCGCTTGCCCTCGATTTTCCTCGCCCTTTCCGTCACAACACCCGCCTCATGAAGTTCCTCGACCAGTGCAAGATCTACATCCGCTCGGGCGATGGCGGGGCGGGGGCGGTGTCGTTCCGGCGGGAGAAGTTCATCGAGTACGGCGGGCCGGACGGCGGCGACGGCGGGCGGGGCGGGGACGTTTGGATCGAGGCGGTGGACGGCCTCAACACCCTGATCGACTATCGCTACCACCAGCACTTCAAGGCCGGCACCGGCGGCCACGGCATGGGGCGCAACCGCACCGGCGCGGGCGGGGCCGACGCGGTCCTGCGGGTGCCGGTGGGGACGCAGGTGTTCGACGAGGACCAGGAGCGGCAGATCGCCGACCTGGACGCGCCCGGCATGCGGGTGCGGCTGGCCGAGGGGGGAAACGGCGGCTTCGGCAACACCCACTTCAAGGGCCCCATCAACCAGGCGCCCCGCCACGCCAATCCGGGCCTGGCCGGGCAGGAGTCGTGGATCTGGCTGCGGCTGAAGCTAATCGCCGACGTCGGCCTGGTGGGCCTGCCCAACGCCGGGAAGTCCACCCTGCTGGCGGCGGTCTCGGCGGCGACGCCGAAGATCGCCGACTATCCCTTCACCACCCTCACCCCCCACCTCGGCGTCGTGGACCTGTCGGCCAACGAGCGCTTCGTGGTCGCCGACGTACCGGGGCTGATCGAGGGCGCCTCGGAGGGGGCCGGACTGGGAACGCGGTTCCTCGGCCACCTGGAGCGCACCGCCGTCCTGATCCACCTGATCGACGCCACCGCAGAGGATCCGTCGGGCGCCTGGCGGACAATTCGCGGCGAACTGGCGGCCTATGGCGAGGGGCTGGAGGAAAAACCCGAGCTGATCGCGCTGAACAAGATCGACGCCCTGGACAAGACGGCGAGGGCGAAGGCGGCGCGGGCGGTGAAGAAGGCCTCGGGCGAGACGCCGTTCCTCATCTCGGGCGTCTCCGGCGAGGGGGTGACGGCGCTGCTGCGCGCCGCCCACGCGCGGGTCCGCCTGCGCGATGCGCCGGTTCCCCAGGACGAGGCGGCGGGGACCTGGCGGCCGTGAGCGCGCTCGCCGATGCGCGCCTCATCGTCGTCAAGGTCGGCTCGGCGCTGCTGGTCCGCGGCGATACCGGCCTTGTCGACCAGGCCTGGCTGGCAACGTTCGCCGCCGACGCCGCGCGCCTCAGGGCGCGGGGCCAGAGGCTGGTGGTCGTCTCTTCGGGGGCGGTGGCGCTCGGGAGGGCGCGGCTCGGGCTGGCGCGCCGCCATCTGAGCCTGGCGGAAAAGCAGGCGGCGGCGGCCGCCGGCCAGTCCCTGCTGATGCGCGCCTGGGAGGAGGCCCTGGAGCCTCACGGCCTGCGCGCCGCCCAGATCCTGCTCACCCCCGACGACACCGAGATCCGCCGCCGGTTCCTCAACGCTCGCGCCACCCTGGAGACCCTGCTCGAACTCGGGGCCGTGGCGGTGGTCAACGAGAACGACACCGTCGCCACCGAGGAGATCCGCTACGGCGACAACGACCGCCTGGCCGCCCGCGTGGCCCAGATGATCGGCGCCGACCTTCTGGTGCTGCTGTCGGACGTCGACGGCCTCTACACCGCCGATCCGCGCAAGGACCCCTCGGCCCGCCACGTGCCGGTGATCTCCGACCTGACCCACGAGATCGAGGCCATGGCCGGCGGCTCCAACGCCGAGGCCGGGGTCGGCACGGGGGGCATGGCCACCAAGCTGACCGCCGCCCGCATCGCGCAGGGCGCCGGCTGCGCCACCCTGATCACCCTGGGCAAGCGCCCCGCGCCCCTGCAGGCGGTCGAGGACGGCGCCCTGGCCACCCTGGTCGAGCCCTCGCTCAGCCCGTCGGCGGCCTACAAGTCTTGGATCGCCGGGTCGCTGGCGCCCCAGGGCTCCCTGACCGTGGACGCCGGGGCGGTGACGGCGCTGAAGTCCGGCAAGAGCCTGCTGCCCGCCGGGGTGCGCAAGGTCGAGGGCCGCTTCGGCAAGGGCGACGCGGTGGTGGTGCTCGACCCCGCCGGCCGCGAGGTCGCCCGAGGCCTGTCGCGCTACGACGCCGCCGAGGCCGAGAAGATCATGGGCCTGCGCTCGGACGCCATCGAGGCGGTGCTCGGCTACACCGAGGGCCCGACCCTGATCCACGCCGACGACATGGCCCTGGCGGGGCGGCGCGCTCAAGCA
>JAQGIW010000197.1 GCA_028290905.1 Caulobacteraceae bacterium | reverse complement strand
ATCGTCTCCGACTTCATGAAGTGGGCGGTGGCCCACGATATCCCGGTCGGGCCCGGACGGGGCTCGGGGGCCGGCTCGGCGGTGGCCTGGTCGCTGCTGATCACCGGCGTCGATCCCCTGAAGTTCGGCCTGATCTTCGAGCGCTTCCTGAATCCCGAACGGGTCTCCATGCCCGACTTCGACATCGACTTCTGCCAGGAGCGGCGCGAAGAGGTGATCGCCTATGTGCAGCAACGCTACGGCGCCGACCGCGTGGCCCAGATCATCACCTTCGGCAGCCTGCAGGCGCGGGCCGTGGTGCGGGATGTGGGACGGGTCATGCAGCTGCCCCTCGGGCAGGTCGACCGCCTCGCCAAGATGATCCCCAACAACCCGGCCGCCCCCGTCACGCTGGCCGAGGCGATCGAGATCGAGCCCCGGCTGAAGCAGGCCCGTGACGACGACGAGGCGGTGCGGCAGCTGCTGGAGATCGCCCTGCAGCTCGAGGGTCTCTATCGCAACGCCTCCACGCACGCCGCCGGCGTCGTCATCGCCGATCGCCCGCTCACCGAACTGGCCCCGCTCTACCGCGATCCGCGCTCCAGCCTGCCGGCCACCCAGTTCAACATGAAATGGGTCGAGAGCGCCGGCCTGGTGAAGTTCGATTTCCTGGGTCTCAAGACGCTCACCGTCATTCAGCGCGCCCTCAAGCACCTCGAGCGCCGGGGCGCGGCGATCGATCTCGAGCGCCTGCCGCTCGACGACGCGGCCGCCTACACCCTGGCGGCGTCGGGCCAGACCGTCGGGGTATTCCAGCTGGAAGGGCAGGGGATGCGCGACACCCTGCGCAAGCTGAGGCCCAGTTCGATCGAGGAAATCACCGCCCTGATTTCCCTGTACCGTCCCGGTCCGATGGACTCCATCGACGAGTACGTCGACGTGAAGATGGGCCGCCGGCCCCTGAAGATCCTGCCCGGGTTGGAGGAAGTGCTCACCGACACCTATGGCGTCATCGTCTATCAGGAACAGGTGATGCGGGCCGCACAGATCCTGGCCGGCTATTCCCTGGGCGAGGCCGACCTGCTGCGCCGGGCGATGGGCAAGAAGAAGAAGGAGGAGATGGACCAGCAGCGGGTCCGCTTCCTCACCGGCGCCGCCGAGCGGGGCCTGCCGCAGGCCGACGCCGAGGACATGTTCGAGCGCATGGCCAAGTTCGCCGGTTATGGCTTCAACAAGGGCCACGCGGCGCCCTACGCGCTCATCGCCTACCAGACCGCTTGGCTCAAGGCCAATGCGCCGGTGGAGTTCTTCGCCGCCTCACTGAGCCTCGACATCTCCAACACCGACAAGCTGGCTGTGTTCTACCAGGACGCCAAGCGACAGGGCGTGACCATCCTGCCGCCCGACATCAACCGCTCCGGCGCCGACTTCGAGGTCGAGGAGGGCCAGGTCCTCTATGCCCTGGGCGCCGTGCGCAACGTCGGGCTCCAGGCCATGGCCCACGTCGTGCAGGTTCGCCGGACGGGCGGCCGCTTCCGCGACATCTTCGACTTCCTCGAGCGCATCGATCCGCGGCAGGTCAACAAGCGCGCCCTGGAGAGTCTCGCCCGGGCCGGAGCGTTCGACTCCGTGCACCCAAATCGCGCCCAACTGGTCGAGGCCGCCGAGACGCTGATCGCCCACGCCCAGGCCACGGCGGCGGACCGCGCCTCGGCCCAAGAGAGCCTGTTCGGCGATGCGGCCGAGGCCTCGCGCCCTCGCCTGCCCAGGGTCGAGCGCTGGGATCCGGTGCGCCAGCTCGACGAGGAGCTGGCGGCCGTGGGCTTCTACCTCAGCGGCCATCCTCTGGGAGACATGACCGAGGTCCTGCGCCGCAACCGCGTCACCTTCCTGGTCGACGCCCTCGCCCAGGCCGCCGCCGGCGGGGAAGCCTTCCGCATGGTGGGGGTGGTGCGCCGCCGCCAGGAACGCTCATCGTCCTCCGGCGGCGGCAAGTTCGCTTTTGTCACCCTTTCCGATCCGAGCGGCGAGTTCGAGGTCCTGTTTCAGGCGGAGGTCCTGAGACGCTGCCGGGATCTGCTGGAGCCCGGACGGTCCATCGTCCTGACCGTCCGCGCCAAGGCCGCCGACGGCGAGGTGCGCTTCTTCGGCGACGACGCCGAGCCGCTCGACAGGGCCATCGAGAAGGTGGCGAGCGGCCTTCGCATCCACCTCTCCCCCGCCATCGCCGAGATCGAGGCCCTGAAGGCGCGCCTCAAGCCGGTTCCGTCAGGCGGCGGACCGGTGGTGTTCGTCGCCGCCTTCTCCGGCGGCCGCGAGGTCGAGATGCGCCTCCCCGGCCGCTTTCAGCTCGACGCCGCCGTCCGCGGCGCCTTGAAAGTCGCCCCCGGTGTCGCCTTCGTCGAAGACCTGTGAAGCAAGAGAGTAAGATTTTCACCACAGAGGGCACAGAGGACACAGAGGAGGAAGAAGAGCTCGTGGACGCGCGAGACGCTGTCACCGGCGCCATCATCGATTCTGGGCTGAAGGTGCATCGAACACTCGGTCCGGGCTTAATGGAGTCGGCGTACGAACAATGCCTAGCCTATGAACTCGGCCGGCGCGGAGTGACGGCGCGCTGGCAGATCGCCCTTCCCATCGTCTACGATGGTCTCCGCCTCGATGCCGGCTATCGATTGGACATGGTCGTCGAAGACACGGTCATCGTGGAAATCAAGGCGGTCGACGCCGTGACCGCCCTGCATGAGGCGCAGCTCATGACCTACCTCAAGCTGTCGGCGATGCGCGTAGGCCTGCTGATCAATTTCAATGTCCTGTTATTCAAGAATGGCGTGAAGCGATTCGTGCTCTGAACACCTCTTTCCTTTCTTCTCTGTGTCCTCTGTGTCCTCTGTGGTGAACTAGGCTTTTCATTCTCGCGAGCGATATCGTTTCCGATCGCGTCACCACCTTGCGTTTCTCGCGGTGGACCGCTACATGGGCGGCTATCACGCACGCGAGACGTTCGGCTGGGCGCGGGTCAATCCCCGGGTTTCGCCGTTCCGGTCCTTCTCCAGGCATGGAGGGGTTTGTCTCGCGGAGGCTCCAACCGGAAGAAGGAAATCCATTCATGGCGCTGCCTGAATTCACTATGCGTCAGCTGCTCGAAGCCGGCGCCCACTTCGGCCACCAGACCCACCGCTGGAACCCGAAGATGGAACGCTATATCTTCGGCGCGCGCGCCAACATCCACATCATCGACCTCTCCCAGACCATGCCCCTGCTGCACCAGGCGCTGGTCAAGGTGCGCGAGGTCGCCGCCTCGGGCGGCCGGGTGCTGTTCGTCGGCACCAAGCGCCAGGCGGCCGAACCGGTCGCGGCGGCCGCCAAGCGCTGCGCGCAGTACTATGTGAACCACCGCTGGCTGGGCGGCACCCTCACCAACTGGCGCACCATCTCCGGATCCATCGCCCGCCTGCGCGAACTCGAGGCCGTGCTCGATGGCGGCGAGGGAGTCGGCCGAACCAAGAAGGAGCTGCTGCAGCTTACCCGCGAGCGCGACAAGCTGGAGCTGTCCCTGGGCGGCATCAAGGACATGGGCGGCATCCCCGACCTGATGTTCGTGATCGACACCAACAAGGAAGCCATCGCCATCCAGGAGGCGCGGAAGCTCCACATCCCGGTGGTCGCCATCCTCGACACCAACCGCGATCCCCAGGGCCTCGCCTTCCCGATCCCGGGCAACGACGACGCCGCCAGGGCCCTTCAGCTCTACTGCGACCTGATGGCCGACGCGGTGCTCGACGGCCTGACCGAGGGCCAGGTGGCCATGGGCGTCGACATCGGGGCCGCCGAGGCGCCCGTCGAGCCGGCGCTGCGGATGAGCGCCGCCGCCGATCCCGGCGAGGCGACGCACGCGCCGGCGGCGCCGGAGCCGGAGCTGGAGGCCGCGTTCTCCGGTGAGCCGGCGGCGGCGGAAGACCCGGCGCCCAGCGAAGCCTGATCCCGCTGGCGGGCAAGCTTCGGCGTTGCCCGCATTCTAAAATATGACACCTCCCGTCCCTACATGGGCGGGCGCGACTCGAATCCTCGATCGGAGCTTGAAAACTCATGGCTGAAGTCACCGCCACCCTGGTGAAGGCGCTGCGCGAAAAGTCCGGCGTCGGCATGATGGACTGCAAGAAGGCCCTGCAGGAGACCGGCGGTGACATGGAAGCCGCCATCGACTGGTTGCGCGCCAAGGGCCTCTCCAAGGCGGCCAAGAAGGCCGACCGCATCGCCGCCGAGGGTATTGTCGCCGTGGCTTCCCGCGTCGATGGGCGCGGCATGACGGCCGCGGTCATCGAACTCAACGCCGAGACCGATTTCGTGGCCCGCAACGAAGGCTTCCAGGCGGCCGCGCGGAGCATCGCCAAGGCGGCCCTGGACGTCCAAGGCGACGTCGAGGCCTTGCGCGCTGCCCCCTTCGAGGGCGCCACGGTCGGCGACGCCGTGACCCACTTGGTCGCGACCATCGGCGAGAACATGGTGCTGCGCCGCTCGGCCCGCTTCTCGGTGTCGCCGGGCGCCATCGGCGTCTATGTGCACGGGGCCCTCGCCGGCGCCCCCGATCTCGGCCGCATCGGCGTGCTCGTGGCCATCGAGGGCGAAGGCGACCAGGAGACCCTGCGCGAACTGGGCCGCAATATCGCCCTGCACGCCGCCGCCACCGCGCCGCTCTCGCTGTCGGTGGAGGACCTCGATCCCGCGGCGGTGGAACGCGAGCGCGCCATCTTCACCGAACAGTCCATCGCCTCGGGCAAGCCCCCGTCGGTGGCCGAGAAGATGGTGGAGGGCCGCATCCGCAAGTTCTACGAAGAGGCGGTGCTGCTGAAGCAGGCCTATGTGCGCGACCCCGCGATCACCATCGAGGGCCTCGTCGCCCAGACGGCCAAGCAACTCGGCTCGCCGATCAAGGTCATCGGCTTCGCCCGCATCGCCTTGGGCGAAGGGGTGGAAAAGGAATCCAGCGACTTCGCCGCCGACGTCGCCGCCATGACCGGCGCCACCACCTGACGAACCCGGAGCGCGGGCTGGGCCCGCGCTCCTCACCGGTCTGATCTGTTGAAGACCTCGATCAGCTCGGCCACCTTCTTCCGCTGCTCGTCGGGGTCGCCGCTGACGACCGCCTGCTCGACACAGCTGCCCAGATGGTCGGCCAGGACCATCTGCTCCACCTTGGCCAAGGCCGAACGCGCGGCGCGCACCTGTGCCACCACGTCCAGGCAATAGCGGTCATGTTCGACCATCTGCGCCAGGCCCCGCACCTGACCCTCGACGCGCGCCAAGCGTGTGGCGACGAGCTTCTTCGTCTCCGTCTTCATAGCTTGATTATTATACCCGGTATGGGTATATGTCAAAGGACTTTCCGCATCCTTTTCCGGTCCTGCCAGGAGGCCCGTGATGTTCCAGGCCCTGCTGCACGCCCTGCAAATGGCTTTCGTCATGGGCTGGGAAATTCTCTGGGCGCTGATCTTCGGCTTCCTGATCTCGGGCGCTATCCAGGCCGTGGTCTCTCATAGCGAGATGGCCAGGCTGCTGCCGGACGACAGTCCGGGGTCGATCGCGCGGGCCACGCTGCTCGGCGCTGCGTCTTCGTCCTGTTCCTACGCCGCCGTGGCGATCGGCCGGTCGATCTTCCGCAAGGGCGGAGACTTCACGGCGGCCATGGCCTTCCAGTTCGCCTCGACCAACCTCGTTCTCGAGCTGGGCCTGATCCTGACCGTGCTGATGGGCTGGCGCTTCATGGTCGCGACCTGGGCCGGCGGCGTGGTGATGATCGTGATCCTGGTCGTGCTGATGCGCCTGGTCTTCAGCCGCCGCCTCGTGGAGGAAGCGAGGATGCAGGCCGACAAGGGGATCGCCGGCAGGATGGAAGGCCACGCCGCGATGGACATGTCGGTCAGTGAGGGCCCCCTGTTCAGGCGCCTGACGTCGCCGCAGGGCGTCACCGCGATCTCGCACTACTTCTGGATGGACTGGGCCTCGCTCTGGTTCGACATCGCCCTCGGCCTGGTGATCGCGGGGGCGGTCGCGGCCTGGGTTCCGCCGGAGGTCTGGACCCGCATCTTCGATGCCCACCATCCCGCCACCGCCAAACTCGTCGGGCCGCTGGTCGGGCCGCTCATCGCGGTCGTCACCTTCGTCTGCTCGGTCGGCAATATCCCGCTGGCCGCGGTGCTCTGGAACGGCGGGGCGAGCTTCGGCGGGGTGATCGCCTTCATCTTCGGCGATCTGATCGTCCTGCCGATCCTCGACATCTATCGTCGCTACTATGGTCTCAAGGTCGCGGCCTTGCTGGGCCTCGTGTTCTATGCCGCCATGGCCAGCGCGGCCTATGTGATCGAGTTGGTGTTCGGCGCTCTGCATCTGATTCCGACGGCCCGCGCCGCACGGCCGATTCCAGAGACGATCTCCTGGAGCTACACGACCTGGCTCGACCTGATCGGCATCGCCGTCTCGGCGCTGCTCTTCTGGCGGTTCCTGCGCACCGGAGGACCGGCCATGTTGAAGGCCATGGGGGAGACCGGCAGCCACGACCAGGCCTGTCACACCGACGCATCGCCGGGTCCCCGGCATCGACATCATCACTAGGGCGTTCGCCGCCGAAGTGGGAACTGGTTCGGCGATCAGCGAACGCCCCAGTGTAGAGTCTAGCGCAAACGCCATCCAGGTGATTCCACCTGGATGGCGTTTGCGCTAGCCGGACACGGCTTTATGGAACGCCGACGCCGTCCAGCACCGGAGACACCGGTATGTCGGCGCCGGCCCGGGTCTCTACCCTTCGATCACCCCGCACGCGAGGCGGGTGCCGCCGCCGCCCAGGGGCGCGGGTTGGTCGGCGTAGTTGTCTCCGCCGGCGTGGATCATCAGGGCGTGGCCCCTTAGGGCGTCCAGGGTCTTGATGCGGGGGGCGGTCAGCACGGCCTTGGCCGTCCCGTCGGGGCCTACCACGATCAAGGGCAGGTCGCCGAGGTGGCCAGCTCCCATGGGGCCCATGTGCATGCCGGTCTTGTCGGGATCCAGATGGCCGCCGGCGGCGCCCGCCGGAACCGGCTTGCCGTCCTTCTCGCCGGGGGCGCAGGAGGGATTGCCGTGCACATGGAATCCGTGCGGGCCGGGCGGCAATCCATGAAGGTCGAGGGCGAACTTCGCCCCGTCCGGGCCTTCGCTGATCGTCACGATCCCGACCGAGGCGCCCGGGCCGGTAGGCGTCGCCAGGGCTATCGGCGCGCTCAGGCTCTGGGCCAGGGCGGGGGAGGCGGCGGCGAGGAGAAGGCTGCTGAGGATGGCGACGTGACGCATGGCGGCTCCTGTTTCCGAACCGACGGTGAAGTTATCACGTCCGGCCCCCGTCGCGCGAGGGCATAAAGCACGGGGTCTCGCGCCGCGCTGTCATCATCACGATGTGACGTTAATTCGCCTTTGTTCTGACTAAAGTTGCCAATATTGGCGATTTTACTTCGATTATCTGTTTGTCTCCTGTCTACAATACGGCATATGTGCTTGCCAAAGAGTATCAATTGATGTGTCATGGCCACAAACCGCGCCGCACGCCACACGGGGGAACACCGGCCGGAATCCTCAGCACTTGAGCTGTCGACAATTCAGGGGAGATCATATGAGACGTCGGGCCCTTCGGGATCTCGCCGGGCGGGTCGACGCCGACGGCACGGTCAGCCTGTGGGCGGTGACGGCGACGACCAGCGGGTCCGGCGACAACGGCGCGGACCCGAACGAGATCGTGCAGATCACCGACAGCCTGGGCGCGACCACCCTGCCGACGTCGGAGCAGTTCTCCGTGTTGGACGGGCCGGAATACGGGCTCCGCTACGGCGGGGTGGCCTGTGCGCTCCCTGAACCCGGGACATGGGCACTGATGCTGTTCGGCCTTGGTGGGCTGGGCGCGGCGATCCGCGCGCGGCGGCGGCTCGCCGCCGCCTGAGTCCAGGCCTCGTTCGCATGGGGAAACGCCGTCGGTGAGCACACCGGCGGCGTTTCCTTTGGCAGGGAGGTCCGCGGGCGACCGGAATTTCTCGCGCCGGGATGCGCAAAGAGGCGGGTTCTAGGTCGGGGTGTCATGCTCTAGAGAAGTCCCGCGGGTCGCCGGACCCATCAGAGATTCGGTAGAGAGCCAATGCCCGAGGACGTTCCGCCCTATCGCCGCATCCTGCTGAAGGTGTCGGGCGAAGTTCTCATGGGCGACGCGCCCTTCGGCATCGATATGGCCACGCTCGACAACGTCGCCGAGGACATTTCCCTGGTGGTGATGGCCGGGTTCCAGCTCTGCCTGGTGGTTGGGGCCGGGAATATCTTCCGCGGCGTGTCCATGGCCGGGCAGGGCATGGAGCGGGTCAGCGCCGACTACATGGGCATGCTGGCCACCGTCATGAACGCCCTGGCCATCCAGAGCGCGCTGGAGCGGCGCGGCGTCGACACCCGGGTGCAGTCGGCGATCCCCATGGACGCGATCTGCGAGCCCTACATCCGCCGCCGGGCCCTGCGGCACCTCGAGAAGGGACGGGTGGTGATCTTCGCCGCCGGCCTCGGCGCGCCGTTCTTCACGACCGACACGCCCGCCGCCCTGCGCGCCGCCGAGATGGGCTGCGACGCCCTGTTCAAGGGCACCAGCGTCGACGGCGTCTACACCGCCGACCCGAAGAAGGATCCCTCGGCCACGCGCTACGGCAAGTTGAGCTACCAGGAGGTGCTGGCCAAGGACCTGCGCTTCATGGACGCCTCGGCCATCAGCCTCATGCG
>JAQGIW010000033.1 GCA_028290905.1 Caulobacteraceae bacterium | reverse complement strand
ATTTGATGAGCTACGAAAAGCGGACATCTTCACGTGCTCTCGACAGGCGCCCCACCGCCTCGAGTTGATCGCAGCGCTGCCGATGGTCGTGGATGGCGAAACCGCGCGCCACGCGTGGCGCGGTACTCTCTTCCTGGTCGCCGTCCTCGTCGAAAAGCCGCTGAACGGCCCTCCCCTTGGCGCCGCCCGCGCCCGGGGACCTCATGGGGCGTCGGCGGCGCAACGAAAGCCGATCGCCCCCGACCGGTCACGCCCCGGCGCCATGAGCAGGAGCTTGCCGTGCTCGTCATTGCGGTAGGCCTGGGGGAAGTACCAGAGCGAGCCCCGCGGCTGGTAGAAACTGCCGCCGCGCAACACCGCCGCGCGGGTGTGGGCGTCCTGGAATTCGTCCGTCCACTGCCAGACGGTCCCGACCAGGTCGAGGACGCCGAACGGGCTAGCGCCGGCGGGGCGGGTCCCGACCGGCTCCGGCGGCGCCAGGGCCCGGCCCGTATCCGGCGCGGGGACCGCATCGGGCCGCCAAGCCTCGCCCCAAGGATAGGCGCGTCCGTCCATCCCTTGCGCCGCGTACTGCCACTCCCATTCGTGCGGCAGGCGCCGGCCTGCCCAGGCGCAATAGGCCCTGGCGTCTTCCAGCGAGACCCAGGTGGCGGGCCGCTCGGCCCATCCATCCGGAGGGGCGCCGTCCTTCCAGTCCTTCAGGAAGTTGGCGGCGTCGCGTGGCTTATAGGCGGCGGCCTCCAGGAAGGCCTTGAACTGACGGTTGGTCACCGGCGTGCGGTCGACGAGGAAGGCGTGGACCTCGATCACGTGGTCGTGGAAGCGGCGGGCCGTCGGCTCCCAGGGATAGGCGACGTCGACCCCGACCCGCGTGTCGCCCTCCACCTCCATGCCACGGACCTTGAAGTCGAACCGCGTGGCGGGTATCGCGACCATGCCGTCGGGCGGGGCGGCATAAGGGCGGGTCGGAGCGATGGCGACGATCGTCTGGGGCAGAGGCGTCCAGGTGTCATCATAGGTGGTGAGCGGCCTGGCGGTCATGGCCCGCATGGTCGCCAGGAAGGCCGATAGCCTGGCGTCAGGCGCGCCGCGCATCGCCAGGATCGCGCCATAGCCCTTGGCCTCGATGGGGAAGGCCAGACTCGCCCGGCCGTCCTTGCTGGTGCTTCGAGGATGAGGCGACGCCGGCGACCGATCACCTGTTCGCGCGCATTCGCGACGAAGGCGCGATCGTACCGGACCTCTGGCGCCTCGAACTGGCCAATGTGCTTCTTCAGGCCGAAAGGCGGGGGCGCATCACTGGCGCGGACGTCGCTCTGCGCCTCGAGTTGATCGCCGCGTTGCCGATCACCGTGGACGGCGAAACCACGCGCCACGCGTGGCGCGACACCCTCGCCCTCGCCCGTTCCGAGCGGCTCACCAGCTATGACGCGGCGTATCTCGAACTCGCCGTTCGGGAGGGAACGCCCCTCGCGACGCGGGATCGCGAACTCGCCGACGCCGCGAAGCGTCGGGGCGTGGAAGTCCTGCCATGACCCTCCAGGGCACGAGAGACCCAAATCAACTTACTGGTTGGCCAACCACCAAATAGACCCATAAAGTCCGCTCCACTCTTCGGGAGCCCGCCCGCATGCAAACCGTCCGTCTCGGCCGCACCAACGCCCCGGTCAGTGTCGTCGGGCTCGGCTGCGGCGGACACAGCCGCCTGGGAATGGCCCGAGGCGCGGATGCTCATCACGCCGCGAGCGTCGTCCGCCGCGCCCTCGACCTCGGCGTCAGCTTCATCGACACCGCCCCCGCCTACGGCACCGAAGAGGCGGTGGGAAAGGGGATCGCGGGGCGCCGCGACCAGGTGTTCCTCTCGACCAAGGCCAGCCCCCGCCGCGGCGGCGACCGGGCGCCGATATCCGCCGCCGAGCTGACCGAAAGCCTCGAGGGCTCCCTGCGCCGACTGGGAACCGATCACGTGGACGTCTTCCACCTGCACGGCGTGCCGTCGGGCCAGTACGACCACTGCGCCCAGGTCCTGGTCCCCGAGATGAAGCGCCAGCAGGCGGCGGGCAAGATCCGCTTTCTGGGGATCACCGAACAGTTCATCGGCGACACCAGCCACGCCATGCTTCCCGGCGCGCTCGCCGACGATCATTTCGACGTGATCATGGTCGGCTTCAACCTGGTCAATCCCTCGGCCCGGCAGCGGGTGTTTCCACTGACCCGGGCGCGCGACGTTGGCACGCTGATCATGTTCGCCGTGCGCCGCCAGCTCAGCGATCCGGCGGCCCTGCGCGAGGCGGTGGCCGACCTGATCGCGCGCGGCGAGGTGGACGGCGGCCAGGTCGACGCCTCCGACCCGCTGGGCTTCCTGCGCGACCACGCCGGGATCGGCTCGGTGGTCGAGGCCGCCTACCGGTTCTGCCGGCACGAGCCGGGCGCGCAGGTGACTCTTACCGGCACCGGCGATGTCGCCCACCTGGAAGCCAACCTCGCCGCTATCCAGGCCCCGGCGCTGCCGGCGGACGTGCTGGAGCGGCTGATGCGCCTGTTCGGCAAGGTGGACAGCGTATCGGGGAACTAGACGGGGCGGCCGAAAAGGCGGCTACAGCGGCTTGAGAACGGCGAGCAGGACGATTGCCAGAACGGCGGCCAGGATGGCGAGAGGGACGAGCCCATGTCGGCCCTTCGGATGTGTCGGCGCCCCGCCGGCCAGCCGGCGCAGGGTCCCGGACTGAACGCCGTGCCACGCCGAGATCGCCAGGACGACCACGAGTTTCGCGGGCAGCCAGACGGACCGGAACCAGTGGCCCTGCAGCGCCAGGGTCAGGCCCAGGGCCCATACCAGCAGAATGGCCGGTGTCGTCACGCGGCGGTCCCACGCCCGCGCCACCCGCATGAAGGCCGCGGACGCCGACGGCGGGAACCGCTCCCCCTGGACGGCCGCGAGGGCCATGGCGCCCGCGAGCAGGCCACCGACGAAGGCGACCGCCGCGGCGACGTGCGCCGCCTTCAGCCAGGGATAGAGGGCGACCAGCATCAGGCGGCGAGGGTGGACCCGAGTTCGATCCTCTTTCGGCGGATCAGCCCAAGGTTGAAGTAGCCACCGAACGGGATCACGGCGAGGAGCAACAGCCGAGCAGCCTCCGCCCGGCGCCATCCGCCGCCCGCGACGGTCTGGATCGCCACCCAGCCGTAGGTCAGGAAGGCCAGGCCGTGGATCGGCCCCATCACCGCGACCCCGACCGGCCACCCCGCCAGGTGCTTGAGCGGCACGGCGACGCAGACCAGCAGCACGAGCGTCGTGGCTTCGATCAGGGA